>CANJHI010000033.1 GCA_947474005.1 Alphaproteobacteria bacterium | reverse complement strand
CAGCTTGCCGTCCAGGTCATCCATCAGGCGATGCTGGTCTGCGGTCTGGCCGGCTATCGCAACGACACGGCCTTCAGTCTTGGCCGCCATCTTCGTGATGCGCATTCGGCGGCTTTGATGGTCAATAATGACCGCATCCTTGCCAAGACCGCCCAGCTTTTGGTGGCGCTGCGGGAGGATCCGGAGTTACTGGAATGATGCCCGCCGAGACCGCCCTGGCCGATCTGCACCGCGCGTTCCGCGACGAACTGCTGCGCCGTGGCCTGCTCATTTCCCTGGGCGTCGACGGTCTTTACGGCCGCAGCGGTGTATTCGAGCATCTGATCGATCGAATCAATGCGGCGATCAGCACGGTCGGCGATCCCGACCGGCCGGAAGTCATCCGGTTCCCGCCCGGCATCGGCAAATGGCAGCTCGAGAAGAGCGGCTATACGAGGAAGTTTCCGCAACTAGCGGGGACGGTCTACAGCTTCTTCGGTTCCGACCGCGAACATCGCGCGCTTATTGAAATGCTCGACAAGGACGGCGACAGGACGGTGGGACAGGAGAGCACGCAAGTCGCCCTGACGCCCGCCGCCTGCTACGGCGTCTATCCCACCGTGGCCGCGCGCGGCCGCTTGTCGGATGATGGCGCGTTGGTCGACGTCTACGCCTTTTGCTTCCGGAACGAGCCCTCGATCGATCCAGCGCGCATGCAGATGTTCCGTCAGCGCGAGCATGTGCGTGTCGGCACCCACGAGCAGACAGTCGCGTTCCGTGAGCTTTGGATGAGCCGCGGTCGCGCTCTCGTCGAGTCATTCGGCCTGCCGTGCGAGGTTGCTGCTGCCACCGATCCTTTCTTTGGGCGCGCGGGCAAGTTGCTGGCAACTCAACAGCGCGAAGAGCATCTCAAGTTCGAGCTCCTGGTGCCGATCACCTCGAAAGAAGCGCCGACGGCCTGCGTCAGCTTCAATTATCATCGTGATCTGTTCGGCCGCGCGTGGAGTATCGAGACCGCGGCCGGCGAGCCCGCGCACTCGGCCTGTGTCGGCTTCGGGGTCGAGCGCATCGCGCTGGCGTTGTTCAAGCATCATGGCTTTGCCTTCGAGGACTGGCCGCGAGACGTTCGCGATGTCCTCGGCCTCTAGCGCCGTCGACCTGTTCGGCCTCGACCCGGCAACCTGGACGCGGCCGGTGCTGCATGCGGGCGATCGCGTCTGGACGGAAACAAATTGCTACGTCGACCTCTGGGCGGAACTTCTTCCGGCATTGGGACATCCGGCCGAGGCGGCGCTGTCCTTCGCCGTGCTTCAGGACTTCGAGGGTGATCATTTCACCTTCTTTAAGTTTCCATTGGATGACCTGCGGGTGCTGTTCGGCCTCGCTGTTCAGGAACTTGCGATCTACGACAGTGTCGAGACACATGCGCTGGAGCAGCTTGGTCGCGGCCGACCGGTGTTGATAGAGGTCGATGCGCACTGGCTTCCGGATGTCGATCTCGCCTATCGTCGACAACATGTGAAAACGACCGTGGCGGCCGTCGCTCTCGATCCAGCGGCGCGGCGGCTCGGCTATTTTCACAGCGTCGGATATCATGTGCTCGAGGGCGAGGATTACGATGGTCTGTTCCGGTCACGCGTGATGCCCGGCGCACTATTTCCCTATGTCGAGTTCGTCAAGCGCGACGGCAAGGCGCTGGCCGGTGAGGGGCTGGTCGCGGCCTCGGTCGATCTCTTGCGGCTTCACCTGAAGCATCGTCCTGCCAGCAATCCTGTGACCAATTGGCGGATTGCCCTGCCGCTGCACTTCGAGCGGCTCGCGGCGCGCGATTCGGACTTTTTCCATCTATACGCCTTCAATCTGCCGCGTCAGCTCGGTGCCAATTTCGAAATGCTGGGGACGTACCTGCATTGGCTCGGCGCGCATGGCGAGGATGGGCTGGCTGAAGCGGCGCTTGCCAGCCGGCGCATCGCCGAGGCGGCCAAGACCCTGCAGTTTCTGTTGGCGCGCATGGCCCATCGCCGGAAATTCGATGCCGCGGCCATGAAGCTCGGCCCGATTGAAGCCGATTACGCATTCATCATGTCGACGCTCGCCGCCCGATTCCCATGATGTCGACGCTGCGGTCCGTCACCGGGCGTCGCGTCGTTCCTCTCGACGAGGGCTGGCGGCTCGCGCTCACCGTGCCGGGTGCGGCGAAGGACCCTGGCGACCTGTCATCGGCGCTCGACTGGATCGCAGCCGTCGTTCCCGGCACTGCGGCTCAGGCTCTGCGCGATGCCGGACGATGGAGCGTCGAGCAGCCGGCGCCGCTGCACGATCAGGATGTCTGGTATCGCACCCGCTTCGCCGGCAATGGCCGGCGCACGCTACGGTGTCAGGGCCTCGCGACATTGGCCGAAGTCTGGCTGAACGGGACGCTCATCCTTGCCAGCGACAACATGTTTTTGACGCACGAGGTTGAAGTCGATCTCGTAGGTAGCAACGAATTGCTGATCGTCTTCCGGTCTCTCGATGTGGCATTGGAAGCCCGGCGGGGGCGACGCATGGGACGCGCGCGCTGGCGAACCCGGCTCGTGGACGACAACACCCTGCGTCTGATGCGCACGACACTGCTCGGCCATATGCCTGGCTGGCAGCCGCCGGTCCACGCCGTGGGGCCGTGGCGTGGGGTCGACATGATCGAGGAGGCCGGCTCGATAAAAGTCCGAGCGATCGAAATGCACGCCACGCTCGATGGCGACGATGGGCTGCTGGCCGTCAGGCTCGAGGTCGACTGCGACGGGGCGCGACCTGCGGCGGTGCTCGCGACAGGTAAGGAAAGTTGCTCCTTGACCTGGATCGGCGACCGCCGCCTCGAAGGCACGCTGCGTCTGCCGCGGGTCGACAAGTGGTGGCCTCATACCCACGGGGTGCCCACTCTGCACCAGGTACGGGTGCGGCTGGGAGATACCGAGATCGATCTTGGCCGCACGGGATTCCGGTCACTCGAAGTCGATCGCGGCGACGACGGCAAGGGCTTTGGCCTCAAGGTGAATGGCCAGAAGATCTTCGCGCGCGGGGCCTGCTGGAGTGCTGTCGATCTGGTCTCCCTGGCGGGCGATCGTGCCAGGCTGCTGCCGTGGCTCGAACAGGCGCGTGTCGCGCACATGAACATGATCCGGGTCGGCGGTACCATGATCTACGAGAGCGACGACTTCTTCGCGCTGTGCGACGAACTCGGCATTCTCGTCTGGCACGATTTCATGTTCGCCAACATGGATTACCCCATTGCCGATGCTGCGTTCCGGACCAGCGTCGAAGCCGAGGCGACGCAGTTCCTCCGCCGTACACAGGGCCATCCCGCGCTCGCCGTGGTCTGTGGCGGCAGCGAAGTGGCGCAGCAGGCCGCCATGTTCGGGCTCCCACCGTCATCGTGGAAAAGTCCGCTGCTGGACGACATCCTGCGGCGCGCGGCCGCCGAGCTGCGGGCCGACGCGATCTATGTTGCCCAATCGCCCATGGGTGGCGACGTGCCGTTCTCGGCGGATAGCGGCATCTCGCACTACTACGGCGTCGGCGCCTATCTGCGCCCTCTAGAGGACGCCCGGCGCGCCGATGTGCGCTTTGCCTCGGAATGCCTGGCCTTTGCCAACGTGCCGGCTGCCAGGGGCGCCGACGTGCCCTGGACCGATCCCGACCGGTGGAAGGCCGCCGTGCCGCGCGACCACGGTGCCCCGTGGGATTTCGAGTATGTTCGCGATCACTATCTGCGCCTGCTCTACGGCGTCGATCCGGCTCAGCTCCGCCACGATGATCCGGCGCACTATCTTCGTCTCTCTCGAGCGGTCACGGCGGAGGTCATGGAAGCCACCATCGCCGAATGGCGCCGCGCCGGCTCGTCGTGCCAAGGCGCAATCGTATGGATGCTGAAGGACTTCATGCCCGGTGCTGGCTGGGGTGTCGTCGATTCCACCGGCGCACCGAAACTCGCCTGGCATGGATTGCGGCGGGCGTTCCGGCCCGTGCAGGTTGCCTTGACCGATGAAGGGTTGAACGGCCTCGGCATTCACCTCATCAACGACACCGCCACCGCGGTGCGCGCGACGCTCACCTTGCTCTGCCTGCAGGAGGGCGAACGCGTGGTGATGCGCCGTGATCACGAAGTCGATCTGCCGGCACGCAGCAACCGGACGCTGGGTTCCACCGAAGTGATCGGCTCTTTCTTCGACATCACCTACGCCTACCGCTTCGGCGCCGCGGCGCTCGATGCCACGATCGTGAGGCTGGACGATGCCGCGACTGGCGTGCGGCTGAGTGACGCCGTTCATTTTCCGCTGGGGCGTGCCGCGCTCGACGTCGATCCAGGGTTTTCGGTCGAACTGATCCAGGACAGGGTGGGCTGGGCGCTTCGCCTTCGCGCGACGCGGCTTGCGCCGTGCATACAGATCGAAGATGCACACTACCGGGCAGAGGACGAGGGATTCTACCTATCCCCGGGCGAGGAGCGGGTCGTGCGGCTGCTGGTAATCGGCACGTCGGTGGGTGCGCCGGAAGGCGAAGTATTCTCCGCTAGCGGCGCCAACGGTGCCCGTTACGGCAAGGTCTTGTAAGAACGCAATTCACACCACATTTGTAGGGCTATGACCGATCCTTATACTGTCCTGGGCCTGCCAAGGACCGCCTCGGACGACGACATCCGCAAGGCGTTCCGTAAGCTCGCCAAAAAGCACCATCCCGATCTCAATCCCGGTGACAAGGCCGCGGAGGCGAAGTTCAAGGAGATCAGCCAGGCCAACGACCTGCTCTCGGATGCCGAGAAGCGGCGTCGCTTCGACGCGGGCGAGATCGATGGCACGGGACAGGAGATGCCGCCGCGCGGCTTCTACCGCGACCAGGCCGGCGCCGGCGGCTTCGGTGGCAAGTACGAGCGGGCCAGTGCTCACGAGTCGTTCGTCGACATGGGCGGTGTCTTCTCCGAGATGTTTGGCGAGCGCCGGGGCCATGGCGGCGGCGGTGGCGGCTTCGACATGGGCGGCATGCCGGTCACCTATTCCTTGCGTGTGCCATTCCTGGTGGCCGCGCGTGGCGGCAAGCAGAGGGTCACCCTGCCCGACGGCAAGACCCTCGATATCGACGTTCCCGAAGGCACGACGGACGGCCAGACGTTGCGGCTGAAGGGGCAGGGCATGCCCGGCAGCCAGGGCCGGCCGGCGGGCGACGCTTATGTCGAGATCCACGTCGACCCGCACGCCTTCTTCCAGCCACGCGACAGCGACATCCATGTCGAGTTGCCGGTGACGGTCTCGGAAGCATCCCTTGGCGGCAAGGTGAAGGTGCCGACGATCGGTGGCCCGGTGATGCTGAACGTGCCGGCGGGTTCGAACACGGGCACGTCGCTCCGGCTCAAGGGCCGCGGCCTGCTCGACCGCAAGTCGGGCCAGCGCGGCGATCAGTATGTGAAATTGAAGGTCGTGCTGCCCGAGCAACCCGACGAGAAGCTCAAGGAATTCCTCGAGAGCTGGGAGGCGGGTCGTGCCTACGATCCGCGCAAGGAGATGGAGCAGTTCACGTGACGACCCTCGCCGAACTGCTGCGCCTGCACGGCCGCCTGACCACGGTCCATGTCGAACGCTGGGTGGCGCGCGGCCTGCTGCGTCCCTTGGGCCCGGCGGAGTCCTGGAGCTTTGAGCAGATCGACGTTGCCCGGGCCCGACTGCTGGCGGAGCTCATCGACGAGATGGGCTTCGATGACGAGTCGGTGGAAACCGTGGTCGATCTGGTCGATCAGGTGAACACGCTGCGCCGCCAGCTCGATTTGCTGGGCCACGCCATCGCCGAGCAGCCCGCCGCGACACGCGAGGCGATTGCGGCGGCACTCGACAAGCTCGCGCGGCACTAGGCTATTCGGGTTCGACGCCGGCGCGCTTCACGGCGTCACCCCAGGCGGCGCAACCGGTCTTCATGATCTCGGTCAGCTCGGCCGGTGTCGTGCCGGTCGCGATCAGGCCCATGTCGAGAAGGCGCTCTTTGCCTTCCGGCGTCTGCACCAGCTTCCGGATCTCGCTGCTCATGCGTTCGACGATCTCCGGCGGCGTGCCGGCCGGCGCGAGGATGGCGTTCCAACCGGCGAGCGCAATATCGTAGCCTGCTTCCTTGAAGGTCGGGACATCGGGCAGGCGTGGCCAGCGCTGGGCTGAGGTGATGGCAAGCGGCGTCAGTTTGCCGGCCATGATCGACGGCCCACCGGCGGCAAGGTCCTGGATGGTCATCGGAATATGGCCCGCCAGGGTATCCTGGATCGCCGGGCCCGCGCCCTTGTAGGGCACGTGCGTCATGTCGAGTTTCTCGGCCTGGTTCAGCATCTCGCCCCAGATGTGCGAGGACGAGCCGGTACCGAACGAAGCGAAGTTGACCTTGCCCTTGCGCTCCTTCGCCCAGACGACGAATTCCTTGACGGACTTCGGTCCGAGTGTCGGCGGCACCACCATCATAAGTGGCGCCAGGCCGTGCTGCGTCACCGGCACGAAGTCCTTGAAGCCGTCATAGGGAAGTTTCTTGTAGACGTAAGGGTTGATGCACATCATCGACGAGTTGACGTAGACGAACGTGTAGCCGTCGGGCGCGGCATTCTTCACGATTTCGGCGCCGACCATGCCCTGGGCGCCGGCCTTGTTGTCGACGATCACTTGCTGCCCGAGAACGCCCGAGAGTTTCTCGGCGAAATAGCGCGACACCACGTCGGTCTGCCCGCCGGGCGGATAGGGCGCCACGAGCTTGATCGGCTTGTTGGGCCAGGCTTGGGCAAATGCTCCGGTGGCGAACGCCCCGGTCGACAGCAACACCAGCGCGCCCGCGAACGCGGCTTTGACGAACAGCTTCATTGATTTCCTCCCTGCCGCCGATGTTAGCCGAGGGCTCGGCCGCCCGCCAACTTCCGCCACGCGGCAGTATTCACCGGTTCAGTGCCCGCCAGACTTTGTGGGCGGTGATCGGCATGTCGATGTGGCGCACGCCGAGCGGGCGCAGCGCATCGATGATGGCGTTGCCGAGGGCGGCCGGTGCGCCGTTGGTCGGAAGTTCACCGATGCCCTTCAAGCCGAGGAAATTGTTGGGCGACGGTGTGGCGATGGTCTCGACCCCGAGATCGGGCACATCGTCGGCGCGCGGCAGGGCGTAGTCCATCAAGGTGCCGCTGAGCAGCTGTCCCGTCTGCTCGTCGTAGACGGCCTCTTCCATCAGCGCATTGCCTAGGCCGTGCACGATGCCGCCGTGCATCTGGCCGGCCAGCAGGCGCGGGTTCACCACGACGCCGGCATCGGTGACGGCAATGAAGCGGTCGATGCGGGTGGCGCCGGTTTCCGGATCGACCTCGACCTCGCACACCATGACGCCGGTCGGGAAGGCCTCGATCCTGTCGGCGAATACCGCATCGCCCTCGAACGGCTTCCATGCCGCCAGCTCGAACAGGCCGACGCGCCGGTCGGTGCCCACGACCTCGAAGGCGCCGTCGCGGTAGGCGATGTCGGCCGGCGCCGTTTCCAGCCGCTCGGCGGCGAGATCGCGGCCGCGCTGGATCACGACGTCGGCGGCGCGTGCGAGCGTGGTGCCGCTGATGATGGTCGACGACGAGCCGCCGGTGCCGCCGCCGCGCGGGATGCTTCGCGTATCGCCCTGGCGGATGTCGATGCGCTCGACCGGCACGCCGAGCGCCGACGACAGCATCTGGGCGAAGACCGTCTCATGGCCCTGGCCTTGGCTCTGCGTGCCGAGGCGCGCGATCAGCCGGTCGGGCTCGACCTGCACGACGACATGCTCGTCGGCGATGCCACCGGTGCCGTGCAGATGGCAGGAGAGGCCGAGGCCACGGCGCTTGCCCACGATCTCGCTCGCCGCACGTCGAGCCTCGAAGCCCACGACGTCGGCGTGGCGGAGCGCCGTCTCGAAGAGGAGGGGGCAGTCGGCGGCGTCGTAGGTATAGCCGCTCGCCGCCACGTACGGCATATCCTCGGGCCGGAGCAGATTGAGGCGGCGCAGCTCGATCGGTGAGCGGCCGGTTTCGTGGGCGGCGATATCGACCAGCCGCTCCAGCAGGAACAACGCTTCCGGCTTGCCGGCGCCGCGGATCGCATCGACCGGCACGGTGTTGGTGAAAGCGCAGTCGAAGTCGAGGCGAATGGCAGGAATGCGATAGAGGCCGGAGATCACCTTGGCCATGCCCGTGGTCGCGATGGTGGGCGCGAACATCGAGACATAGGCGCCGTAGTTGGCTTCGGCTTTTACGCGCACCGCCACGAAACTGCCGGCGGCGTCGAGCGCGAGCTCGCCTGTCGCCACGAGGTCGCGCGAGTGGCTGTCGGCCAGGGCCAGTTCGGCACGGTCGGCGGTCCAGCGCAGGCCGCGTCCGAGCTTGCGCGTCGCCCAGGCGATCAGCGTCGGCTCGGCATAGATCGGATACTTCGGGCCGAAGCCGCCGCCCACGTCCTCGGTGACCAGGCGCAACTTGTCCTTGGCCACGTTGAGAACGCGCTCGCACATCAGCCTGTGCGGGATTTGTACGCCCTGCGAGCCGAAAGTGACGGTGACGAGATCGGCGCCGGCGTCGTAGGCCGACCAGGCGGCGCGCGTCTCCATGTAGTGCACGATCTGGCGCGGCGAGCGGATCGTGAGGCTCGAGACGTGAGCTGCTTTGGCGAAAGCGGCCTCCGTCGCGGCGGCATCGCCCCTGCTCCAGCGGCACATCAGGTTGCCTGGCACGTCGTCATGGACCAGCGCGGCGCCGGGCGAGAGTGCCTGGGCCACGGTCACGACGGCCGGCAGCTCCTCATAGTCGACGATCAGCACATCGGCGGCATCCCGCGCCTGGTCGAGCGTGCCGGCCACGATCATGGCGACGATGTCGCCGACATGGCGCACCTTGCCGACCGGCATCGGCAGATGCGCCGGTTCGCGATGGCGGTTGCCGGCCGCGTCCTTGATCTCGCTGATGGCGGGCAGGTGGCCGAGCTTGTCGGCGGCCGTGTCGTCAGCTGTGTAGACGGCGACGACACCCTGCGTGGCGAGGGCTGCTTCCCTGTCGATGCCGGAGATCCGGGCATGCGCGTGTGGTGAGCGCACGAACAACACGGCAAGCGCTCCCGTCGGCGCGGTGTCATCGGTGTAACGACCCGTGCCGGTCAGGAACCGCCGATCCTCGCGCCGTGCGATCGATTGGCCGAGCTTCAGCGGCGCATTCATGGCCGCTCTAGGCGGCCAGTGCGTCGCTGATGACCTTGAGCGCAGTGTCGATCTCGGCGCGGTTGACATCGAGATGGGTGACGGCGCGGATGCGGTTGCCGGACGAGGTGCCCATGCCGACGCCTCGCTCCTTGCAAGCCTCGACCAGCTTGGCTGTGGTCCAGCCCGGCTTGGTGATCTCGAAGAACACCAGGTTGGTCTCCATGCGCGGCACGTCGATCTTCAGGCCCTTGATGTTGGCGATGCCCTCGGAGAGATGGCGTGCGTTGTCGTGGTCCTCAGCGAGGCGGTCCCAGTTGTGCTCGAGGGCATAGAGGGCCGCCGCGGCGATCACGCCGGACTGGCGCATCGAGCCGCCCAGCATCTGCTTCTGGCGCCAGGCTTCCTTGATGAAGTCCCGCGAGCCGGCGAGGCTCGCGCCAACTGGGGCGCCCAGGCCCTTGGTATAGTCGAGCCAGAGCGAGTCGACGCAGGCTGCGTAGTCGCGCGCCTTGGTGCCGGATTTTACGGCGGCGTTACAAAGCCGCGCGCCGTCCATGTGGAGACTGAGGCCGGCCTCGCGCGCCACCTTCGTCACGCCCTGCATCGTGGCGAGCGGCCAGACCGTGCCGCAGCCGCCGTTGGAGGTGTTCTCGATCGAGACCAGGCGCGAGCGCGGCGCGTTGCGGCTGTTGGGATCGCGCAGGGCTTCGCGCACCTGCTCGCCGGTGAAGACGCCGTTGGGGCCGTCCAGCATGCGGATCATGACGCCGGCATTGGCGGCGGTGCCGCCGCCTTCGGCGTTGATGATGTGCGCGGTGCGGTCGGCGATCACCTCGTCGCCCAGCCGGCAATGGACGCGGATGGCGATCTGGTTGCCCATGGTGCCGCTCGGCAGGAAAACCGCGTCTTCCTTGCCCAGGAGCTCGCAGACGCGCTCGCGCAGGCGATTGACGGTGGGGTCCTCCATCTTCTGCTCGTCGCCCACCTCGGCGTCGGCCATGGCTTTTCGCATGCCGGGCGAGGGCTTGGTCTTGGTGTCGCTGTAGAGGTCGATGAAACGATTTTGCATGGTGTGGCGTGTTCTCCTGCGCCACCATAACCGCTTAAGGCAAAGGGAGGAAACATGAGCCAGTTTGCGGCCCAGCCCACATCAGAGCTAATGCCCGGTGAGCTGCTCTACGGTGTTGACGGCGCCATCGCGACCGTCACGCTGAACGCCCCGCAGCGCATGAACACTATTTCCGGTCCGATGCTGAAGCAGCTCACCGGGGCGCTAGTCCAGGCCAACGAGGACCCGGCCGTGCGCGTGGTGATCCTGACCGGCACCGGGCGCGCCTTCTGCGCCGGGCTCAATCTCGAGGCGCAATCCAAGGGCACCGACAATCTCAGCATCGGCTCGGGGGCGACGCCCACCAATATCGACCTGCGCAACACGCCGCCGCCGGTGCTGCATGCCATGGACAAGCCGGTGATCGCGGCGCTCAACGGCTCGGCGGCTGGCTATGGCCTCGACCTGGCGCTGGGTGCCGATATCCGGGTGATGGCCCAGTCGGCCAAGCTCGCCGCATCGTACGCCAAGCGCGGTGTGCTGCCCGAGTCGGGCGGCACCTGGTATCTGCCGCGGATGCTGGGCTGGGCCAAGGCGGCCGAACTGATCTTCACCGGCCGCACGCTGAGCGCCGCCCAGTCGCTGGAGATCGGTCTGGTCAACAAGGTCGTGCCCGACGCCGACGTCATGGGTGCGGCACGCGACCTGGCGCTCGAAATCGCCGCCAATGCGCCGCTCGCCATCCAGGCCGCCAAGCGCATGATGCGCATGGCCTGGAACGAGCCGTTCAACGAGCACGTCCACCATGTTTTCCTGCAGCTCCTGCCGCTGATGCAGACCGAGGACATGAAGGAAGGGATCAGGGCCTTTCTCGAAAAGCGGGATCCCGAATTCAAGGGGCGCTGATCCCCTGAAAACGTCTGGTGGTGCCTTCAAAAAGGCGATTTTGATAACGAGATTGGGTATGGTTGGGCACACGGTGGAACACCAAAGTGGCGATCGGGAGAGGATGCCATTTCGGATCTTCTGATAGGAGGAAATCGATGCTGAAACGAGTTGTTGCGACCACGCTGGCTACCCTGTTTCTTGCCGGACCGGCCATGGCCGAGCCGGCTATTTATACTTGGACGGGATACGGCCTGAATGTTCCCGGAAGCGGCAAGTGCCCAACCTACAAAATGACGATCGACGTCACGGTTGTCGGCAACGATGTCCAGGGCCGCTTCCTGCAGGAAGGCCGCACGGAGCGGAATTTCAAGGCGACGATGGGCGCTGACATGAAATTCAAGACGACGGCCGTCGTCGGCGGCGGCAACAAGATGGATGTCGTGGGCTCTCTCAAGGAGGGCAGTTCGACGATCATGCTCGACGGTTACTGCCTGTTCGAAGGCAAGCTCACCAAGAAATAGTCGCTTGCGAACGCGGTGTAGCTTGATGCGGCCAGCGGCCTTTTCCGAGGAGAGACGAATCCGATGTTGAAGACGATTGCAGCCGGGACTTTGGTCGCTGTCCTGTCTGCCGGTGCGGCCCACGCAGCGTCGGTCGTCTACAGCTGGACCGGGTACGGCACGAACCCTCCCGGCAGCGGCAAATGCCCGACCTACAAGATGACGATCGATGTCACCGTCGATGGTGCCGATGTGAAAGGTCGTTTCCAACAGGAAGGTCGGGCCGAGCGCAACTTCCAAGCGAAGCTCGATAACAACGGCGTCCTCAAGACGACGGCGGCTGTGAGCGGTGGTGGCATGATGGACGTCATCGGCCAGATCAAGGACGGCGAGTCCAGGATCAAGCTCGACGGCTACTGCATCTTCGAAGGCAAGCTCACCAAGAAATAGTCAGTCCATCACGATTGCCACGCGGCCGGTGACGCTGCGCTCCAGCAGGGCGCGCATCGCCTCGGCGGCCTGGTCGAGACGGAACGTGCGGTCGACGTGGGGGCGGCAAAGGCCCGCCTCGCACCAGCCCCGGATGCGTTCCATCAGGGCAAAGGTGCGGCCGGCTTCCTCGAAGCGGGCGTCGTGCGGGCTCCAGCCGACGTAGTAGCCGTAGTTGAAGCCGGTCACGGCGATGGTCTTCACCAGAAGGATGTTGGCTGGTATCTGCGGAATGGTACTGCCGGCGAAGCCGATCGGGCAGATGCGGCCCTCGACCGCCATGCAGCGCAGCGACTGGGCGAAGACGTCGCCGCCGACCGGGTCGTAGACACGGTCGACGCCGCGGCCGTCCGTCAGCTTCAGCACTTCCGCGCGGAAATCGGTGGCGGTGTAGTCGATCACGTGATCGGCGCCATGTGCCTTGGCGAACGCCGTCTTGCGCGCGCCGCCGGCCGTCGCGATCACGGTGGCCCCCAGGATCTTGCCGATCTCGACGGCCGCCATGCCGACGCCACCCGCCGCGGCATGGACCAGCAGTGTCTGGCCCTTCTGCACGTCCAGCGCCATCGGCCAGGTGAGTGCGCCGGCCGACGTAGGGTAGGAGATGGCGAGCTGGATCGCCTCGACGAATCCCAGGTTCTTCGGCTTGGGGAAGACGTTGACCTCGTGCGCCACGGCGTCCTCGGCGAGCCCGCCCCAGTCGAGCACGGCCACGACCTCGTCACCGACCTTGAGGCGGCGGCAGGCGGTATCGACTTCCGTGACGACGCCCGAGGCTTCGGTGCCCGGCGCGAAAGGGAAGGGCGGGCGGCGCTGGTACTTGCCGGCGATCACCAGGGTGGTGGCGAAGCTGACGCCCGCTGCCCGGACCCGGATGCGGACCTGTCCGGACTTAAGGGGAACCGGCTCGACGTCTTCCAGCCGCAGGTCCTCGGGACCGCCCCATTGGCGGCAGATCATGGCCTTCATAAAATCACCGGCAAACTCTTCACACCCCGCAGGATGAGCGAATCGTGCCACTCCGGATCGCCGCCGGAAAGCCGGATGTGAGGCAGGCCCTCCGTCAGGCGGATCGCCGCGATCTGTGCTTCCAGTCGAGCCAAGGGTGCGCCCAGGCAGAAATGGATGCCGTGGCCGAAGGTCAGGTGGGTATTGGTTTCGCGGCCGATGTCGAACCGCTCGGGATCGTCGAAGGCCTCGGGGTCGCGGTTGGCTGCGTTCATGAAAGCGAAGACACGCTGGCCTTCGCGGATGGTCTTGCCGCCCATCTCGAGGTCGGTGGCGGCGACACGGGCGAAGGCGCCCGATGGGCCATCATAGCGCAGGAACTCCTCGACCGCGGTCGGGGCGAGCGACGGATCGGCGATCAGCCGCTCCCACTGCTCGCGATTTTTCATCGCATAGAGAAACCCGTTGCCGATCAGGTTGGAGGTGGTCTCGTGACCGGCAAATAGCAGCAGGATGCAGGTGCCGATGATCTCGTCGGTGCTGAGCGCGTCGCGGTCGTCCCGCGCCAGCACGAGGTGGGTGATCATGTCGTCGCGCGGCTCGGCGGTACGGGCTTCCACGAGCATGCGGAAATAGTCGGACATCGCCTTGGCGCCCGACTCGGCGCGCAGGTATTTGTTGCCGGCGACCTGCGCCGTACCGATGAACAGGGCGATGTCGTCGGACCACAGTTTTACACGCTCAAGGTCGGCGCGTGGCACGCCGAGCAGGTCCATGATGACCGAGGCCGGCAGCGGATAGGCGAAGTCGGCGATGTAATCGACCGTCTCGCCGCGCCTCGCCTTAGCCTGCATGCCGTCGATCAGATGGCTGACGATATCCTCGATGTTGGGTCGCAGGTTCTCGACCGAGGTCGGCGTAAAAGCCTTGTTGAACAAACGCCGCAGCCGGGTGTGGTCCGGCGGGTCGCGAAAGACCATCCAATGATTGAGATAACGCACCAGACTGTCGATCGAGCCCCGCTGGTACTCGGGGTTGGTCTTGAAGAACGGCGTCAGCCGGTCGGCGGAGATCTGCCGATTGTTCAGCGCCACCTGCTTCACGTCGGCATAGCGCGTCACGATCCATGCCTTCATGGCCGGCGACCAGTGCACGGGGTCCTCGGCGCGGAGACGCGCGAATTCCGGGAAAGGATTGGCGTTGGTCGCCGGATTGCCGAGGTCGAATACGTAGCTCATGGGCGAAGGCTAGCGGCCGGCGGCTTACCAAACAAGTGTTTGGTTGCTAGGATGGGGCATGTCCCGCGAAAACCTTCTGGCCATATCGGCACGCCGCTTTGCCAAGGGCGGGTTCGAGGCCACGTCGATGCGCGACATCGCCGGCGAAGCGGGCATGCTCGCGGGCTCGATGTACTATCATTTTCCCTCCAAGAACGAGCTGATCGCCGCGGTCTACGAGGCGGGCGTGGCCGAGATCGGGGCAGCCGTCGATTCTGGCGTTGCCCGGTCACGTGCGCCCTGGACCCGGCTCGAAGCGGCCTGCATCGCCCATCTCGAATCGCTGCTGGCCGACAGGGCGCATGCCGCTGTCATGACGGCGGACCTCAGCCGCCTCGACACCCGCCTGCGCCATCGCCTGGTCACGATGCGCGACGGTTACGAAAAGCGTTTCGTTGAACTGGTGAAGGCGCTTCCCTTGCCGGGCGCCGTCGACCGCACCTTGTGGCGCCTGCAGCTTCTGGGCGCCCTCAACTGGACGCCGACCTGGTATCGGCCGGGCGGAAAATCGCCTGAGGCCATCGCCCGCGCCGTGGTGGCGGCCTTGCGCTAGTGGGCTATAGAGAGCCGATGACTGTCGAAATTCGCTATGTCGGGCCCGGCGACGAGAGCCTGTTCGATCGGGTCGCGCCTGACGTGTTCGACCATCCGGTCGAGCGTCGTCAGCTCACCCACTATCTCGCCACGCCCGGACATCACCTCATGGTGGCCATCGTGGACGGCGAAATCGTGGGCCAGGTCGCCGCCGTCGTGCACCGGCACCCGGATGGCCGGCCGACCGAACTCTACATCGACGAAGTGGCGGTGGCGCCGGCGCGGCAGCGCCAGGGCATCGCGCGGAGCCTCCTCGACGCCATGCTGACGTTTGCCAAGGAGCTGGGCTGCCAGGAAGCGTGGGTCGGCACCGAGCCGGACAACACGGCGGCCAGGGCTCTCTACGAATCCCGGAGCGCGCCGGCCGAGGCCTTCGCCATGTACGTGCTCAGGCTTTAGGCGGCGGGCCCGGCAAACAACAGGAGATTGCCGTCGGGATCGCGAACGATAAAGGTTCGCGCGCCCCAGGGTTCCTTCTTGAGGGTTTGCTTGAAGTCGACGCCGGCTGACCTCCATTGGTCGAAGAGCTGGCGAATCTCCTCGGCACTGTCGATGGTCATCGAGGCCGACAGCAAGATCTCGCGCTCGCGAATATCACCGACGAAGACGGGCTCGCAGACCAGGCGCAGATTGAGCCGGGCCTTGCCGCGCCTGACTTGGCCATAGAAGGCCGGCTCGCCGTAGGTGAAAGCCGCCGTGAAGCCGAGCTTCGTGTAGTAATCGCACGACGCCTTGACGTCCGAGACGTAAAGCTGCGCCTCGACATCGCTTAGCACGGGGATCGTGACGGTCGGATTGGTTGTTGTGGGCATGGCCTGGACTCCTGTCTTGAGCGCCTGCCAGCTTTCGAACCCGGATTGCCGTGCGACCAGCTCCTGCGCGTCGCTCAGCTTGAAGCTTTCCGCCAGCACCTGACGATCCGTCAAATGCTCGTAACGCGGCAGCATCGCCCTGATCGCGGCGGCGACCGGGTGATATCCGTCGCGATGCCAGCGCAGATAGAGCTTGGCTTGTTTCCGGAGATTCTCGAGGTTCGGCATGGGCGCAACGACGGTTTTGGTGACGTAGGTGGGCATAGCCCCTTCGGCCGTCAGCCGATGCGCCCTACTGCAGCGCGGCAAGAATGACTCCGGCTGTCGCTGACTGTCAACGCTCCCTCAGGCGAGCGCCGCCACATCGAGCGCCTTGCCGAAGCGGCGACTGCAATCGAGCGGATCGCCGTATTTGCGGTGCCGCGCCGTGTGCTGGGCGGCGGCGAGCAACAGCCGGCCGCGGTCGGGCAGGCGGTTCTTGCCGAAATCCTCCAACATGCATTGCGCGATTTCCTGGTTGTGTGGATCGTTGCCCAACCGGGTCGCGGCCATGGCGAGCGCCCGCACCAGCGGCGCCGTGTCGTGGCCGCTCGCCAGATAGGCTTTCACCCATCCCAGCGCCTGGGGGGCGTCGAGGACGATGGTCGCGGCTTCCACCCGGGCGGCGAGTTGGCCGGCGTCGAGGCCTGAGGCACCTGATGGCTTCTCGATGCGGGGCGGCAGTAGGTCCCCGCTCAGTTTCTGGTGCCAGGCGTTCTGGTTGAGATAGGCCGCCGCGAGATAGAGCAGTTTCAGTCGCTGCGGATGCTGGAAATTGTCCCAGAACCAGCCCAGCGTGTTGCAATACTCGTAGCAATGCTGGGGCAGCGAGAAGTTGATGTCGGAATGGGTTTCCATCACGACCTGCGCGGCGCCGAGCTGGATCGCGTCGAGGATCGAGCGCGGATTCTTGCCGGCCTTCAGCAACGCCGTCAGGTGCTCGATATAGGCGGGCTCGGGCTGGCGCAACACCACCTCGATGAGAGCGTCGGCCTCGGCCTGCGTGAGCGGCGCCTTGTTGCCGGCGAGGATCGCGCGTTCCTTCTCCGTCGTACCGCTATAGGGCACGGCGTGCAGTTCGTGGCCCTCGAGATAGACGGTGATGGCATTGCAGGCCACCTCGTAGAGCGAGTACCAGCGTGGGCCGACGGCGATATCGAGCGCGCCGGCGTAGAGGACGTCATGCGCCATGTCCCAACCGATGGCGTCGCCCAGTTCGACGGTGGCGCGGGCACGGAAGGACTTGTGACCGGTCGTGTAGGAGCGGTTCTGAAAGGAACGGTCCTGCACATCGATCAGGCCGGCGAAGACAAGCTCGGCCAATGCCGCGCGCCGCTCCGAGGGTTCGGCCATGAGACCGAGGAAGGTGCGATAGGCATCGACCACCTGGCCGCGATGGACCTGGGTCATCCATTGGCCGAGGCGGTCGTGCAGCGGCCCGTCGAGTTTTAGCGGCGACTGGTCGGGCCAGTGCACCACGGGCGCGGGCGGTGGGCCGTCGGCCATCTGGAAGCCGCGCGAATAGTGACCCGGTGCCTTGGCGATCTTCTGGTTCCAGATATCGAGGCCGCTCGGGATGTACCAGATGGTCTGCGCCATCGGCAGGCCCGACGCCGCACCCGGCAGCATCTTCGATAGATGCAGCGTCGCTCGGGCGCTCAACAGGCAATGATCGTTGTTCACGAAGTTCACGTACCCGTCGTCCATGCGCTCGTGATAGGGCACGTGGGTGTAGGGGGCGTGGATGCGCACGGCCTCGCGCAGCATCTCCGGCAGCGGCCGCCCGGCTTTCACCAGCCGGTAGTAGACTTCGCTCGCGCCCTTCTGGTCGCGTGCCAGGACGCGCTCCTCGAGCGCTGCATAGAGTGGGTCGGAACGCGTACTTGCAACGGCGGCTGAGTCAGGTGGCATGGTCGACCTCCCAGGAGGTCATTAAACGCCCCTCGGACCAGCCTTCCAAGCCGCTATTTGGTCCACGGCCCGAAGGGCGGCATGTCCTTGCTGGGCCGGAGAGGAAAGACGGGGGCACGCTTCTCGAAGAACGACTTGATGCCCTCCTGCGCGTCGGCGCCGGCCGCGAGATGGCCGACGCACTGCAGGTCGAGCGTGACGGCATCGAGCGGGTCCTGTGCGCCCCACATGCTCCACATCAGCCGCCTGTTCACGGCGGCGGCGACGGCCGACGAGGTGCTGCTCGCGAACTTCCGGGCCAGCGCCTGCGCGGCCGGCAGTAGCTCCTCCGGTGCGTGGACGGAGCGGACGAGCCCGCCCTTCAGCGCCTCGTCGGCGCCGAACAGCTCGGCCGTCATGACCCATTCCTGCGCCTGCTGCATGCCGACCAGCCGTGGCAGGAACCAGCAGGAGCCGGCCTCCATCGCCATGCCGCGCCGGTTGAACACGAAGCCGATCTTGGCCGAACTGGAAATCATCCTTATGTCCATCGGCAGACACATGGTGATGCCGACGCCGACGGCGGCACCGTTGATCGCCGCCACGATCGGTTTTAGGCAATTGAAGATGGCGAGCGTGATCGAATCGCTCGCCTCGCGCTTCTGCGGCGCGGTTCCATCGTTCCAGACCTTGAAGGCGCTGCTGCCGCCGGAGATGTCGGCCCCGGCACAGAAGGCGCGGCCGGCGCCGGTGACGACGATGGCGCGCACCTCGTCCATGGCATTGACGCCCTGGAAGAAGTCGATCAGCTCGCGGCTCATCGTCGTGTTGAAGGCGTTGAGCTTGTCGGGGCGATTGAGCGTCACGGTCATGACACCGTCGGCCAGATCGGTCAGCAGGGTCTCGTATTTCATGATGGCGGCGGTCCTTCCCGATGGTTCCGCGATGCGAGGCGGAATGTCGTTGCGCGGATGCTTGGTTTACGAAACCATCGCCGCAACTGAGGCCTGCTGCAATCCCGGAGGAAGTCGATGTCCTATGTACTCAAGACCGTCGAAGACGGCGTGATGAAGATCGTGCTCAACCGCCCGGACGCGATGAACGCGCTCAACCGCGACATGATGCAGGGTTTCAGCGACGCGCTCGAAGAGGCGGCGGGTGATCGCAAGATCGGCTGCGTCGTCGTGCGGGGCGCTGGCGAGAAGGCGTTCTGCGCCGGCGGCGACGTGAAGTCGATGGCGGCGGGCCGCGACCAGGACAAGACCTACGAGGACAAGGTCCACGACATCCGCGACCGCATGCGCGTCTCGGAGTTGCTGCACGAGATGGGCAAGCCCACCATCGCCATGGTGAACGGCGTGGCGGCGGGCGCCGGCCTGTCGATCGCGCTGGCGGCCGACATGCGGTTCGTCGGCAGGAGCGCGCGCATGACGACGGCCTTCGCCAAGGTGGGCTTCTCGGGCGATTTCGGGTCGCACTATTTCCTGCACAAGCTGGTCGGCACGTCGAAGGCCCGCGAGCTCTACTTCACCGCCGAGATCCTGAATGCCGAGCAGATCGAGAAGCTCGGGCTCGCCAACCGGGTCATCGACGACGCCAACCTCGACAGCGAGACCATGACTTTCGCCAAGAAACTCGCAGCGGGTCCGCGCGTTGCCTGGTGGCACGTGAAGAAGAACATGAAGGTGGCGGAAGAGGGCACCCTCTCCGAGGCGCTCGACAGCGAGGCGGCGCGCATGATCCGCACCGGCGAGACCGAGGACCACAAGGAAGCGGCCCGCGCCTTCGTCGAGAAGCGCGCACCGGTCTTCAAGGGTCACTGACGTCTTCAAGGTCTACTGACCGAGGGCTACTGACGACGCCACCGGGCGGCAAGACGGCGGATTGCGCCGGCCATGCCGTCCGGGATCGCCACGATGGTGGCGATCAGCAGCACGGCGTAGAGCAGGGCCGACAGCCCCTTGCCGAACCCCGCCGTGAGATCGGGAAAGAACTGCAGGAACAGGCCGCCCAGGATGGCGCCGGCCAACGATTGCATGCCGCCGATCACCAGCCCGAACAGCATCTGGACCGACAGCGCGAAATTGTAGCCGGTCGGCCCGACGAAGCCGTACTGGAAGGCTGAGAGGCAACCGGCCAGGGCGACATAGGCGCCGGCCATGCCCGACGCCGCGGCCTGCATCTGCACGACGCGAATGCCTTGCGCGGCAGCCGCGAGATCGTGGTCGCGCACGGCCATCATTGCCCGGCCGGATCGGCTCTGGATGAGGTTAGCGGCGAGCCAGATGCCCGCGGCGAGCAGCGACAGCGCCATGAAGAAGGCCCAGCGATCGTTGCTGAGCAGGCCGCCGGGCGACGTGGGGAAATCGAGATAGAGGCCTTGCGTGCCGCCGGTCCATGGCTCGACCCAGCGCCAGCGCAGGAACTGTGGGAAGGCGATGGCGAAGGCGTAGCTCACCAGCGCCTGGGTCCACAGGCTGTGGCCGGCGGCGATCCGGCCGAGGCCGTAGCCCGCGGCGTAGCCCGCCAGCGGTGCCAGCAGGAGCGCCCAGTAGAGCGAGAGCGGCGTGTGGGCGGCCAGGATGGCGGCGGTGTAACCGCCGATGCCGAAGAAGCCGGCCTGGGCGAAGGAGAACTGGCCGCTGACACCGCACAGGATCACCAGGCCGACCAGCGCGATCGCCCAGATGACAGCCTGGGTGAAGCGGAAGACGACGAAATCCGGGAAGCAGAATGAAAGCGCGGCCGCCGCCACGAAGCCCATGGTCCACACGGTCCGCATGGCGTTACGATAGACCCTACAACAAGCGAATGGGAGGGACCGATGCGGCTCAGACAGTGCGTTTTTGTCTGCAAGGACCTTGAGAGCTCACGCGAGGAGCTATGCGACATCCTGGGCATCGAGGTCGCCTATCGCGACCCCGGCGTCGCCAAGTGGGGCCTGGTCAACGTCGTCTGCCCGACCGGCCACGATTTCCTGGAAATCGTGACGCCGTTCCAGCAGGGCACGTCGGCCGGCCGCTACATCGACCGGCGCAACGGCGACGGCGGCTACATGGTGATCCTCCAGGTTGCCGACGCGGCGGCCGAGCGCAAGCGCGTCACCGATCTCGGCGTGCGTGCGGTGGCGCAGAAGGACCTGCCCGAATACCAGTACACGCACTTCCATCCGTCGGACACGACGGGCGTTCTGCTGTCGCTCGACACGACCTTTGCACTGGCGGGCGTCGACCCGGCGCTGTGGTGGCCGCCGGCCGAGAAAGGCTGGTTGAAGCATGCGCGCTCGGACGTGACCAACGGCCTGGCCGGCGTCGAGATCCAGCACGAGGATCCCGACAAGGCCGCTGCCACGTGGGCGAAAATCCTGAACCGTCCGGTCGAGGACGACATCATCCGGCTCGACGGTTCGCAAATCCGCTTCGTGCCGATCGTCGATGGACGTGGACCCGGCGTGTCGGCCTATGACGTGAAGGTTGTCGACCGGGAGCGCGTCCTGGCCGCTGCCCACAAGCGCGGCAAGCAGCACGGGCCGGCCCAGGTCGAGGTCTGCGGCTGCCGCATCAACCTGGTGTGAGCGCCGTCACGCCGCGGCCAGACGCACCCCGGGGCCGCGGCGGCGCACGACGAGAAACAGCAGGACGACCAGGTTCAGCAGGTTGAACGCCATGCCGATGGCGAAGGCCGTGAGGTAGTCGCCGAAGGCGTCGTAGAGGAAGCCCGCGCCCCAGCCGCCCGTCGCCATGCCCAGCAGGCCGGCGAAGAGTACCGTCGGGATGCGCCAGTTGGCCTCCTCGACCGGGTAGTATTCGCGGACCGCGATGACATAGGCGGGCAGAAGCCCCGACAGGCCGACGCCGAAGGCGGCCGAGACGGCGAACAGGGCGGCCTGGTCCTTGGTCAGCAGGAAGCCGACGAGCGCCATCGCCTGCACGAGCGAGGCCCACAGCAGGGTCTGCAGGCCACCGATGCGATCGGCGACCCAGCCCCAGAATTGCCGCGCCAGGAAGGCGCATCCCAGCAGCACCGACAGCATGGCGGCGCCGTATTGCGGCGTCATGCCGAGGTCGGTGCAGAAGGCCGGCACGTGATGCATCGGTATCGCCATGGGCACGCAGCAGCAGAACACGGCGGCCATGAGCAGGATCATGAGCGTGTTGCGCGACATGCCGAGAACGTCGCCGCTCGACTGCGGGCGGTCCGCCGCACCCACCGCCGCCGCCGACTCCTCGGGCGGCGGATGGAGGAAGATGACGGTGAGGGCCGCCACCGCGACGACGACCAGGATTGCGAACGCGACCATCGTCCAACGCCAGCCGAAGGCATCGACGCCGAGCTGCAGCAGCGGCGGCCAGATCGCGCCGGCCACGGCCTGGCCCGAGGAGATCAGCGCCACCGCGGCGCCTCGGCGTCGCTCGAACCAGCGGCTGACGTAGGTGATGAGCGGCGAGAACATGCAGGCCGTGCCGAACAGGCCCATCAGGATGCCGTGGCCGGCGTAAAGCTCCAGCATGCCGCCCGAGGCCGAGAGCACGAGGCCCGCGGACACCATGGTTGCGCCGAACATCACGACCCGGCGCACGCCGAGCTTGCCGGCCAGCCAGCCCGCGGCGATGCCGCCGAAGGCCGCGCCAATATAGACGATCGAGCCGGCGCCGGCGGGACCGGAGCGCGATGTCCCGAGCTCGGCCGCGATCAGCTTCATGGCGACCACCGAGACCAGCGGTGCGCCGTAGCAGAGAGTCAGGATGACCAGCGCCGCGGTGGCCGTGATCCAGGCGGTGCGGCTGTCGAGCAGGGAAGGGTTCGTTGTCATATTCTTTCCGCTTCCAGGGCGAGCCGCCGCACGAGATCGGTCGAGACAATCTTGCCCAGCTCGGTATGGGCCAGCCGCCACGAGGCGAGGGCGGCTTCCAGCCGGCGGGCGCCCTTTTCCGTGAGCCAGACCATGCGCTTGCGCTGATCGCTTTCGACCATGGCGATCTCGACCAGGCCATCGCCCTCGAGCGTGCGCAAGGTGCGCGACAAGGTCGACTGGTCGAGCTCCATGCGTTCCGCCAGCGCCGTGATGGTGTCGTCGGCCGCCGCGGCGATCTCGGCCATCAACCCAAACTGGGCGAAGGAGAGACCCGAGCCCTCCATGCGCTGCTCGAGGAACTGGGTGATGCGCCGCGCCACCAGCCGGACGTTCCAGCCGGCGCAGACCTCCAGGGCCGCCTGTGCGTCAGTGCGCAGTGTCTTGGGCGATCGCATCTTCTTCGACATTGCGCATCTCTATACATTGCATGTATGTACATGGAAATACCCTCGGGGTCATTCCCGGTGAAATGATCAAGAATGCCGGCGGACTGATCATCGACGGAGGCCGGCGGTGCATGGCAACGCGACAGGCCTCATCATGAATGGAAAACACTGATGCCTACGCTGGAACTGGCCGATGGCCGCAAGCTTGCCTACCGCGAGGAGGGCAGCGGACCGCCGTTGGTCATGATCCATGGCTCGCCCGGCGAGGGCCGTTCCTGGGCCCGCGTCGTGCCGCATCTCAAGGAGCGTTTCCGTACGATCTGCCCGGATCTGCCGGGCTACGGCGGCTCCGACCGCCTCGAGGTCGACCAACCTGCCGGGCGGATGGACGCCATGGGCGCTGCCGTGGCGCAGCTGGTCGAATCGCTGGACGAACCGGTGCGTCTGGCCGGTCATTCCTTCGGCGGCAACATCGCGTTGCAGGCGGCGCTGAAAGCGCGGCCCGATGCCGTGGAACGGATTGTGCTGTTCGAACCGGTCTATTTCCGCGCCCTGCAGCTCGTCGGCGACGATGCCGCGCTGGGTCCGGCTGCCGCCTATTTCGAGGATTACGCGCGCCGCGCCACGGCGGGCGAGCCCGAGGTGGTGCGGTTGATGATCGACTACTGGTTCGGCGACGGCGCTTTTGTCCGCATGGCCGATCCGATACGCCGCTATCTCGGTGCCTTCGCGGTGAGCAACGCGATCGACGTGCGCAGCAGTTTCGTCGGCACCAGCACGGCGGCGGAGCTGGCCCAGCTGGATCGACCGGTCACGATCGTCGATGGCGAGACCAGCCAGGACGTCGTGCGATCGATCGGCCGCGCCCTGGTGAAATTGCTGCCCGATGCGCGGATGGAGGGACTGGCCGGCGCCAATCACGGTATGCTGGATACTCATCCGGAAGCGGTCGCCAGACTGATCGCGACATGAGGCCATGCTGCGCATTCGTCCTTTCGTCATGGGTCACCTGATCGGCGCTGCCATGACCGGCGCCATCGCCGGCGCGTTCGTCAGTCCGCAAGTGGCCTTCATCGCCGCCCTGGCCCTGCTCGGCGGTGCCATCGCCAGCAGCTTCGTCTGCCAGTGGCGGCCTGGCGTCGAGGCCGCCGGATGGAAACTCTGGTCGGTCGCCGTGCTCGCCAACCCGATCATGATCGCGGCACTCGCCTTCATGGCCAGCGACTGGCAATGCGTCCTCGGCCTGCATCGCGGCTGGGACTGCCTTTCGGCGGCGATGGCGATCGTCGCCGCCTGTCTCTGTCTTCTGCCGCCACTTGGTGGCCTGCTGTGGCGCTGGTGGAAAAGCCGTTTCGCCGCCGCGACATGAAGAACGTCCATCCGTTCGTCTACGGCCATGTGATCGCGGCGTTCCTGGCCGGGGCGATCACAGGGACCTTCTTCGACCTCGAGGCTGTGATGGTCTTCAGCAGCGTGCTGGCCGCCAGCGCCGTCGTGAGCGTGCTGGTCTGTTGGCGATGGCCCGGGTTCGCGGCCGCCGGCTGGAAGCTGTGGCTGATCGGCATCCTCGCCAATCCGCTGTTTCTCGCAGCCGTCGCCT
Source organism: Alphaproteobacteria bacterium (assembly GCA_947474005.1). Lineage (GTDB taxonomy): Bacteria > Pseudomonadota > Alphaproteobacteria > Reyranellales > Reyranellaceae > Reyranella. The sequence goes on along the minus strand of CANJHI010000033.1, from coordinate 13,321 downwards.
TTTCGGCCGATCAGTACGAATGCCTGCTCGGCCAGCGCACCGGCTGGAACTGCATGTTCTCAGAGGCTGACTGAAAAAGAAGTTGGGTGATTTCAATCGGCCGTGATTCCCTTGGGTTACGAAGCTCAAAGGAGGCGACGATGGCTTGGACTGAAATCACCCGGCCGCACTATCGGCGCGACGGCTTGCGTTACGCAAGCGATCTGACGAACGATGAATGGGGGTTGATCGAGCCATTCATGCCGCCGTCCTCGGCGGTCGGCAGGCCTCGCAAGACGAAGCTGCGTAAGGTGATGGAGGCGATCCTCTACATGGCCTCGACCGGTTGCCAGTGGCGCGCCATCCCCAAGGAATTTCCACCCTACTCGACGGTGCAAGGCTATTTCTACGCTTGGTCGAGTCAGGGCCTGTTGGCCAACATCAATCACATGCTGGTCGTTGCCATGCGCGAGAAGGCCGGGCACCAGGCCAGCCCCACGGCCGGCGTCATCGACAGCCAGTCGGTGAAGACCACCGAGAGTGGCGGCCCCAGAGGGTTCGACGCCGGCAAGAAGATCAAAGGCCGCAAGCGTCACATCGTCACCGACACCCAAGGAAACCTTGTCGGCCTGCAGGTCCATGCCGCGGACATCCAGGACCGCGACGGCGCCGTCGATGTGCTGGGGTCGATCCGGTTGCTCTATCCACGGCTGCGCCATATCTTCGCCGATGGCGGCTATGCCGGCGACAAGCTGCGCGGCGCCATGGCCGCGCTCGGCGACTGGACCTTCGAGATCATCAAGCGCTCCGACGCCGCCAAGGGCTTCGTGCTACTGCCCCGCCGATGGGTCGTCGAACGCACCTTTGCCTGGCTCGGCCGATGTCGTCGCCTCGCCAAGGACTTCGAGGCTACGATCGACAGCGCCGTCGCCTGGGTCCTCGTCGCCCACATTCGCCGTCTCACCAGACGACTGGTCAGAGCGTGACAAGCCGCCCCGACTTTCGAGTCAGACTCTAAGAAAACCCGAGGGAGAGATCGAATGGCCGTCCTCACACCCGACCTGCGCGATGCCCTGGCCAAGGTCGGCACGTCGACCCTGACCGGCGTTCTCAACCGACGCGGCCTCAAAAGCATGACGCTCTACGACGTCTGGCCGATGCGACCGGAGCAGCCACGCCTGGTCGGGATCGCCTTCACCATGCGCTTCATTCCCTCGCGCGAGGACAAGGACGGTCCGACCTCCACCAACCGCAGCATGGTCCAGCCGCAGGCGATGGAAGAGTGCCCGCCGGGCCATGTGCTGATGATCGATTCACGTGGCGATTCGCGCGCTGCGTCGGCCGGCGATCTCTACATCGGCCGGCTGAAGGCGCGCGGCGCCGCCGGCATCGTGACCGACGGCGGCTTTCGCGACACCGATGGCGTCTTCAAGACCGGCCTGCCGGCCTATCACCGCCGGCCGTCCTCACCGCCCAGCCCGATCGCCCATCGGCCGGTCGATCTCAACCTGCCGATCGCCTGTGGCGGCGTCGCCGTCTATCCCGGGGACATCGTCGTGGGCGACCGTGACGCCGTCCTCGTCATTCCGCCCGAGATCGTCGAGGCGGTGGCCGAGGAGGCCCTCAACACCTATCACTACGAGGAGTTCGCCGAGGCCGAGGTGGCGCGCGGCCGTTCGCTGAAGGGCCTGTTCCCCGTGGCGGGCGAAGAGGCCAAGCGCGACTACGAGGAATGGAAGAAGCGCCAAGGTTAGGGGAAGTCGGCTAGGAGACGTCGTTAAGCCAACGTCGTCCTGATTTCGAGCCCGCCCTTCAGGGTGAGCGTAACGGGCGTGCGCTCGGCGATGTCGGCCATGCGCTTCTTCTGCTCGTCGTCGACGGCGCCCTCGATGGTGAGCACGCGGTCGATGCGCTGCTTGTCGCCCTCGCGCACGAAGTGGATGTCGGCGTGCACGGCGGTAACCGGCCATTTCTTGTGTTCGGCGTACATCCGCAAAGTGATGACGGTGCAGGCGCCGAGCGCCGATGTCAGCAGGTCGTAGGGCGCCGGGCCCGCATCTTTGCCGCCCAGTTCAGGGCCTTCGTCGGCCGTGAGCTTGTGATGTCCGGTCGCGATGGAGGTGGCGTAATCCACCGTCCCGATGCTCGCCCGTGCGCGCGCCATGTTGCCTCCGATCCTGCGCGCCGAGTGGCGCGCAAGGACCAGTCTAGCGGCGCTTGGTGCGCGGCGTCGCCTTCTTCGCGACCTTCTTTGCCGCCTTGCGGACGGCGCTCTTGGTCTTGGACACGGCCTTCTTCGCCTTGGAGACCACCTTCGTCTTGGTCTTCTTGGTCGTCAGGATGCCGGCATCGACGCGGCGCTGAACGACTTTTACTGCCTTGTTGCCTGCCCTGACGACGGCGATCTCGGCACGGACGACGGACTCCTTGAGGCCGGCGACCGCTCCCCGTACCGCGCCCGCAATCGTCGTGCTCTTCTTCTTTGTCTTCTTCGCCATTCTGATCTCCGTTTATCGAGGTGTAGACACCAGCCAACGCCGCCGGTCCCTTAAGGTTGCCGTTCAGGCGATCAAATGGATCGCCAGATCGTTTGCTTCGCGTGAACGCGCCGTGCCGACCACGACGGCGCTGTCGGGAATGGCGCTCTCCGGAGAAATGGCCGCGAGCAATCCGCCCGCCGTTTGCGGATCGAACAGCAGCGGCAGCTTGGGGTGGTGCGCGTGGGTGTCCATGCCGTCAATCAGGTGACGGGCGCGTAAATTCTCCGGCTGCAGCGAGCTTGCGAAGCCTTTAGCAAACAGTTCGACGGCCCCGTCGAGTGCCGGCAGGGCATCGAGATGGAGATCCACGGAGACCGGGCCGCTGGCGCGAATCATCTCCGCGAGATGGCCGGCGAGACCGAAGCCGGTGACATCGGTGCAGGCATGCGCGCCGGCCGCCACCAGGGCCTCGGCCGCAGCCGACGAGGGCTGGCGCATCGAGGCGAGGGCTGCCGTGATCCAGGTGCCATGCGCCACGCCGCGCATGGCGGCGGCGAAGATCACACCGGTGCCGAGCGGCTTGGTGAGCACGAGCCTGTCGCCTGGCTTCAGGCCGCCCTTGCGCAATGCACGGGCAGGATCGACCAGGCCGTTCACCGAAAAGCCCAGCGCCGCTTCAGGCCCTTCGCCAGAATGGCCCCCGATCAGGGCGCAACCCGCCTGGTCGAGCACGCGCCGCGCGCCCGACAGCATCTGGAAGAGGTCCTCCTCCATGAGGCGCTCGGCGGCGGCGGGCACGACCGCCAGCGCCAGCGCGCTGTGCGGCCGGGCGCCCATTGCCCAGACGTCACCCAGGGCGTGGACGGCTGCCACCTCACCAAAGACGAACGGATCGTCGACGAAGGTGCGGAAGAAATCGACCGACTGCACCAGCGCTTGTCCCGCCGGTACTTCGATCATTGCGGCATCGTCGGCGGCCTCGAGGCCGATCGTGACCCCGGAGCCAGGTGACGGTCCGAGCCGCGCCAGCACCCGCGCCAACACCGAAGCGCCGACCTTGGCGCCGCAGCCGCCGCAGCGCATGCCGATGTCAGCCAGTAGCCGCCTGGCTTCGGCGTCGGCCAGCGCCGGATCGGGTGGCGCCGTGCGCGCACTCATGTCCATCGGCTTGGCCGGCGGTTCGCGGTACATGCGCATCCACTTGCGGTCGATGTAGTCCTTCCAACGCCACACCCAGGCGCCTTCGACCGACCAGGCGCCGCGCGTCGCCAGGGCACGGCCATCACCGGTGCCGATGATCGAGAGATACCGGCTCTGCGGCGTGAAGGGTCTCAGTTCCTGTCCGAGCAGCGCGCGCCGCAGATTGCCGGCGAGCGGCGGGCCCTGGCGGACTGCGAACACGCCGGCCTTGGGCCGCGGATGCGCCAGCACGGTGGCGCAATCGCCGACTGCAAAGACATGGTCATCGCCGGTCGAGCGCAGTGTGGGGGCGACGGCGAAAAAGCCGCGATCATCGAGCGGGAGGCCCGTTCCGGCGAACCAGTCCGAAGCGCTGGCCTCTGTCACGACGAAGACGTCGTCGGTGTCCAGGCGCTCGCCGGTTTCGAGACGGACGGCGCCGGGCTCGATCGCCGTCGTCGACGTGTTCTCGATCAGGCGGATGCCGCGCCGTGCCAGAATCGCGCGCATGGCCCGGTGGGCCGAGACGGCGTTGCCGGCCAGGATTTCGCCGCGTGTGATGAGCGTGACGTCGATCTTTGCGCCGGCCGCGATCTCGTGCAGGCGATGGTCGATCGCAAGCGCTAGTTCCACGCCCCCCGCGCCGCCGCCGATTACGGCAATGCGCAGGGGATCGCGCCGGCCTTTCATCCGTTCGACGAAGGCGAGCCAGCGGCGGCCGAGTTCGGCGATCGGTTTCACCGGCGTGGCATGCTCGGCGGCGCCGGGGATAGCGTCGAGGCTGGGCGCGGCGCCGACATCGAGCGAGACGAGATCGTAGGAGATGGGCGGTCGGTCCTTCAGCAGCACCTGACGATTGACGCGATCGAGGCCGACGGCCTCGGCCTGGATCAGGCGCGTGCCGGTCCAGGCCGCAAGCCGCGCCAGGTCGATATGGCATTCGTCGAAGGAATAGAGGCCGGCAACGAAGCCCGGGATCATGCCCGAGTAAGGGGTCTCGATATCGCGCCCGATCAGGGTCAGGCGGACACCGGGCATCGGCTTCATGCCGAAGCTTTTCAGGACATGGACATGGGAATGGCCGCCGCCAACCAGCACGAGATCTTTTAGAAGCGGCGCGGCCTGCATTCCCACTCCTATAGCCGACCGCTAGCTTCGGAGCACGATCCAGGTGCAGTGGCCGATCGCGCACAGCCGGCCTGATTCCGTGTAGAGCGCCGTGCCCGAATAGAGCTTGCGGCCCTCGGCGCCCAGGCGCCAGCCGACAACGGCGCAGCGTTCGCCAACCCGGGGTGGTTCGATCACCTTGGCCGTCATGCGGCCGGTAAGTGCCGGCCGCCAGTCGTCGGAATCCTGGACCGCCCAGGCGCCCGGGCAGTCGAGGGTTCCCCACAGGAACTCTGGCTTGATGCGGCCGTCGTCGTCAGCGTGGTTGGCATGCGGGACGTAGCAGGAGAGCGAATGGCCGGGGCCGGGGCCGTGCGTGCCGAACACGCGCAAGCCATCGCCCACCGCACGGCCGCGGCCACAGACGATGCACCAGTGGAAGTCGCTGTCCTCGGGACTGCCGCCTTCCTCGCCGCGGCGCATCACGTCCGCCCAGTTCGAGGGTGGCGGTGGCGGCTTCAGATGGTCGACCGAGCCGGTGCGCGCCTCGCAGATCAGCGTGTCGCCGTCGCGCAGCATCAGCGCCTCGCCGTCGCGGGTGACCTGGAGCGGCGTCTCGATCGGAATCGGCGCACGCAGCGTGATCTCGACGGCGCCGTCGCCGCCGAAGGCCTGCGTGAACCGGTTTGCCAGGACGCCGCCGACATAGCCACCGTTGCCCGACAGGCTCGGCCCGTTGAAGCCGCGCCCAACCAGGAGTGTGTCGATGATGAGTGTGTCGTCGATGAGTGTATCGGCCACCAGTTCCTCCGCGGCGCGGAACGTGGCGCGCGCATGCGGGGAATGCAAGCCTGCTGGCCCATCAGGCGGCTTGCGCCGGGGCAGGCGCTCGTCGAGGTTGGGGCGATGGGATCGATCATGCCGTGGGCGTTGGTGGCGCTGTGTTTTGCCCTGGGCATCGCGAGTCGCTCGATCAGCGATACCTTCGTGGTCTTCGTGCCGGCCCTGCAGCAGGCCTTCGACGCCCATCGTGGCTCGGTCACCCTGATCTACAGCTTCGCCCTGCTGGTAGGCGGCATCGCGGCCCCCATTGCCGGCTGGATCGTCGACCGCTTCGGCCTGCGTGCCCTCACGGTCATCGGCGTGACCGCGGCGACGCTTGCCACGGCCAGCGCGTCGCAGGCCACCGAGCTCTGGCACCTCTATCTCGGACTGGGGATCGTGATGGGCTTCGGTGCTGCCGCGCTTTCCGGCGTGCTGAGTGCGTCGCTGCTCGGGCGCTGGTTCCCGTCAAGGCGGCTGGGCGTGGCGCTGGCCGTCGCCTGGTCGGCGTCGGGCGTGGGCGCGATGGCGACGTTCCCGCTGGCGCAGCACCTGATCGCGACAGAAGGCTGGCGGACCGCCTACATGGTGTTTGCGGCGGTGAGCGCCGTGTTCGTGCCAGTGCTGCTGTTCCTGCCGTGGGGGCGGATCGAACGCGGTGCGCCGGGGCTGGCGCGGGCGCGGGCTGCAGCCGACCGCGGCCCGACCGTCGGCGAAGCGGTGCGCGACTGGCCGTTCTGGGCGCTCTTCTCGTCGTTCGTGCTGACATCGATCGGCATCTTCTCGCTGGTACCGCAGGCGATGGTCTATCTGCTGGAACACGGCGTCGAGGGCTCGTATGCCGCGCGGGCGCTGGCGGTCGCGGGCCTGCTGACGCCACTCGGAATGGTGGGATTCAGCTGGCTCGCCGATCGCGGTGGCCGGCGCCTCGCAGCCCTGCTGGCCTATGCCTGTTCGATCGCCGGCGTCGGTGCGCTGGCGATGGTGCGCGGACCGGGCGACGACCTGTGGCTGTGGCTCTACGTGTTGCTGTTCGGCGGCAGCATGGGCTCGCGCGGGCCGATGATTTCCACCCTCGCAACGCTCCGCTACCGCGGCGCGCATTTCGGCCGCATCTACGGCCTGATCACCATCGGCTCGGGCGTCGGCGGCTTTCTCGGTGCCTGGATCGGCGGCGTGCTGCATGACCTCACCGGCAACTACACGGCAGTTCTGGTCCTGTCGGTGACAGCGCTTGTGGTCGCCGCCGCCTCGCTCGGCTCCGAAGCCGGCGCCCGCGAGCGCCTCGGGCGGTAGACGATTCCTCAGACGATCGCGGTGTGCACCAGGTTCGCCACCTGGTCGAGGCGCTTGCTGTGCCAGGGATCGGGGATGCGGTTGTTGGTGATGTAGGCGAAAGACACGCCCGAGTCGGGGTCGCCCCAGCAGTAGGAGGTGCCGACGCCACCGTGGCCGAAGGCGCGCGGGCTGGCGAAACCGCCGAGGCCGCGGACGTTCTCGGTCGTGCCGCGCAGGTGGGGCCCGAGGCCGCGGTGCATCGGCATACCCATGAACTCGTCGACCCGGTCGCCGGTGTGGTTGCGGATGGCGTATTGCAGCAGGCGCGGCGACACGAGGCGCGTGCCGGCAAGCTCGCCGCCGTTCAGCATCATCTGGTAGAGCGCGGCCATGGCGCGGGCCGTGGCATAGCCGCCGGCGCCCGGCGCGCCGCTCTTGCGCCACGCCGCGGAATTATTGTCGGCGAGGGGCCGTGAGCCACCACCAGAAGGCAGCGGCTCATGCATGTCGGCGGCACGGCCGAACTCGCCCTCGGGCAGGCCGACGAAGAGTTCGCGGCCGAGTCCCAGCCGCTCGCAGACGGTCTCGCGGATGACGTCGCGGAAATCCTTGCCGGTCAGCGCCTCGATCAGCACGCCCAGCGTCCAGTGCGCGCTCTGGCCATGATAGTGGACCTTGCTACCCGGCGACCATTCGAGCGTGAAGTCGCAGACCACCTCGCGCAGCCGCTTGTGATCGGCCCAGGCGTCGGGGCCGACAACCGCATTGGGGTAGCCCGCCTGATGGGTGATCACCTGCAGCACCGTGATGTTGCCCTTGGCGTTCCTGGCGAACTCCGGCACATGGTCGGCGATCCTGTCGGAGAACGAGAACAGGCCCTGCTCGGCCAACGCCCACAGGGCCACGGCAGTCACGACCTTGGTGTTGGAATAGAGCAGCCACAGCGTGTCGTCGGCCGCGGCACGCGGTGCCGGGCTGACCGCGGCATTGCCGAAACTCTTGAACAGGCCGAGCTTGCCATGGCGTGCGAGGGCGATCTGGCAGCCAGGATAGCGGCCTTCGGCGATATGCCGCTCGATCAGCGCGATCAGGCGGTCGATCTGCCCGCGGCGGATGCCCAGGGACTCGAGGTCGGCCGACGGCAGCGGAAATCCAGTCACCGGCTCGGTGCGGATGGTCGTGTCCATGGGTTCCTCCCCAAAGGTTCCTGCAGGCGACGACTATATTATGCTTCCATGGCATGTCGATGACCGTCGCCCCGACATATTGTGTTTCCGCAAAACCTTGGCCACAATGCACGGCATGTTGGACCGGATCGATTTTCCGAGTAGTACCTGCCAACGGCGGCGAGCCTAGCCGTGACGCCGGGCCTTGAGTCCTGCCACGCGCTGGTACTCAATGCCGATTTTCGGCCCCTTTCGTATTTTCCACTGTCGATCTGGTCGTGGCAGGACACCGTCAAGGCAGTGTTCCTCGATCGTGTCAGCGTGATCTCCGAATACGAGCGCAAGATCCACAGCCCGTCCTTCGAGATGCGGCTGCCCAGCGTCATTGCGCTCAAGGAATACGTGCCGGCGGCGCGCCGGCCGGCCTTCACGCGGTTCAACGTCTTCCTGCGCGATCGCTTCCATTGCCAGTATTGCGGCGGCGACTTCGCCACCAACGTCCTTACCTTCGACCACGTCGTGCCCAAGTCGCGCGGCGGCCGCACGAGCTGGAGCAACGTCGTCACCGCCTGCAGCCCGTGCAACCTGCTCAAGGGCAATCGCCTGCTGCACGAGAGCGCCATGCGGCTGCAGCGCGCGCCGGATGAACCGACGACGCAGCTGTTGCAGGAAAACGGCCGCGCCTTCCCGCCCGGCTACCTGCACGAGAGCTGGCGCGACTTTCTCTATTGGGACAGCGAGCTGGATCAGAATTAGCGCGCGTGAGCGCGCTGGTGGGCGGCAGCGCCTTCACAGGCGCGAGAGCCCACACGCTTCAGGTTTCAGACGACGTTAGATCCTTGTCGACAGCCAGATTGCGAGCTTCGAACCGGCCTTGATGGCAGCGGTCAGCGGCCCGTAGGCCACCGCTTGTTCGGCGCCCGAGGCCAGTGCCTCGTCCTTGTGCTCGATCTCCTCGGCGCGGAACGTCTCGATGGTGGTGCGCAGCTCGGCCTCGTCGTCGCCCAGCGCTGCCGCCTGGCCGGCATAGTGCTCGTCGATGGTTTCCTCGACCGCAACCGTGCAGGCCATCGCGGCCTTGTCGCCCATCAGCGCCGTGGCAGCACCGAGCGCAAAGCCCGCCACGCTCCACAGCGGCGACAGGATCGTCGGCCGCACCCGGCGCGCTGCCAGCAGGCGGTCGAACTCCTTGTTGTGGCGGCGCTCGGCCTGCGCCATGGCGGCAATCTTGCGGCTGGCGTCGGAATGGCCGCGTCCTGTCCAGCGAAGGGCTGCGAGCTGGCCCTCGTAGATGCGCACGGCGCCGAATTCGCCCGCCTGGTCGACGCGGATGGTGCGCTCGACGAAGGCGCGGGCGTCCGGATCGCCGGGATTGCGGTTCTGAGCAGTCTTCATGTGCGGGCCGCCGTCATCTACGGGCACCTGTGGCGATGCCCGAGGCCAGTGCCAGGGCGAGCGCGCCCGACAGGATCGCGTTCCAGCCGGCCATGGAGATGCCCCACAGCGACCAGACGATGTCGTCGCAGCGCACCATCCTGGCGCCGAACAGGTACTTCTTGAGCTCGTGCGCCGACAGGCCGCGCGGGATGGTGCCCGAACAGGTCTGCGGGCCCTGCCACCAGTGAAGTTCGACGCCGGCATGGAAGACGCCGATCGCCGAGGTGACGGCCAGCGCCGCGATCGCCAGAAGGGTGAAGGTCATCGCGAGGCGCGGCCGGGCGAAGGAGGCGAAGGCCAGCAGGCCGGCCGCGATGGCGGCGATATGCGGCCAGCGCTGCCAGTGGCACATCTCGCAGGGTGCCAGCCCGACGACATATTGGAAGTACAAGGCACCGCCCAGCAGCGCGCCGCTGCCAAGGGCTGCCAGCAGGCCGAGCTTGCTGGGGACGGGGAGGGCCGTGGAACTCATGGTCTCATCCTAGCGCAACCTCTGTGGCACGAGGAGGGCGCGATGTCTCAGGGTGCGAAATCTCAGGGCGCGAACTCTTCGTATTGCGGCAGGTCGTCGGTGATGGTGAACCACGGCGCCCGGGAGCCCACGAAGATATGGTGGGTCGGGCGGATGGTGGGGCTGTCGACCAGGGTGCCCATGGTGACATGGACCCAGGCGCCGTCGCGCACCACCGAATAGAGCAGCGAACCGCACAGCTTGCACCGCGTATTGTTGCGAAGCTCATTGCCATAGATCAGGAGCTTGTCCTGGCCTTCGGTCAGGACAAGCTTGTTACGCTCGATGCCGGCCATCGGCTTGAAGGCCGACCCGGTCATACGTCGGCATTTCGAGCAGTGGCAGTTCATGGCGTAGACGAATTCATCTGCTACGGCGTAGTGAACGGCGCCGCAGAGGCATTTTCCTAAAAGGCTCTTTGGCATGGGTTGCCTCAGAACAGATAGCGGAAGGCGAAGAAGCCGCCGACCAGGGTGATCAGGAACAGCCAGGTGAGCAAGGTCAGCCGCTTTTCGATGAAGGCGCGGATCGGCTCGCCGAACTTCCATAGCAAGGCTGCCACGAGGAAGAAGCGGATGCCACGCGTCACGATGGACGCCCACATGAAGGTGAAGAGATCGAAGTGCGCGGCGCCCGAGGCGATGGTTACCAGCTTGTAGGGAATGGGCGTCAGGCCCTTGATCAGGATGATCCAGATCCCCCATTCCTGGAAACCGGCGCGGAACTTCTCCAGGCCCGCCTGCAGGCCATAGGTCCGCACCACCCATTCGCCGATCGTCTCGAAGAAATAGTAGCCGATGGCGTAGCCCAGCAGGCCGCCCAGGACGGAGCAGACGGTGCAGACCAAGGCGATGCGGAAGGCCTTGGCGCGATTGGCCAGCACCATCGGGATCAGCATCACGTCGGGCGGAATGGGAAAGAACGAGCTTTCCAGGAACGACACCACGCCCAGGGCGGGGATGGCGCGGGGGTGACCGGCGAGCCGGATCACCCAGTCATAAAGGCTGCGAATCATAGAGGGCCTTCATTGGAGCGCGCCACTCCAGTGGCGCTCAAGCTCATGATGCGCCACTGGAGTGGCGCGCTCCAATGACTATTCTGCCGCCTGCTTGAACCGCGTCGGCACCGTCTCGCCGGCGAACAGCGCCGCCCTCGCAGCCTCGTACTCGGCTTTCAGCCGGGCCACGATCTCGGCTGCCGGCGGGGCATCGAAGATCTGGCCGACGCCCTGGCCCGCGCCCCAGATGTCGCGCCACGCCTTGGCCTTGGAGTTGCCGCCCGAGCCGAAGTTCATCTTGCTCTTGTCGGCTTCCGGCAGCGCGTCGGGGTCGAGGCCCGAGGCCGCGACGCTGCGCTTCAGATAGTTGCCGTGCACGCCGGTGAAGAGGTTGGTGTAGACGATCTCCTCGCCCGATGAATCGATGATGCACTGCTTGTTGGCATCGGTCGCGTTGCCTTCCTTGCTGGCGGTGAAGCGGGTGCCGAGATAGGCAAGGTCGGCCCCCATCGCCTGTGCTGCCAGCACCGAGGCGCCGTTGGAGATCGAACCGGAAAGCAGGATGCAGCCGTCGTAGAACTGGCGCACTTCCGGGACCAGGGCGAAAGGCGACAGGGCGCCGGCATGCCCGCCGGCCCCGGCGCAGACCAGGATGAGGCCGTCGACGCCGGCTTGCAGCGCGCGCTTGGCGTGCTTCACGTTGGTGACGTCATGGAACACCAGGCAGCCGTAACGGTGGGCCGATTTCACCACGTCGTCGGGCGCGCGCAGCGAGGTGATCTGGATCGGCACCTTGTACTTCTCGCAGAGGTCGATGTCGTGCTGCAGCCGGTCGTTCGAGCTGTGCACGATCTGGTTGACCGCGAACGGCGCCACCTTCTTGGTCGGATGCTTGGCCTTGTATTCGGCCAGCTCCGAGGTGATGCGCTTCAGCCACTCCTCGAGCAGTTCCTTGGGCCGCGCGTTCAGTGCCGGAAAGGCGCCGACGATGCCGGCCTTGCACTGCTCGATCACCAGATCCGGGTTGGACACGATGAAGAGGGGCGCGCCGACCACGGGGATCGACAGGTTGTCGCGCAGCAGGGCCGGAAGGGCCATCGTTTCGCTCCTTGGAAAGACAATTCGCTGATTTGGACCGGACCTAGCATGTCCGGTCGAGATCGTCGTCTATTTCAGAACCTCGTAGGCGCCGCCCTTTTCGACCGCGCGCTTATAGGCCGGCCGCGCCTGGATGCGGTCGACGAAGGCTTTCAGCTTGGGCAACTGGGCGAAAATCGGCGAACGGGCGGCCGCCGCCTCAAGCGGGAAGCTCATCTGGACGTCGGCGGCCGAGAAATCGGCGCCCGCGAACCAGGCGCGCTTTTTGAGTTCGCCTTCGAGGAAGGCGAAATGGTTGGTGATCTGCGGGCCGAGCAGGGTCTTGTCGGCGCCCTTGGCGATCGCGCGGGCGACCGGCCGCATGAAGAAGGGCACGCGTGCGGGCAGCTTGCCGAACACCAGCTTCATGAACAGCAGCGGCATCAGCGAGCCTTCGGCGTAGTGCATGAAGTAGGTGTAGTGCAGCCGCTCCGGCGTACCGGCGGCCGGCGCGAACTTCCCGCCGCCGTAGGTCTCGGCCAGGTATTCCAGGATGGCGCCGGATTCAGCCAGCGTCTTGTCGCCGTCGGTGATCACCGGCGACTTGCCCAGCGGATGCACGGCGCGGAGCGAGGCCGGCGCCTGCATCGAGGGTTCGCGCTCGTAGCGCTTGATCTCGTACGGCACGCCGAGTTCTTCCAGCATCCACAGGATGCGTTGCGAGCGCGAGTTGTTCAGGTGATGATCGTGCGCACCTGGGGCGAGGCTCCGGAGAGCGCCGTTCAGCTCCAGGTATTCCTGGACGGCAACGACACGCACTGGGCAACCAGCGTCCAGGTGGGCGAAGGCCTGCGCACTTACAGCTGGCCTTCGCGAGCGGTGAACTGATCGATGCTTCCCGCCGACGCCAACGGTAATTTCCTCCAGGTCGCGCAGCCGGTTCCCGGAACCCTGCAGCGCCTGGCGCCGACTTCTGGTAGCGCTTCCCTGTCGGCCGCCTTCTCGCCGCGCGCCGTAGGGATCGGCGTCCGCGTCCGCTCGGTGGGGACGGGCATCGGTCATGTCCAGTTTGTCGACGATGCCACCGCGGCGACGGTCGCGGACCTGGGCCTCACGAACGACGATGGGTGGATGTACTTCTCGTTGCTCGGCGTAAAGGCCGATGGCACGAAGTTCAAAGCCACCAAGATTTCCGTATTCGCCGAGACGGCCACGGTGAATGTCGACATCGTGGAGATCCACTGATGGCGCTCGCTAAAGACAGCACCGGCCGTTCCGTCCAGGTCCT
>CANJHI010000032.1 GCA_947474005.1 Alphaproteobacteria bacterium | reverse complement strand
TCATGCGCGAGCGTCACGGCCTGTCGGTCGAGGCCGCACGCGAGGTCTGGATCAGCGCCATCGACCGGATGCTGCCGCCGACGCCGTCGGCGTCTTAAAGCTGTATCTGGACACGGAGCGCACGGACCTTAGGGTTCGGGCCGGAAGAGTGAATCTTCAGGAGAGCTGGCCAACAATCCGAAGGTTCTGATTGCCGGCGCCAGGCCGGTTGGCCTCACTTTGGCCATGACACCGAGGCCTACCTCGCGGTGCTGGCGGCGGGGTGGGCGAGGCGAGGCGAGGCCCCGCCGCGCCCGACACGCTAGCGCAGGGGAATCGTGAAGTTGAAGTTCAGATTGGGCTCAACCGGCTGCGAATACATCGGCGCCTGATAGACCGGCGCCGGCATGACGACGATCGGCCGCTGGTAGACGACCCGCGGCGGTGCCTCGACATAGCGCTCATGCACGACATGGATGTGGCGCTCGGGCACGTAGTGATGATGGCGATCGTGGCCCCGGTCCCGCTCCCAACGGTCTCCGTCGTCCGCCTGGGCGCTGGCCGCCGCGGCGAGAACCATCGAGCCCGCGATCGCGGCCGACAGAAGAGTCCGTACATTCAGGCGAGTCATGACTGTCTCCCTTGGTAGGTTCCGTAGAGGGGTTACGAGCGGGATTGTGACCGCACGGTGCAGTCGTGGCGTGACGCCTAGTTTCTTTTGCGCACGCAACTTTCCAACCATTCCGACGGTGCAGTGTCAGACATGTGTCTTCTTCTTGTGGAATGAACGATCGGCATGATCGTCGGTCGATATCGAGGGATGCCGGTTGCCAGAGGCACGTAGCGACTCACAAGACGGCGAATATTTTGCCGTCGACCTTAAGCATCGAGGAAATCATGTCCCGCCTCCGCACTATTCCTTACGCAGTGCTTTCGATGAGTCTCCTCGCCGCCGGCGGCGCCTCCGCCCAATCGATGTGGAGCATCGACCAGCGTGAAGCTTCCCAGCAGCAGCGCATCGATGCCGGACGTCGTGACGGTTCGCTCACGCGGAGCGAAGCCTCTCGCCTCCAGCAGGGCGAACAGCGTATCGACCGCTACGAGGCGCGCGCACGCGCTGACGGCGTCGTGACCTCTGGCGAACGCCAGCGGCTCGACGGCATGCTCGATCGCGAGAGCCGGCAGATCAATCGCGAGCGTACCGACGGCCAGCGCGCCGGCGGCAACGGCAACGGCAACCACTACGGCTGGGATGGCGGGAACCACAATGGCTGGAACCAGGCCGACGCCGGCCGGAATGGCTGGAGCCATGACCCGCGGCGTGACAACGGCCGAAACGACGGTGGCCAGAGCCATGGCAGCGGGAACAATGGCAGCTGGAACCATAGCGGCCAGCCGTCTGCCCCGGGCACGACTCCGCCGGCGCATGCGGGCTGGAACGGCAACGGTCAGGGCGCTGGCCAGGCCAATGGCCAGCACAATTGGGGCCACCAGCCCAACCCGAACGGCACGCCGACCGCGCCGCCGGCAACGACACCGGCCAGTGGCCGGAGCAACGGCCAGAGCAACGGTTGGACCCGCGACGCCACACACACGACCAACGTGGCGCAAGCGACACCTTACACGCACGCCGCCCAATCTCGGGCAATACCGGTCTCTGCGCCGGCAACCCCTGCGGTCGCGCCGTCGCGCGCTCCGAGCAACACCGGCCGGACGAGCCGCCACTAGTCGACACTGAACGAAACATCGCAACGGCCGGCGACCTGGAAACGGATCGCCGGCCTGGGCGGCAGACCGATGCATTTACGGCGGTCAGGAACCCAAACCCTCGAAACGCGTTAGTCCCAATCGACGCTCGCGCGACCGCGAACCGTCCCAAGGGGAGAACGCGCAGTGTATATGTCCACCGAAAGCATCCTGGTTATTCTATTCGTCGGGATCGTCGCCGGCTGGTTGGCCGGCAAGATCGTTCGCGGCACCGGCTTCGGCCTGATCGGCGATCTCCTCGTTGGCATCGCCGGCGCTCTGGTGGCGACCCTGCTGTTTCCCCGCCTCGGCATTCATCTCGGCAGCGGCATCGTCTCGGAGATCATCTATTCGGCGCTAGGTGCAATCATCCTGCTGCTGATCGTCCGCCTCATTCGCGGGCGTGGCCGGATCTAGCGGGCCGCCGAGGCGGGCTAATTCTGCCGGTCGTTGGCTTCTGTCCGCGCCTGCTTCGAGTCGCGCGAGGTCACATGCTCGAAGCTTCCGAAAGCAAAGCACATCCGTGCGGCGACTCCACTGCGACGCGCAAGTGGGCGACCGCGTCCGTATCGTCTACGACCGCAGCGGCAGGGGCTCGGCGGTCCGAGACACGGACTACAGATATCCGATGCACCACCGACGTCGACACTACTGGCCGGCGGCGCGCTCCAGGCTCTTGATGGCGAGCGGCGCCTTGCCCGACTTCTCGGCGACTTCGAGATCCTGCGCCTCGATGATGGCACGGGCCGGCAGATCCTTTTCGAGACCCTCGAGGGCGTCGAGCGGCACCCGGCGGTTGGAGCGCTGGCTGCCGTCCTCGTAGATCACGTTGAACAGGACATATTCCGTCCGCTTTCCGGGCTTCTTGGCCATGGCGGCCTCCGATCTGGGTTTGGGACGCGGATTGCGAGGCGCCCCATACGGCTTTCGCGACCGAAGCGCGAGGAGATTCGCCCGCCGTCGCGCCGAACCCTTACCGTGGCGGCGTCGGCGGCAACATCCGGTCGATCGTGCTGCGCCAGACGTCCTGGGCGGCTTCTGGCGACAGGCCGAAATGGTCGCGCATCTGATCCCAGCTCTCGAAGCTGATCAACGTGACCAGCGCGATCAGCAATTGATCACGCGCTGTCGCCTCCAGGATCGACAGCTCCCGCGCGTACATCAGCTTCAGCCGGGTCATGTTGCCCTGACGCGCGAGCGCCATGCGGGGCTTGAGGTCTGCGACCTTGCTCTGGACGCCGACGAGGATGCGCCACAGCGGCAGCCACTTCTCGCAGGCATAAGCCCGAGTTTCGACATGGGATCTGATCCGGGCCGGACGGTCACCCTCGACATCGCGCGCCACTGCTTCGGCCTGCCCCACGGCAAGCGCATAATCCGCCGCCGCGAGACTGAGGGCGTCGAGATCGGAAAAACGCTCGAAGATCGACCGCACCGAGTAGCCGGCATGCTCGGCAATCTGTCCTGCGGTCGGCATCCCGGGACCGCGGCGCAGGAGATCGAGATAGGCCTCGATGATCAGATGCCGGGTGCGCTCGCTGCGCAGGCGCCGGCCGTCCACCTGGCGGCGCCTGCGGTGGGGAATGTTCAGCGAGGGGTCGTGCAGCGACACAATTGAAGCTCCCGATTGCCGCCGCCCGCGACGGTGTGAGGGACAGATGCCACCTGCCGGGAGCGGCACATCGCGTCGACGCGATGCCCGTCCCCGAAAACAACCGGCTCAACCATGGGTTAACTATAGCTGTGAACCTCGATTTTCCCTAGTTGCGGCGTTGCGCCTGCATGCGGCAGGCTGTGGCCATGATCCATCGCCCGACGGTGGCCGGCAAAGCCGGCCTTGCCCTGCTTCTCGCGCTCGTCCTCGTCGCGGCCAGCGGTGGGGCCGATGCCCAGCCGCGGCGGCCGCCGGACAGCGACAAGGGAAGCGACAAGCCGGCCGATTGCACCGCGACCCTGGGCGCCCTGCCCAAGGAATGGCTGGGCGAAGCCTTCGCCATCGACGGCATCACACTGGGTGGTGCCGGACTGAAGCCGCAGCTGCGCCTATGGGGCGTCCAGGCGGGCGAGCTGCGCGACCGGCAGAGCGGCCTCGAAACGATCGCGGGCATGCGGGCGCGCGCCGCGCTCGAAGACATGCTCGAAAAGGCCGAACACAAGGTGAAATGCCGGGCGGCACGCTGGGACCGCGACTGTCACGTCGTGGCGCAGTGCACCGTCGACGCATCGCCGGCGCCACTCGATCTCGGCGGCTACATGATCGCGAGCGGTCTGGCGTACGGTTTCCACCTCGAGGAAGTGCTGCCGTGGGAGCCGCGCGCCAGCCAGCGCTATGCCGGCGCCGAGGCCGAGGCGCGCAAGGCCAAGCGCGGCTTGTGGCCGGTCTGGCTGGGCGAGAAATAGGGCGGCAGGCACCGCGCGACGGATACTCTAGCGTCCGATATCCGCGGCAACCCGTCGATCGCGCGCGATGGTCTCCAGGACAGCCGAAGGGCCCTCGATCTGCACGGGAATGTCGGCGAGGCGCGCCTGGGAGTGCAGCGACTTGTCGTCCCGCATGCCGAGCAGGGCTGCCGTCAATCGGGCGGCCACGGTCGAAGCGGTCGTGGCCGGCGCGAAGACGCCATAGCTGATCGTATACGCGAGCTTCGGATCGCCGACGAGTTCGGCGAGAGTCGGCACCTGGGGCAATTCGGGCGAACGCCGGGCGCCGGAGGTCGCAATCACCCGAAGCTTGGTGGAGTCGCGCTTGCTGTACAGAAGCGCCAGGCGCGTATCGACGGCCGCGATATCGGCGCGTCGCGTCAGCAGCAGATCGGCGGCGGCCTTCGTGCTCTCGGTCTCGACCAGATCGAACGACAGCTTCATCCGCTGCTCGATCAGTGCCAGCAGGAGGCCGACGGTGGAATCTCGGCCGGTTGTCGCCGCCTTCAGCCGGCTCATCCGCGCCGCCGCGAGCAGTCCGGCCCAATCGGCAATGCCGGAATACTGATTGACCACGATCGCCGTCGAGAAACCGCGGGTGATCTTGGCGATCGGCATGAGCCGTGACAGGAGTGGATCCGCTGGGATGTCCTGCAGGACCAGATTCAGCACCTCGGCGATCAGCAGCGTCTTTCCATCAGGCTTCGAGTCGATCACATGACGGGCGGCCAGCCGCCCGGCGTCGCCCAGCGCATAGTCGAATTCGACCGGCTCATCGAGTGCCGCCGAAAGACCGTCCTGGATGAGCTGGGCGCAAAGATCGGTGGGATTGCCGACGCCATAGCCGCACATCAGGCGGACGGTCTCAGCCGCCGCCGCCTGCCGAGGCAGAAACCCGAGCCCGCCGACGGCAACAGCCTTCAGAAGAACGTCGCGTCGTCGGAGCGTCA
This sequence comes from Alphaproteobacteria bacterium, assembly GCA_947474005.1. Classification (GTDB taxonomy): domain Bacteria; phylum Pseudomonadota; class Alphaproteobacteria; order Reyranellales; family Reyranellaceae; genus Reyranella. The sequence goes on along the minus strand of CANJHI010000032.1, from coordinate 32,794 downwards.
TGAAGCGAGAATACAGGGCCGGCGGCCGGGCTCCTAGTGCGTCTTGCCAGACCTAGGCGTTAACGTGCGGGTCGCCTTTTTCGCGCCAGCTTGCCGAGTGGCCGCTTGCCGGTGGCGGTTGGCGGGACGGCGACGTCGCGCTGGAGATTGTCGTACACGTCGTCCATGAGACGATAGTCGATCGTGAGTTCCTCACCGGCTGGAATGTCGCGCACGGCATGATAGGTCACGTCGCCGTCATCGGAGCCGAGATTGGGGTCGGCGGCATGGTTCATGTACCAGCCGGTCGAGATGCGCAGGAAATCGAGCGGCACCCAGTAGCCGCCGGTGCTGCGAATGCCAAACTTCTTGTAGAGGGCGACATGGGGCGAGGCATCGACCTGCCGGGTCGAGACCCAACGACTGTCCTCGCCGTCCCAGATGCGGACGAGCTCTCCCTTTTTGATGTCCTGGTCGGCGAAACAGCCGATACCGTGAACGCCGGAGGCGCCGAGATAGACGAATGCCTTGCTTGTCTTGCGCTTCATGAAAACTCTTACTCGTGATCGCCGGTACCGTACGGCCCGCGTGCTTACCCTGCTCCCTGCGCCTCTTCAATCGCGCCGGCGCCACAGCCTGGGGGTGACTGGTTCCACCACTGGAACAGCGCTAGGCTCTTTCACTTTCAATCGGGGAGAAGTCTAGACCGAGCACAAGCCAAGGCCGCGCGCGACAAGCCGCAGCTCAAGCGGACAGCGCGTTGCCTGCCACGGACATACGTCACTGGGAGGACGCACCATGAAAAGCCGAACCGATCGCTTTGCGTTGGCGTGTTTTGCGTTGGTAAGCGTGATGGCATTGACGACGGCAACGACCGGTACTGCCCGGGCGCAGAAATCCGGTGGCATCCTCAAGATCCAGCACATGGACACGCCGCCCAGCGCCTCGATCCACGAGGAGGCAACCGTCTCGGTGGCCGTGCCCTTCATGGGCCTGTTCAACAACCTGGTCATGTTCGACCAGCACGTGGCCAAGAACAGCTTCGAATCGATCATCCCGGATCTCGGCCTGAGTTGGACGTGGGGTGCCGACGGCAAGACGCTTGCCTTCAAGCTGCGCCAGGGCGTGCGCTGGCACGACGGCAAACCGTTCACGGCCAAGGACGTCGCCTGCACCTTCGATCTGCTGCTCAGCGCCGAGAACAAGCTCCGGCGCAATCCGCGCGGGGCCTGGTACGGCAATGTCGAGAAGGTGACGGCCGACGGCGATTTCAACGCAACCTTCCATCTCAAGTCGCCGCAGCCCTCGCTGCTGGCATTGCTGGCCTCCGGCTACACGCCGATCTACCCCTGCCATATTCCCATCGCGGACATGCGCCGCAAGCCGGTCGGCACCGGTCCGTTCAAGTTCGTCGAGCTCAAGATGAACGAGGGCATCAAACTCACCAAGAACACCGACTACTGGAAGCCCGGGCGGCCCTATCTCGACGGCATCGAATACACCATCATCGCCGATCGCTCGACCCGCATGCTGTCGTTCGTCAGCGGCAAGTTCGACATGACCTTCCCGACCGATGTCACGGTCCCGCTCCTGAAGGGCATAAAAAAGGACGCGCCGCAGGCGCAATGCACCATGCGCGCCACCGGCGTCAGCACCAACCTGATCGTCAACCGCGAGGTGCCGCCGTTCGACGATCCGAAGATCCGTCGCGCCATGGCGCTGACGCTCGATCGGCAGGCCTTCATCGACATCCTGAGTGAAGGCCAAAGCACACTGGGTGGTGCCATGCTGGCGCCGCCGGACGGCGTGTGGGGTCTGCCTCCGGAGAAGTTGAAGACCATCATTGGCTACGGCGACGTCGCCAAGAGTCGCGACGAGGCGCGCGAGCTGATGAAGCAGGCGGGCTACGGCCCCGACAAGCGGCTGAAGCTGAAAGTCAGCACGCGAAACATCGCCACCTTCCGCGATCCGGCGGTGATCCTGCTCGACCAGCTGAAGCAGATCTATATCGACAGCGAGCTCGAGGTAATCGACACCAGCGTCTACTACAACCGCGTGTTCAAGAAGGACTACGTGGTGGCGCTTAACCTCTCCGGCAGCGCCGTCGACGATCCCGATGTCACTTTCTTCGAGGGTTACGCCTGCGGCTCGCTGCGCAACTACAACGGTTACTGCAACCCCGAGATGACCAAGCTGTTCGAGGCGCAGTCGCGCGAGACCGACCAGAAGAAGCGCCTGGAGATGGTGTGGGACATCGATGCCAAGCTGCAGGAGGATATCGCCCGGCCGATCATCTACAATGGCAAGGCGGCAGGCTGCTGGCAGCCCTATGTCAAGGGCGTGACCCTCCATAGCAACAGCATCTACAACGGCACGCGCTACGAGGACGTCTGGCTCGACCGCTAGGACCGCTACCTACTCATGCGCCGGCGCGCAGCAGAAGCTTGCCGGCGACATGAGGGTCCTCGAGCCGCCGGTACATATCGGCAGCGACGGCCGGACGATCCGACCTCCGTCTACCTGGCCAGCGACTCGAGCCAGCGACGCGCCAGTGCGGGTGCGCGGAAGACGCGCATCGGCCGGTCGGCGACAGCGAGCATGCCCAGCACCCGGGCAACGAGCTCCGCCTTGTGCTCGGCCACGACGACGGCCAGTGGTCCCATGCGCCCCTGCGTATGGATGGCGCGAAAGCGCACCCCCAGCATGAGCAGCTCCTCCGAATTCATTAAAGTGTCGCCCCGACTGCCGTCGAACAGCTTTCGGTAGGCCAACGCCTCTTTGGCGATCAAGTCGTCGAGCAATGTATCCATTTCCCCGCGCGTGACATCACCGTCCGCCACAATGACGACCAATCGGGTCTCGGCATCAATTGTCCAGTCGAGCGACATGTTGCGGGTGGAAGCCTCTGAGGGATGCCGGGTGTATTTGTCACCCTGACAGGCGAAACGCCAGCAGCACCGCAGTGCACCGTGGGCAGACTTTGTCGACGGCGCTAAAGTGAGAGCCCAACCGCGGAGACCTCCCGCCATGCTGACATTCTATTTCGCCCCCGGCTCGAGTTCGATGGCGCCCCACATCGCCCTGCACGAGACCGGCGCATCGTTCGAGGGCAAACCGCTGTCCCTGGCAAGGAAGGACACGCGGACGTCGGCGTTCCTCGCGATGAATCCTGCCGGGAAAGTGCCGGTGCTGATGATCGACGACCGCATGCTCACCGAGGTGGCCGGTATCCTGTTCTATCTCGCGCGGACGTTTCCCGCGGCGGAGTTGCTGCCGCAGGGCGACGTCGAGGCCGAAGCCCAGGTAGTCTCCTGGATGTCTTACATTGCCTCGACCATCCATCCGGCACGACGCCAGGGACTGGAACACGCACGCGAAGTCTATGCGGTGGCCGACAAGCGTCTGGGCAAGAACGATTGGGCGGCGGGTGGGCGATATTCGATCGCCGACATCCATCTGTTCCGCCTCTACTGGCGCTTCCGCAGCTCGCTCGAGTCCGAGCCGGGGGCTTTCCCCAATATCGAGGCACACTATACGCGCATGATGGCGCGGCCGGCCGTGCGGCGAACGATCGAGATCGAAACGAAGATCGGCTACGACCTGCCGGCGTAGCCGCCGGCTATTTGCCGTTCAGCACCCGCCACACCTTTTCAGGGGTCACCGGCATGTCGATGTGACTGACGCCATGCTCAGCGAGCGCATCGACCACGGCGTTCATCACGGAAGGCAGCGCGCCGGCACAGCCGGCCTCGCCGCAGCCCTTGATACCCAGCCGGTTGGTCTTGCACGGCACGGAATGGTTCTCGATCGAGAAGTCCGGTGCGTCAGACGCGCGCGGCATGGCGTAGTCCATGTAGGAGCCCGCCACGGGCTGACCCTGCTGGTCGTAGACCATGCGCTCCATCAACGCCTGGCCGATGCCCTGAATGACGCCGCCATGCGCCTGGCCCGCGACCAGCATCGGATTGATGACCGTGCCGAAGTCATTGACCATGAAATAGCGCACTACCTCGATCACGCCGGTATCGCGGTCGATCTCGACTTCGGCGACGTGGCAGCCGTTGGGAAAGGAAAACGGCGGATTGTCCGAGATATGGCTGACATCGAGCGACTGCGGCAGGTCTGCCGGCAGCTTCAGGCCGCCACGCAGCTTGTCGGCGAGCTCCAGAATGCTGACGCCACGATCGGTGCCGGCGATCACGAAACGGCCATGCGCGAATTCGATGTCCACGGTCGAGGCTTCGAGCACGTGGGCCGCGATCTGCTTGCCCTGCGCAATCAGTATGTCGCCGGCCTCAAGGAAGGCTTGGCTGGCAACCAGCGCCGACTTCGAGCCGCCGGTGCCGCCGCCCACCTTGAGTTGGTCGCTGTCGCCCTGCAGCAGGCGGAAACGGTCGAGCGGAATGCCGAGTTGGCTGCCCAGCACCTGGGCGAAAGGCGTGGCGTGACCCTGCCCATAATCGAGCGTACCGCTCAGCATGGTGATCGTGCCGTCGTCCTCGAAGCGGATGCCGCCGTATTCCTTGGCGGGCGGTCCCGTGACCTCGAGGTAGGAGCCGAGGCCGAGGCCGCGCAGCTTGTTGCGCGCGGCACTCTCCCGCTTGCGCGCCTCGAAGCCCGACCAATCCGCGGCAATCAACGCCTTGTCGAGGATCGTGGTGAACTCGCCCGAATCGTAGTTCATGCCCGACGGCGCCTTGTAGGGCATCTGCCCGGGCGCAATGTGGTTCAGCCGCCGCATCGCAATCCGATCGAGGCCCATCTCACGCGCCGCCGTATCGATCAGGCGCTCCATGTAATAGTTGCCCTCGGGCCGTCCGGCGCCGCGATAGGCACCGACCGGCGTGGTGTTGGTGAACACGACCTTGGAATTCACCTCCATCGCCGGCGTCTTGTAGACATCGATGACGTTCTTCACCGCGTTGGTCGTGGCAGGCATCGGCGGATAGATGTAGGCACCGGCGTTGCCGGTGCCGCTCAGCCTCACGGCGAGGAACCTGCCATCCTTGTCGAGGGCCAGCTCGGCAATGCGTTGGTGATCGCGACCGGCATGGTCGCTCAGGAAGCTTTCGGAGCGTTCGTCGGTCCACTTCACCGGACGGCCGAGCAGCTTGCCGCCCAGCAGCAGCGGCGCGTACTCGGGATAGACCTGCGACTTCATGCCGAACGAGCCACCGACATTGCCGGTCAGCACACGCAGCCTGTTCGGCGGCACATTGAGCACGTCCTTGGCGAGGCCGCCGCGCAGACCCATCACGCCCTGGCAACCGACATGCAAGGTCCAGCGCTCGGTCTTGGCATCATAGGAGCCGACCGCCGAGCGCGGCTCCATGGCATTCACCACAATCCGGTTGGAGGCGATTTCGAGCCTGGTGACGTGCGCTGCCTCGGCGAAAGCCTTCTTCACCGCTTCGGCATCACCGTAGTGGAAGTCGAGCACCAGATTGCCGGGAGCGTCTTCATGGATCTGCGGCGCGCCGGGTTTCAGCGCGTCAGCCGGAGTGGTGACGGCGGGCAGTTCCTCGATATCGAGTTCGACGGCTTCGGCGGCGTCCTTGGCCTGCACGGCCGTTTCGGCCACGACGCAGGCCACGGCCTCGCCCACGAAGCGCACGCGGCCTTTGGCCAACGACGGCCGGGGCGGGGTCTTCATCGGCTTGCCGTCGCGGTCGGGAATGTTGAGGCCGCATCTCATCGGCCCGAAGCCTGCCGCTTCGAGATCGGTGTTGGTGTAGATGGCAAATACGCCCGGCATCGTCTTCGCTGCGGACGCATCGACGCTCTTCAGCACGCCGTGCGCGATCCTGCTGCGCACCATGACGGCATAGGCCTGGCCCGGCAGATTGATGTCGTCGGTGTAGCGTCCCTGGCCGCGCAGCAGCTTCGGGTCCTCGGAGCGCGGCACGGACTGGCCGACGCCGAACTTCATCAAGGCAAGACCGGTGTCGTCGAACGAGTCCATACGCTTACCCTCGCAAATTCCAAGCCACCTCACCCCGAGGATCGCTCCTCGGAGTGAGGCAGTCCGTTCCTGATTAATCCTACTTCAGCGGCGAGTAGTTCGTCGGCAACAGCAAGGTCGAATGCATCGCTTGTAGTTTCGCCGGACCCTTGGCGAGATAGGCCTGCCACGCCGGATCCTTCATCGCCGCACCGCGCGCCTCGAAGCGCTCCTGCAGGTTCTTGTAGCGCCAGAGGTGGATCCACTCGTTGGGCTGCGGGAACTCGCCGGTCCAGGCGCCCCAGATCGGCGAATACTTGTCACGCGCGGCCTGCACCTCTTTGAAATCTTTGCCGTATTGGACAGCGCCACCCATGTTGCAGCGATAGACACGCAGCTCGTAGATGTTGCCGGTGGTGCCGTCGTCCGGCCGGATATCGACCACGGCATTCATGAGCCGCAGGTCCTGGCGCTCGATCAGCGGACGGATCGTCGGGACGTAGCCTTCAGTCCACGGCTTATGCTTCATCAGCTCACCGCGCAGCCGCGTCCGCTCTTCGTAGCTGTCGTACTTCCACAAGTGCCAGATCTGGTTCAGCGCACCGAACTCGGCTGTCCAGTAGCCGTGGTTGACGCCGTAATTCTGGCCACGCGCCGGCCGGCCGATCGTCTCGGCAGCCTTGAGGTATTCCGGCATCTTGCCGGGCTTCAGGGTATAGCAGCGAAGTTCGTAGACCATGTCGTTTCCTCTCAGGGATGGGGATTCTTGGGCGGATGCGCGCGCACCGCTTCCTCGTTGATGTCGGCGCCCCAGCCCGGCCGGGTGGGCACGATCAGCTCACCATTCTGGATGACCGGGGGATGCGTGACCAGATCGTCCTTCCACGGCACGTCGTCGATATCGATTTCCATGATGCGGAAGTTGGGCATGGCGGCGCACAGATGGGCGCTCATCAGCGTCGACATGTGGCCGTAGAAGTTGTGTGGCGCGCAGTTGATCTCATAGGCCTCGGCCATGGTCGAGATCTTGAAGGACTCGGCCAGCCCGTTCCACGGCACGTCGATGATCGACACATCGATCGAGCGGTTCTCGAAGAACGGCCGGAACTGGCGGCGCCCGAACAGCGATTCGCAGGAGGCGATCGGCATCGAAGCTCGGTCGCGGATCAGCCGCAGCCCCTCGGGATCGTAGGAATCGATCTCCAGCCAAAACAGATTGTAGGGCTCGCAGGTGCGCGCGACCTTGATGTAACCCTCGGTCTTGAAATTGAAGTTGGTGTCGAGAAGGATACCCATGTCGGGACCGGCGCCCTGGCGGAAGGCCGCCAGCCCGTCGGAGATCGCGGCCAGGGTCGCACCATCGGCGTTGAGCTCGGGCCCGCCGGCGGTGCGGCCAAATCCCGGCTGGTGCATGTTGGGCGGATCGAGATCGAAGCGGAAGATGTTGGTTTTTAAGGCCTTGAAACCACGCTCCTTCACGTGTTTGCCGAGCTTCACCACATCGTCGAACGAGCGCACCGGCTCGACGCCCATCACCTCGGCGTTACGGAAGCGGTAGCTGCCGCAATGCGACCAGTAGAGCGGCAGGCGATCACGCACCGGGCCGCCGAACAGGGCGCAGACCGGAATGCCCAGCGCCTTTGCCTTCACATCCAGAAGGGCGTTCTCGATCGCCGCCATCGCCTGCTGGTTGATGCCGCCCGGCGCCTGGCGCGTGATGGCATAGAACGTCGTCATGATGCGCTCGATCGGCCGCGGATCCTGGCCGACGAGGCTTGCCGCCATGCGCCGGATCACGGCGGTGAGGCCGGCGCTACCGTAGCCTTCGTTGTATTCCGACCAGCCGACCAGGCCGTCGTCGGTCGTGATCTTGAGAAAGGAGAAGTCGCGCCAGCCGGCGTCGCAATGCAAATCCTCGATTTTGACGATTTTCATGATGGTTCCTCCCGCACTTGCCCCAGCATAGACTAGGCGGCGGCTACTGCGGGATGAATCAATGCCCCTATTCGGCAAAGGAATGCTGATCGTCTTTTCCGAGGTGAAGGCACGCGATGAGCGTGACTTCAACGAATGGTACAATCGCGAGCATATCGACGAGCGGATCAATCTGCCGGGCTTCCATCGCGCCCGTCGCTACGTTGCCGTCCGAGGCTCGCCCAAGTATCTCGCCACCTACGAATGCGACAGCGTCGGCGACCTCGCAACGCCGGGCTATCTGCAATTGCTGGCCAGCCAAACGCCTTGGACCCAGGCTGTGATGGCCAAGTTCACCCAGTTTCGCCGACTGACGCTTCGCACCCAGGTCGACCTGACGCACGGTGTCGGCGGCGTAGTCGCCTGCGTTCGGTTCGTGCCCGATCCGCGCGAACGCAAGCCGCTGGTCGCCTGGCTGCAGGAGACGGTCCTGCCGCGCATCATCGCCCGGCCCGGCCTGCTGGGCGCGTTCGCGGCCGAAACCGACCTGGAGGTCACCAATGCCCCGCTGCAGGCAAAGAGCATGGACCACCCCAAGGCCGACGAGGCCGAATGGGTGGTGATGCTCGAGGGCGCCGACGCAGCCTCGGTGGGCGCCGCCGCGCGAGCCCACTTCAAGCTTGCGACCCTGAAGCCGTTCGGCGTCATCGCGGCGCCGACGGTCGGCACCTATCGCCTGCTCTTTGGCAATCAGAGATGAGGCGCGACGCCGCGCCCAGATGACGGAACTTTGACCTTCCGTTGATCGGACCATCGCGTAGGTTGATGCCGTGTCCATTCAACGAAAGATCTTCTGGCTGCGGCTCGCCACGCTGATCGGCCTTTGCCTGCCCGCGCTGGAGCTCGCGTGGCGCTGGTACGCCGACGAACTGGGCCCCCGCCCGGTCACCGTGGCGACCCATGCCACCGGCGACTGGGCCGTCATCTTCCTGCTGCTGTCGCTGGCGATGACTCCGCTTCGGGCGACGCTCGACTGGATGCCGCTGGTGCACGTCCGCCGCCGCATCGGCGTCGCCGCGGCGCTCTATGCCGGCGCCCATTTCCTGATCTACGTGCTCGACCAGAAATGGAACCTGATCGTCGTTGCGACGGAGATCGCCAAGCGCTTCTACCTCACCATCGGTTTCGTGGCCTTGCTGGCTCTGGTGGCGCTCGCCGTCACCTCGACCGACGGCTGGCAGAAGCGGCTCAGGCGCAACTGGAAGCGCCTGCACTGGCTGATATATCCCGCGGCGCTGCTGGCGATCGTGCACTTCTTCATCCAGTCCAAGGTCAAGATCGGCGAAGCGGCTTTCGCCGCCGGCCTGCTCGCCTGGCTGATGCTGTGGCGCGCCCTGCCCCCGCGCCTGCGCACGCGCTACCTCGGCCTCCTGCTGCTGGCGGCCGGCGCCACGCTGGCCACCGTCATCTTCGAGGCGGCCTGGTACGGCCTGGTGAACAACATCGATCCGGTGCGCGTTCTGGCCGCCAATCTCGATCCCGACCTGGCGCCGCGGCCGGCGCAGAAGGTTCTCGTGGCCTCCCTCGCGGTCGTGGCGATCGTGGCGGCCCGGCGCGGTTTCGCCATCGCCAATAGGCTCTGGACGAAGCGCTATATCCAACGGACTATACCGACTTCCTGAACGGAAGAAGGCATGACCCCGGAAGAATGGACGGCGGTACGACTAAGCCTGCTCGTCGCGACGACGGCGACGCTGGCCAGCCTGCCGCTGGGCATCGCCGTCGCCTGGCTGCTGGCGCGCGGGCGGTTCTGGGGCAAGAGCCTGGTCGACACGCTGGTCCACCTGCCGCTCATCATGCCGCCCGTGGTCACGGGCTACCTGCTGCTGCTCACCTTCGGCCGGCGCACGCCGGTCGGCGCCTTCCTGGCCGATGAATTGGGCATCGTCTTCTCCTTCCGCTGGACCGGTGCGGCGCTCGCCTGCGCGGTCATGGGCTTCCCGCTGCTGGTGCGGGCGGTCCGGCTCTCGATCGAGGCCGTGGATGCACGGCTCGAGGCGGCAGCCGGCACGCTCGGCGCCAACCCGTTGTGGGTGTTCGCCACCGTCACCCTGCCGCTCAGCCTGCCCGGGGTGATTGCCGGAGCCATCCTGTGCTTTGCCAAGGCGATGGGCGAGTTCGGCGCCACCATCACCTTCGTGTCGAACATCCCGGGCGAAACGCAGACCCTGCCGTCATTGATCTACACCCTCACCCAGGTGCCCGGCGGCGATGCGGGAGCACTGCGCCTGACGCTGATATCGATCGCGCTATCGATGCTGGCCTTGTTGGGGTCCGAGCTGCTCGCGCGCCGGATCGGCGCCCGGCGGACTGCCGTCGCGTGAGCCTGGACGTCGACGTCGATCACGTCCGCGAGCACTTCCGGCTCACGGCACGCTTTTCGTCCGCACCGGGCCTCACGGCGCTGTTCGGCCGCTCGGGGTCGGGCAAGTCGACGCTGGTCGATATCATCGGTGGCCTCGTCCGACCCACGCGCGGCCGGGTCAAGATCGATGGCCAGGTGCTGGTCGACACCGAACGTGGCGTGTTCGTGCCCAAGCACCGGCGTCGCGTCGGCTATGTCTTCCAGGACAGCCGGCTCTTCCCCCACCTCAGCGTCCGCAACAACCTCCTGTACGGCCGCTGGTTCGCGCGGCCGGACGGCGGCGCGTCGGGCGATCTGGCATCGGTGGTGAAGCTGCTGGACATCGGTCCCCTGCTCGACCGCCGGCCCGACTCGCTGTCCGGCGGTGAGAAGCAGCGGGTCGCCATCGGCCGCGCGCTGCTCGCCCATCCGCGCCTGCTGCTGATGGACGAACCGCTCGCCTCGCTCGACGAGGCGCGGCGCGCGGAAATCCTGCCCTATATCGAGCGGCTGCGGGACGATGCCGGCGTGCCGGTCGTCTACGTCAGCCATTCCGTCGCCGAAGTGGCGCGCCTTGCCACCACCGTGGTGATCTTGACCGAGGGCAAGGTCACGGCCGTGGGACCGGTGCTCGATATCCTGCCGCTGGCCGATACCGGCGATGCCGGCGGCGTGCTCGACGCCACGGTGGCGCGCCATGACGAGGCCTTCCAGCTCACGGTCCTGGCATCGGTCGCGGGCGAACTGCAGGTGCCGCGACTGGCCGCGCCGGTCGGCGCCCCGGTACGCGCCTACATCCGCGCCCGCGACGTCATGATCTCACTCCGGCCACCCGAGGAGATCAGCGCGCTCAACGTGCTGGTTGGCCGCATCGCCTCGGTCACACCCAGCTCGAGCGGCGCGCAGGCCGACGTGCGGCTCGACTGCAACGGCGCCACGCTGATGGCGCGCGTCACGGCCAAGTCTGTGCAGCGCCTCGCGCTGGCGCCCGGCCGGCCGGTGTTCGCAGTCATAAAAAGCGTCTCCTTCGAGCGCAGCTAGACGCGGATCATGACGGTCTCGAGACGTTGCGGGCGATTTCCCGGCGTCGCCAAAGAGGCTAGGAGTGTAGCCCGCTCCCGACGAGGCCACCCATGTCGCCCCTGATGCTGCCCTTCTCGCCCCGCTTCATTACCCTGACGCTCGCAGCACTTGCGGCCGTGGCCTTCGGTATCGCCTGGGCGGCCGATCCCAGGTTCTCGCTGCTCGGGATCTGCTTCGGTATTGCCGCGGCACTGACCATCATCGGCATCCACGACCTCGTCCAGACGCGACATGCGGTGCTGCGCAACTACCCGATCGCGGCGCACCTGCGCTTCATCTTCGAGGCGATCCGGCCGGAGATGCGCCAGTACTTCTTCGAGGACGACAAGGACGGCATGCCATTCAGCCGCGACCGGCGCGCCGTCGTCTATCAGCGCGCCAAGATGGTGCTCGACATGCGTCCGTTCGGCACCACTCACGATGTCTATGCCAACGGCTTCGAATGGATGAGCCACTCGATCGCGCCACGGCCGGTCGCCGACGACCATTTCAGGATCACCATCGGCGGGCCCGACTGCGCCAAGCCCTACTCGGCTTCGGTGTTCAACATTTCGGCCATGAGCTTCGGGGCGCTCAGCGCCAACGCCATCCGGGCACTGAACAACGGCGCCCGCCTCGGCGGCTTCGCTCACGACACCGGCGAGGGCGGTTATAGCCCCTATCACCGCGAGGGCGGCGGCGACATCATCTGGGAGATCGGCTCCGGCTATTTCGGCGCCCGCAATCCCGACGGCACTTTCTCGCCCGAGAAGTTTGCCGCCGCCGCGGCCAACGAGCAGGTCAAGATGGTCGAGCTGAAGCTCAGCCAGGGCGCCAAGCCCGGCCACGGCGGCGTTCTGCCGGCCCCCAAGGTGAGCGCAGAGATCGCCTTGACCCGTGGCGTGCCGCAGGGCGAGGACTGCATCTCGCCGTCCCATCACACCGCCTTCTCGACTCCGGTCGAGATGATGCAGTTCATCGGCGAGATGCGCCGGCTGTCGGGCGGTAAGCCGGCCGGCTTCAAGCTCTGCATCGGCCACGAATGGGAGTTCCTCGCCATCTGCAAGGCGATGCTGGAGACCGGGATCTATCCCGACTTCATCGTCGTCGACGGCAAGGAAGGCGGCACCGGCGCGGCGCCGATGGAGTTCGTCGACCATGTCGGCAAGCCGATGCGCCAGGGTCTCTTCTTCGTGCACAATGCCCTGGTCGGCATCGGCGCGCGTCACCGCATCAAGATCGGCGCCGCCGGCAAGATCATCACCGCCTTCGATATCGTGCGCACGATGGCGCTGGGTGCGGACTGGTGCAATTCCGCCCGCGGCTTCATGTTCGCGGTCGGCTGCATCCAGTCGCAGTCCTGCCATACCGACCGCTGCCCGACCGGCGTCGCCACCCAGGACCCGACGCGCCAGCGCGCGCTGGTCGTGACCGACAAGATGCAGCGCGTGGTCAATTTCCACCACGCGACGCTCCGCGAGCTGGCCGAACTGACAGCGGCGGCCGGGTTGGACCACCCGGCCGAATTCAAGGCGATCCACATCTCGCGCCGCATCTCGCCGAACGAGGTCGTCACCTACGCCGACGTCTATCCGGCGCTGGCCGAGGGCGAGCTGGTGGCGGGCACCGGAAACCTGCGCTGGAAACAGCCCTGGGACATGGCCCAGGCCCATTCGTTCCGCGCCGTGGGCTAGAATCGGCCAAAGCTGTTGCGCCTCGGCTCATCTTGGCTCAGCAATTGGCCTCAGCCATCTGAACCAAAAAAAGCCGAGGAAACGCCATGACCGCTCCGTTCGACTTCGCGCCGCTGCTGGCCCCCGGCACGCCCGCACCCGCCGTCCCGTGGAAGGGCTTTCCCAAGTACAATTTCATCGGCGGCCACAACGACGCCAAGCATGTGCCGGTCGACGCCTTGATCGCGGCGGCGACGGCGGTGCTGCAGCGCGAGGGCGCGACGCTCGCCACCTACGGCCTGAACAGCGGCCCCCAGGGATACCGGCCGCTGCGGGAGTTCCTGGCGAAGAAGCTCAAGGACCATGCCGGCCTCGGCTGCTCGCCCGACGAGATCCTGATCACCTCGGGCTCCATGCAGGGCCTCGACCTGGTGAACAGCCTGCTGCTCACCAAGGGCGATACCGTGCTGGTCGAGCAGGAGAGCTATGGCGGTGCCCTCACCAAGCTCACCAAGCTCGGCGTCAACACCATCGGCATTCCGCTCGACGAGGAAGGGCTGCGTCTCGACATCGTGCGGCAGACGCTCGAGGAGCTGAAGAACAAGGGCATCAAGCCCAAGTACATCTACACCATCCCGACGATCCAGAATCCGACCGGCGCCATCATGGGCGAGAAGCGCCGCGCCGAGCTCATCAAGCTCGCGGCCGAGTACGGCGTCATGATCTTCGAGGACGAGTGTTACTCCGACCTGATCTGGAGCGGCGAGCGCCCGCGCTCGATCTATTCGATGGCCAACGGCGAAGGCGTGATCTTCATCGGCTCCTTCTCCAAGTCGATCGCACCGGCGCTGCGCGTCGGCTATCTCGTCGCCAAATGGGACATCCTGGGCCGCATCCTCGGGCTGAAGCAGGACGCGGGCTCCGGCGCCCTCGAGCAGATGATCCTGGCCGAGTTCTGCACCAAGCATTTCGCCACCCACGTGCCCAAGCTTAACAAGACGCTGCACGCCAAGCTGCAGGTGCTGCGCGAGGCGCTGGCCGAGCAGTTCGGCACGGCCGCCGAATTCGGCGATCCCAAGGGCGGCATCTATCTCTGGATCAAGCTGCCCGACGTCGTCGACACCCAGAAGCTGGCGCAAGCGGCGCTCGCCGCCGGCGTGTCGCTCAATCCCGGGCCGGAATGGTCGACCAACAAGGCCTACGCCAGGAACCGGCTGCGGCTCTGCTTCGCCAATCCCGACCCCGAAACGATCAAGCAGGGCGTCGCGGTGCTGGCCGAGGTCTGCCGCCGCGAGTTCGGCGTCCCCCTGCGCAGCGCCAACGTCGACAAGGGGTGAGGGGCAGCAGCGGCACACGGAATGTGCCGCAAAACGCCGCCAGCTGTGCCTGAGCGTGTGCCGCTATGATCGAATCGCGCCGGCTTCTCAAGGACTTGGCTGACTTCTGCGGCACAGGCCCGACGTCTTCGCGGCACAGGCCCGAATCGCGGGACTGTGCCCGCCGCAGACGACCTGGTCAGGTCGCGACCATCACCATCCAGTTCACGCCGAACTTGTCGCGGAGCATGCCGAACTTGGGCGAGAAGAACGTCTTGGTGAGCGGCATGCTCGCCTCGCCGCCCTCGGCGAGCGCCGCGTAGGTCTTGTCGGCCTCGGCCTCACCCTTGACGCTGATCGCCAGCGAAAAACCGTCGAACTTGGGCTTGCCCGTGCAATGGCCGTCCGACGCCAGGATCATGGTGTCGCCGATCTTGAAGGCGGCATGCATCACCTTGTCGGCGGCGCCCGGCGGCTCCATGCCACCCTGGCCGCGGTCGGGGTTTTCCTTGTAGCGCATCAGCATCTCGACCTTGGCGCCGGCTGCAGCCTTGTAAAAATCCAGCGCCTCTTCGCAACGACCGTCGAAGAACAGGTAGGGTTGGATCTGCATCGCTCTCTCCTGGGTTTACTTCTTGGGGTTCAGCACCATCCAGTGCACGCCGAACTTGTCGCTGACCGTGCCGAAGCGCGTGGCGAAGAAGGTCTCGGCCATCGGCATCGTCACCTGCCCGCCCTTGCCGAGTGCGGCGAAGAGCTTGTCCGCCTCGCCATCGCTGGACGCGTTGATCGTGAGCGTGACGCCCGAGAAGCTCGCCTTGCCGCCGCATTGGCCGTCCGACACGAACACGTCGGACTCGCCGATCTTGATGCAGGCATGCATGACCTTCTCGCCCATGCCGGGTGAAATCTGCGCCTGCACGTCGGGCGGTGCGTCCTTGAAGTGCATGACGACATTTACCGAGGCGCCGACGGCGCCCTTGTAGAAGTCGATCGCCTCCTGGGCCCGGCCTTCAAAAGACAGATATGGCTGGATGTTCACTGTCGTCCCCTTCCGATGCTCAAGTTTTTTCGATGAAATCCGCGAACCGCTCGAGGCAGCCGGTCCAGCCGCCACGATGGTCGTCGCGAAAGATCTCGGTCTCGAAAGCGGTGTGCCACAGCGTGAGCCGGGTCCGGCCGCCGCCGAGATCGATGAGGCTGACCGACACCACTGTCTCGGGATCGACGATGCCGGCGGCATTCTCGGTGATGTAGGTGAAGACCAGGCGTTCGGGGGCTGCGACCTCGCGATAGACCCCGTGCTTCAGGATCACGTCGCCGCTTGGCGAGCGCATGCGACGGCGCCACGTCCCTCCCGGGCGCACGTCCATCTCGCAGGACAGCGGCGTGAAATCCCGCGGCACCCACCACAGCGACGCCTGCTTGACGTCGATCCAGGCTGCGAACACCCGCTCGCGCGACGCCTTCAGCTCGCGCGTGAGGACGAGCTCCGAGCCGGCGGGCTTCACCATGACATTCACGGGTTCCTCATGAACTCGGTGTCGACGACGATCTCGATGGGTTCGGCAAACATCGCCGGCATGCCGAAATCCTGCGGCTTGATCCAGGTGCGGGCATTGACGCCGATGCGCGGATTGCCGTCAAAACCCTTGCCGGCACCGACCAGCGTCACGTCGAAGGTCACGGGCGCGGCCTTGCCCATCAAGGTCAGCTGGCCGTCGACCTTGCCGCTAGTGGCGTCGGTCTGGCGGAAGGCCGTCGAAACGAAGGTCGCCTCGGGAAAACGAGGGGCGTTCAGGAATTTATCGCCCGCCAGCTGGCTGGCGAAGTCCTTCACGTTGGAGGTGATCGACTCGATCTTCACCTGGACCGACAAGGTCGAGCGCGCAACGGCGGCGGGATCCCATGTGAGCGTGCCGGCCACGCGATCGAAGCGGAAGACGCTGTAGGAATAACCGACATGCGATACGCGAGCGAGCACCGCCGCATGATCGGGGTCGACCGCGTAGGTTCCGGCCGTCGCATGCGCGATGTTGCGCTCGCCGCAGAAGACGCCAGGCGGCATGCCGGGCGGGCAAGTGCCCTGCGCGAGGCCGCCGATGGTCGGGAGCTGAGACAAGGCAATGCCCAGCAACAAGGCACGCGCAGCCGAGAGGATTGCGATCTTCATGACGTGCTCCGAAAACAGTACCTATTTCTCGGCGACGGCCTTCAGGTTGGCGAGACCCACGGCGAAGTCGTTGCCGATCATGTTGTCCATGTTCATGAAAATGCCCATCACCTTCATCATGAAGGCGGCGGGGCCATACATCGCCCAGGTGACAACCGTGCTGTCGCCCTTAGGTTCCAGAGTGAACTCGGCGGTGTTGTGTCCCTCGAACGGCTTGATGAAATCCAGCTTGATGACCACCTTCGAAGCTGGCGCTGTATTGGTGATTTCCATCCGCCCTTTGCCGACATTGTTGTTGCCATCCCATTCATAGATGGCGCCCTTGCCGCTCGGCGCACCGCTGAAGGTGCGCTTCATATCCGGATCCTTCTTTTCGTAGGGCGACCAGCCGCTCCACAGGTGCAGATCGTTGATCAGGGCGTAGATCTTGTCCGGCGGCGCCTTGATGGTGGCGCTGCGCTGGACGCGAAAGGTGTCGGGCCGGGTCGCGGCATAGATCAGGATGCCGGCGACGACGACCACGAGAACGGCAACAATGTAGGCGATCGTTTTCAACATCGTTCGGCCTCTCTGATAATACTTAACTCTTGAGTTAACTGTTAGAAACTTCGCGACGCACTGTCAACCGGCCGCGAAACGACCTAAGAAATCCTCATGGTAGACATACGCACCGGCCGTCCGGCCACCCTCGCGCCCAACGGCATGGTGACTTCCCCGCATTCGCTGGCCTCGCAGGCCGGCGTCGATGTGTTGCGCGCCGGCGGGTCGGCCGTCGACGCCGCCCTCGCCACCAGTGCCGCCCTCTCGGTGCTCTATCCGCACATGACAGGCGTGGGCGGCGACGCCTTCTGGCTGATCCACGACGTCAAGACCGGCGCCGTGCGCTACATCGACGGCGGCGGCCGGGCCACCGCGGGCGGCACGATCGAGGCGTTCGCCAAGCGCGGTCTCGCGGAGGTGCCCTATAAAGGCGTGCTGCCCGGAACGCTCACCGTGCCCGGCGCGGTTGCGAGCTGGGCCGAGGCCCATGCCGCCTACGGCCGACTGCCGCTGAAACGCTGTCTCGAAAGCGCCATCGGTTACGCCCGCAACGGCTTCCCAGTGACGGCGCGACTGGCCTACTGGCGCGATCTGGCGCGCGAGGAGCTGGCCAAGAGCCCCGAGGCCGCGGCGATCTTCCTGAAGGAGGGCGCGGTCCTCACCAATCCCGATCTTGCACGGACGCTCGAGGCGATCGCCAGCGACGGCTGGAGCGGCTTCTACGAGGGCGAAGTGGCGCGCGAACTGGTGCGCTGGTCGGCGGCCAACGACGGCTTCTTCACGCCCGAAGATCTCACGGCGCAGACCGCGCGCTGGGGCGAGCCGCTCAAGGGCAGCTACCGCGACGTCACGATCTACGAAACGCCGGCGCCGACGCAGGGCTTTGCCGTGCTGGAGATGCTGAACCTGCTCGAGCCGCTGGAGATGCACAGGAAGCCGTTCCTCGGCCCCGACTACGTGCACTTCATGGTGCAGGCCAAGCAGCTTGCGTATCACGACCGCGACCGTCATCTCGCCGATCCACGTTTTGCCGACGTGCCGATGGAGCGCCTGATCTCGAAAAAATACGCCGACGAGCGGCGCGCCCTGATGGACCCCGCGCGGGCCGTCCCCTGGGACCGTATCCCCTCCTACGGCAGCCTGGCCGGCGACACGGTCTACATCGCCGCCGTCGACGCCGCGGGCAACGCCGTGTCGCTGATCCACTCGCTCTATGGCGGGTTCGGCGCCGCGGTCGTGGCGGGCCGCACCGGCGTCGTCTTGCAGAACCGATCCGCCTATTTCTCGCTCGACCCCAAGAGCCCCAACCGGGTCGAGCCCGGCAAGACGCCGCTGCATACGCTGATCGCCTCGATGGCGTTCCGCGACGACAAACTATGGGCCGTGGTGGGCTGCATGGGCGCCGACGGCCAGCCTCAGATCCACCTGCAAACCTATCTCGCCATGATCGACCATGGCCAGGACATCCAGGAGGCGCTGGAAACGCCGCGCTTCCTGTCCGGCCGCTTCGCCATCGGCGAGCCGCGCGACACGCTGCATATCGAAGGCCGCTTTTCGCCCGAGACCATCGCCGAGCTGGAACGGCGCGGTCACATCGTCAATCGCTGGGGTGCCTGGAACGAGACCGCCGGCCACGCCCACGGCATCACGATCGACCAGGCGAGCGGCCTGCGCGTGGGCGGCGCCGACCCGCGCAGCGACGGCGCCGCAATCGGGTATTAGAGGAAGTTCCGTTCATATCTTCATGTTCCTCTCCCCCGATAGGGGGAGAGGAACATGAAGGTGACTAAGCCAGCGCGAAGCCTTCGTAGTCGTTCTTCACCACGGTCTCGCAGGCGGCGATGTAGGCCGGCAGGCCGCCGATGTAGGGCATGAACACGCGCGGCTTACCGGGAATGTTGGCGCCGACGTACCAGGAGCTACAGGTCGAGCGCAGCGTGATGTTGGCGAAGCCACCGACCTGGCCGACCCAGGCTTCCTGGGCCTCGTCGACCGGCTCGATCACGTTCACGCCCTTGGCGCGCAACGCTTCCAGGCAATCGGCGATGAAATCGACATGCTGCTCGATCGAGGGAAGCATGTTGGTCAGCACCGACGGGCTGCCCGGCCCGGTAATGGTGAAGAGGTTGGGAAAGCCCACGACCGTGAGGCCGAGATAGGACTTCGGCCCCTCGCGCCATTTGTCCTTGAGGGCGACGCCACCGCGGCCGCGGATATCGACCTTCAGCAGCGCGCCGGTCATGGCATCGAAGCCGGTGGCCAGCACCAGACAGTCGAACGCGTAGTCCTGGCCCTTGGCACGAAGGCCTGACGCGGTAATGCGCTCGATCGGTTCATCGCTGATGTCGACCAACGTCACGTTGGGGCGGTTAAAAGTCTCCCAATAGCCGGTGTCGACGCACAGCCGCTTGCAGCCGATGATGTTCTTCGGCGTCAGGATTTCGGCCGTCTTCGGATCCTTCACCACTTCGTGGATTTTCGAGCGCACGAAATCGGCCGCGATCTTGTTCGACTCGTCATTCAGCAGCAGGTCGGAGAACGACGCCATGAAGCCCAGCCCGCCGTAGGCCCAGCGCTCCTCGAACAGACGGCGGCGCTCCGCTTCGGGCGTCTCGATCGCCGAGGCCATGTTGATCACGAAATCAATGCCGGCCGGCTTGGTCTTGGCGCGCTTGCGCATCTCGGGGTAGTGCGCCTTCACCTTGGCGACATAGGCTGGATCGAGCGGTTTGTTGTGCGCCGGCACAGTGTAGTTGGCGGTGCGCTGGAACACTGTCAGATGCTTGGCCTGCTGCGCCATGATCGGAATGGACTGGATGGCCGACGAGCCCGTGCCGATCACACCTACGGTCTTGCCGGTGAAGTCGACACCTTCGTGCGGCCAGTTACCGGTGTGATAAGTCGGGCCCTTGAAGTCCGCGAGGCCTTCGATCCTGGGCGTGTTGGGCGACGACAGGCAGCCCATGGCGGTGATGACGAAGCGCGCCACTACTGTGTCGCCCTTGTCGGTTTTTACCCGCCAGACGTTCGCCGCCTCGTCGAACGTGGCGGCCGTGATGCGGGTCTCGAATTGGATGTCCCGCCGCAGGTCGAAGCGATCGGCGACGTGGTTGGCATAGCGCAGGATCTCGGGCTGGGTGGCGTAGCGTTCGGTCCACTCCCATTCCTGCTCCAGCTCGGCCGAGAACTGGTAGGAGTACTGCACGCTCTCGACGTCGCAGCGCGCCCCGGGATAGCGGTTCCAGTACCAGGTACCGCCAACGCCCTTGCCGGCCTCGATCACGCGCGCCGTAAAACCCTTCTGGCGCAGGCGGTGCAGCATATACATGCCGCCAAAGCCCGCGCCGACGATCACCGCATCAAAATCCGTCGACATACGCCCTCCAGCAACAACGTGGGTCCGTGACAAACTTACTGCGACAGGGGGCGTGACCGCGCAAGCCTTCCTGTGCCACCTGTTCCGGGCAGGAATTGAGGAGAGGAACGAGACCGATGGGCGACAGCGCCTACCCGGCAAGCTGGTATGCCGCCACGCGAGACGCGAGCGCCGACCGTCCGCCCCTCGCGGCACGGATCGAGGCCGATGTCGCCGTCGTGGGCGGCGGTTTCGCCGGCTTGCACAGCGCACGGCTGCTCGCCCTGCAGGGCAAGCGCGTGGCGCTTGTCGAGCGCCACCGCATCGGCTGGGGCGCGTCGGGCCGCAACGGCGGCTTCGTCGGGGCGGGTTTTGCCGAGCGGTCGGGAGCGCTGATCGACCGGCTCGGCCTCGAACATACGCGACGGCTCTATGCCCAGTCGCAGCGCGGCGTCGCCCTGGTGCGCGAGGCCGTCGATGGGCTGGGCCGACCCGACATCCGCATGGGAACTGGCAAACTCAGCGTCTCGCGCACCAACCAGGGCCCGGGCTTCACCGACCGCACGCGCGCCCTGGCCGACACGCTCGGGGCGACATTCGAGCCGTGGGATACCAGCCGCGTGCGCGCCCTGCTCGACACGTCGCGCTACCATCAGGGGATCCACGATCCTTCATCGTTTCACATTCATCCCTTGAACTTCGCGTTGGCCTTGGCTGCCGACGTCGAGGCACGCGGCGGGACGATCCATGAAGGAACCGAAGCGACCGGGTTGTCCCGCGAGGGCAGCACCTGGCGATTGCAGACGCCGCGCGGTGAGATCGCAGCATCGCACATCGTGCTGGCGGGCAACGCCGACCTCGGCCGCGTGCAGCCGCGGATCGCGCGCGCCGTGCTGCCGGTCGCTACCTACGTCGCCGTCACCGAAAAGATCGGACCAAGACTTGCCGAGGCGATCCGCTGGGCCGGCGCGATCTCCGATACACGCCGCGCTGGCGACTATTACCGCGTGATCGATGGCGATCGGCTGCTGTGGGGCGGTCGCATCACCACCGACACGCGCGAACCGCCGCGCCTGCGCGAGATGATGCGCGGCGACATTCTTTCCGTGTATCCGCAACTCGGCGACATCCGGATCGAGTATGCCTGGCCCGGCATCATGGGCTATGCGCCGCACAAGATGCCCCAGGTCGGCGAAATCCAGCCTGGTCTCTGGATATGCTCTGCGTTCGGCGGTCACGGACTTGCCCAGACGGCGGCGGGCGCCGACGCTGTCGCCGCCGGCATCCTGGGTGACGACTCGCGCTGGCGCCTGTTCGCGCCCTTCGGCACAAGGTGGGCCGGCGGACCGTTCGGACAGGCGGCCACGCAGCTTGCCTACTGGAGCCTCCAGGCGCGCGATTGGTGGGACGAGAAGCGACAGGCGAAGAACGCGGAGACCTTGCGGACATGACCACGTCGACGATCGGCGATTCACCCAGGCGACGCGAGGACGCGCGCTTCGTCACCGGCGGCGGCGCCTATCTCGACGACCTGCGTGTCGATCGCCTGGCGCACGCCGTCGTCCTGCGTTCGCCGCACGCCCATGCGCTGATCACGTCCATCGACACGACCGCGGCGGCAAGCGCTCCCGGCGTGCTCGCCGTCCTGACGGCGGCCGACGCCGAAGCCGACGGGCTGACGCCGCTCCGCCCCTACGTCGAGGCGAACGTCCTGACCGGCGAGCGGTTTACCTTCGCCCTGCAGCCGCTGCTGGCGACCGGCAAGGTGCGGTTTGCCGGCGAACCGGTGGCGCTGATCGTGGCGGAAACGCACGCCGAGGCACTCGACGCCGCCGAGCTGGTGACCGTCGACTACACGCCGCTGGCCGCCGTCACGACGGCAGACGCCGCACGCGCGGCAGGCGCGCCGACACTGTCGGCCGAAGTGCCGGGCAATGTCTGCGTCGACTGGCGGACCGGCGACGCGCCGGGCGCCGACAAGGCTTTCGCGCAGGCCGCCCATGTCGTCAGCCTGCAGCTCGACAATCATCGCATCGTCATGAACCCGATGGAGCCACGCGGCGGCGTCGGTTCGTTCGATCCGGCGAGCGGCCGCTACACGCTCCATGTCTCGAGTCAGAACATCCACAATAACCGCAACCATGTCGCCCGCACGCTCGGCGTCGAGGCCAAGGACGTCCGATTCGTGGCGCCCGACGTCGGCGGCGGCTTCGGCGCCAAGAACTTCGCCTATGCCGAACACGCGCTGATCCTGTGGGCGGCGCGGCGCACGGGCCGGCCGGTGAAATGGATCGCGAGCCGCAGCGAGGTATTCCTGTCCGACCATGCCGCGCGCGACATGTGGGCCGAGGCCGCACTTGCCCTCGACGCCGAGGGAAAATTCCTGGCGCTGAAGGTTTCGAGCGTCGCCAATCTCGGCGCCTATATGGCTGGCGCCGGCGGCGGCGTGCCGACGTATCAGTATGTCCACCTGCAGGGCACGGTGTATCGGCTGCCCGCGATCTCGCTGCACATCCTGGCCGTTCTCACCAACACCGCGCCGATGGGCGTCACGCGCGGCCCCGGCTTCGCCGAAACCGTGAACATCCTGGAACGGCTGATCGACGCGGCGGCACGACAGGGCGGTTTCGACCGGGCTGAACTGCGCCGCCGCAACATGGTGCCGCCCGAGGCGATGCCGATGACCAATGCCTTCGGCTTCCAGGTCGACAGCGGCACCTTCGCCCAGACCCTCGACCACGCGCTCGCCCGCGCCGACACCGGCGGCTTCGCCGAGCGGCGGCGGCAGAGCGAGGCATCCGGACGGCTGCGCGGCCTGGGCTTCGCCTACCACATCAAGGGCACAGGCGGCCCGCCGGACGAGAACGTCGACATACGTTTCGAGCGAGACGGCACGGTGTCGCTGATCACCGGCACGCAGCACATTGGCCAGGGCCACGAGACGACTTTCCCGCAGATCCTCAGCACGCGCCTCGGCGTGCCCAACGAACGCATCAGGCTCTGCCAGGGCGACACAGACCTGATTGCCGCAGGCGGCGGCCATGGCAGCTCGCGCGCCACCTACATGGGCGGCACGGCGATGTGGCGCGCCGCAGACGAGATCATCGCCAAGGGAATGGCGCTCGCCGCCGACGCACTGGAGGCCGCGGAGGCCGACATCCGCTTCGAGGACGGCCGCTTCGTCGTCTCCGGCACCGACCGGTCGATCCCGCTGCTCGAGGTCGCGGCGCTGGGCCGCGACACCGGCAAGCCGCTCGACACGTTCCATGCCTGGACCCGCGAGCACATGACCTTTCCCAACGGCGCGCACGTCGTCGAGGTCGAGATCGATCGCGACACCGGACGCACGAGTCTCGTGCGCTACACCGCGGTCGACGACTACGGTGTCCTGGTCAATCCGATGATCGCCACGGGCCAGGCGCATGGCGCGATGGCCCAGGGCGTGGGCCAGGCGCTGCTCGAACACGCGACCTACGATCCGCGTTCCGGCCAGATGGTGGCGGGCTCGTTCATGGACTACGCCCTGCCGCGCGCCGACGATTTGCCGTCGTTCGATCTCGGCTTCAACGCGACGCCCTGCACGACCAATCCGCTAGGCGTGAAGGGCTGCGGCGAAGCCGGCGCCATCGCGGCCTTTCCCGCCATCGCCAATGCGATCCTCGATGCGCTGGCGCCGCTCGGCGTCAAAGGTTTTGACGGGCCGGCCAGTCCGGCGCACATCTGGCAGGCCATGCAGTCTGCCAAATGAAACGCCATGCCCCGGCAACGGCGCGCAACCGCCAGCCCATCCTCGATGTCCTGCAGTCACGCTTGCCGGCCGAAGGTGTCGTGCTCGAGGTCGCGAGCGGCTCGGGCGAGCACATCGTCTATTTCGCCGCAGCGCTGCCCGGCCTGGTCTTCCAGCCGAGCGATCCCAGCGCCGAGGCGCGCGCCAGCATCGACGACTGGGTGCAGACCGAGGGCCTTGGCAATGTCCGGGGAGCCCTGGCGCTCGATGCCGCGGGCGACGCCTGGCCAATCGAGCGGGCCGACGCCGTGCTCTGCTGCAACATGATCCACATTGCCCCTTGGGAGGCAGCGGTCGGGCTGATTTCTGGCGCGGCGCGCCTCCTGGCCGAGGGCGGGATGCTCTATCTCTACGGCCCCTACCGCCGGGACAGCCGGCACACGGCGCCCAGCAATGAGGCATTCGACCGCGACCTGCGGCAGCGCAATCCGGCCTGGGGCGTGCGCGACCTCGAGACCGTGGCAGCACTTGCCGCAGCACAGGGCTTCACTTCGCCCGAGATCATCGACATGCCGGCCAACAATCTGTCGCTGCTGTTCAAGCGGACGTGACGGGCCGCCAAGGTGGCATTCCGCCTAGGGATGCGGTAACGCTTGGACCGTCAGAACCTCGGGGAGCGTTGCCGGAACCATGCTGAATCGCAGCCTTAAGGGTTGGATCGCGCTGCCCCTGCTGGCGGCGTCGCTGTCCGCCTGCAAGCCCGAGAACAAGTTCATGCCGCCGCCGCCGGCCGAGATCAGCGTCGCCGTGCCGCTGCAGCAGCAGGTGGCGCCGTTCGAGGTCCTGACCGGCAATACGGTTGCCTTCGCCTTCGTCGACCTCGTCGCCCGCGTCGAGGGCTTCCTCACTGCGATCCAGTATGTCGACGGCGCCTTGGTGAAGAAGGGCGACACGTTGTTCGTCATCGAACAGACGATGTACAAGGCCAAGGTCAAGGAAGCCGAAGCAGGCGTCGCCTCGGCCAAGGCGCAGCTGGTCCAGGCGGAAGCCGAGTTCGTCCGCCAGGAAACGCTGCTGCGGCAGAACGTTTCGTCACAGGCGACCTACGACACCGCCAAGGCCAAGCGCGACAGCGCGCGCGCCAATGTCGAGAGCAACGAAGGCAATCTCACCGTCGCCCAGACCAACCTGGGCTACACGACGGTGCTGGCGCCGTTCGACGGCATCGTCTCCAAGCATCTCATCACGGTCGGCGAGCTGGTCGGCAACGGCGTCGCCACCAAGCTGGCGACGATCGTGCAGCTCGATCCGATGTACGTCACGTTCAACATGAGCGAGCAGGACGTTCTGCAGATCCGCGAGAACCTCAAGGAGCGTCGCCTCGACGTCGAGGAGCTCAGCAAGATCCCGCTCAGCATCGGCCTGATGAACGAGGATGGATTTCCCCATGAGGGCTTTCTCAACTACGTCTCGCCGGAAATCGACGCCACGACCGGCACGATCCTGGTGCGCGGCCTGTTCAAAAATCCGACGCGGACCCTGATCCCGGGCTTCTTCGTGCGCGTGAAAGTGCCGAAGGGCCTCGGCGCATCGGCCTCCCTCCTGGTGCCCAATCGGGTGCTGGCCGAGGACCAGGCCGGCAAGTACCTGCTGGTCGTCAACAAGGACAATGTCGTCGAGCAGGTGCGCGTGACCACGGGCCAGCTGCTTCCCGGCGGCCTCAGGGTGATCGCGACCGGCCTCAAGGCCGACGACCGGGTCGTGCTCAGCACCAACAGCCGCGCGATTCCGGGTGGCAAGGTGGTGCCCAAGCTGACCACCATCGCCACCGATACCTCCGCGCCGGCGAAGTAGCCGGGCCGGACCGCAGCGATGATCTCGGAATTCTTCATCAACCGGCCGGTTCTGGCCAACGTCCTCGCCATCGTCATCGTGCTGATCGGCGGCGTTGCGTTGTTCACCCTGCCGGTCTCGCAATATCCCAACATCGTGCCGCCGACGGTGCAGGTCACCACGACCTACCCCGGCGCCAGCGCCAAGGTCGTCGTCGACAACGTCGCCCTGCCGGTCGAACTGCAGGTCAACGGCGTCGAGAAGATGATCTACATGCAGTCCTACAGCACGGATGCCGGCACCTATGCGCTGACCGTCACGTTCGAGATCGGCACCGATCTCAACTTTGCCCAGGTGCTGGTGCAGAACAAGGTGAGCGCCGCGCTGGCGTCGCTGCCTCCATCGGTCCAGGCGCAGGGCCTGATCGTCGAGAAGAAGTCGACGTCGATCCTGCAGATCATCTCGCTGACGTCGCCGGACGAACGCTACAACAGCCTCTATCTCAGCAACTACGCGACCATCAACCTGGTCAACGAACTGTCGCGACTGCCGGGTGTCGGCAACGTCAACGTGCTGGGTGTCGGCCAGTATTCGATGCGCGTCTGGCTCGACCCGGAAAAGCTCTACACCTACGGCCTCACGCCACAGGACGTCACCACCGTCATCCAGCAGCAGAGCCAGGACGTGAGCGCCGGCCAGGTCGGCATGCCGCCGGCACCCAAGGGGCTGGACTTCCAGTACACGATCGACGTCGTCGGCCGGCTGAGCACGCCCGAGGAGTTCAGCAACATCATCGTCAAGGCCGATCAGGGCAACGGCGGCCGGATCGTCCGGGTGAAGGACATCGGCCGCGTCGAGCTCGGGGCCCAGACCTACGCCCAGACCTCCCAGATCAACGGCAAGCCCAACTCCGGCATCGCCATCTACCAGCTGCCCGATGCCAACGCCCTCGACGTCGCCAATTCCGTCAAGGCCAAGATGGTGGAACTGGCCAAGGCTTTCCCGCCGGGCCTGGTCTACGACGTACCGTTCGACACCACCCGCTTCGTGACGGCATCGATCAACGAGGTCTTCAGGACCTTGCTCGAGGCCGGCGTCCTGGTGCTGATCGTGATCGTGATCTTCCTGCAGGACTGGCGCGCCATGCTGGTGCCGGCGACGACGATCCCGGTGACGATCATCGGCGCCTTCGCCGCCATGGCGGCCCTCGGCTTCACCATCAACACGACGACGATGTTCGGCATCGTGCTGGCGATCGGCATCGTGGTCGACGACGCCATCGTGATCGTGGAAGGCGTCGCCCGCCACATCGAGCGCGGCATGTCGAGCCACGACGCCGCGATCAAGGCGATGAAGGAGCTGTTCGGCCCGGTCATCGGCATCACGCTGGTGCTGATGTCGGTGTTCATCCCGGCCGCCTTCGTGCCCGGCCTGACCGGCAAGATGTTCGCCCAGTTCGCCCTGGTCATCGCCGCCACGGCGCTGATCAGCGCCATCAACGCCGCGACGCTGAAGCCGACGCAGTGCGCCATGTGGCTGCGACCCTCGGTGCCGCCGGAAAAGCGCAACATCTTCTTCCGCAGCTTCAACAAGGTCTACGACAAGCTCGAGAATGCCTATGCCGCCCTGGTCGGCGCCATGGTCAAGCGCGCCGGCCTGATGGTCCTTCTCGCCCTGGTACTGGCCGGCATCGGCGGCTGGGGCGTCGCCCGCCTGCCCACGGCCTTCATTCCCAACGAGGACCAGGGCTATCTGATGATCGGCGTGCAACTGCCCGACGGCGCCTCGCTCGAGCGCACCGGCGCCACGCTCAATCAGGTGAGCAAGATCGCCATGGCGATGCCCGGCGTCGAGAACGTGGTGGCGCTGGGCGGCATGTCGGTGCTCGACAGCAATTCCGCGCTGGCGAACGCGGCCGTCTCCTATGTCATCCTGAAGGACTGGGGCGTGCGCCTGAAGGCCAAGGACCAGGACCTCCGGTCGATCGTGATGGGTCTGATGAAGGAGCTGCAGGTCCTGCAGGACGGCCGGGCCTTCGTCATCGTCCCGCCCGCCATCCAGGGCATCGGCAACGCCGGCGGCTTCCAGATGCAGGTCGAGCAGAAGGACGGCAGCTTCGACTACGGCAAGCTGCAGCGCGTGACCGATGCCGTGCTCGAGCAGGCCGGCACGCAGTCCGCGCTCACCAACCTCGTCACCTCGTTCCGCGCCAGCGCCCCGCACATCCGTGTCGAGGTCGATCGCGTCAAGGCGGAGTCGCTGAAAGTCCCGGTCGGCGAGGTGTTCACGACGCTCTCGTCCTACATGGGCTCGGGCTATGTGAACCGCTTCAACAAGTTCGGCCTCAGCCTGCAGGTCTACATCCAGGCCGATTCGCAGTACCGCACGCGGCCCGAGGACATCCTTCGGCTCCAGGTAAAGAACCTCGACGGGCAGATGGTGCCGATCGGCGCCATCGCCGAGCTGCGCGAAGCCCAGGGTTCGCCGCTGATCAGCCTCTACAATCTCTATCCCTCGGCGGCGATCGTGGGTGCCCCGGCGGCCGGCTTCAGTTCGGGCGAGGGCATCGCGCTGATGGACCAGATCGCCAACGTGATCCTGCCGCCCGGCACCGGCTACGAATGGACCGCGATGGCCTACCAGGAGAACGTCGTGGGCAATCAGCTCATGTACGTATTCGCGCTGGCCATCCTGCTGGTCTATCTCTGCCTCGCCGGCCAGTACGAGAGCTGGGTCGCGCCGCTTGCCGTGATCCTGGCGGTGCCGCTGGCGCTGAGCGGCCCGGCCATCGCGCTCACCGCCGTCGGTCTCGCCAACAACATCTACACCCAGATCGGCCTGATGCTGCTGATCGCGCTCGGCGCCAAGAACGCCATCCTGATCGTCGAGGTGGCGCGCGAAGCCCGCCTGGTCGAAGGCAAGGACATCGCCCATGCCGCCGTCGAGGCGGCCCGTACCCGCTTCCGCCCCATCCTGATGACCTCCTTCGCCTTCATCCTGGGTGTCGTGCCGCTGGTGACGGCGACAGGCGCGGGCGCCAACTCGCGCATCTCGCTCGGCCTCTGCGTGTTCAGCGGCATGATCGCCTCGACCTGCCTCGCCGTCCTGTTCGTGCCGTCGCTCTTCACGGTGCTGCAGCGCTTCGAGGAACGGAAGCAGCCAGCTCCCAAGGCCCCGCCGGCCGAGGTTGCAACGGCGTCGCAGTGATCGTGGGAGTGATCGCGAGGATGAGCTTGGAATTGCGCAAAATCCTGATTCTCGCGGCGCTGTCGTTCAGCGTCCTCTCTCTTGGCGCCTGTTCGATCCCGGAGCGCGGTCCCGGCGTGCCGGCTGCCGACACCACCCGCGCCTTGCCGCTCGGCATCGCCAATGCCCGGTTCTTCGCCGACGCCGATCCCCAGGCCATGATCGACGAAGGCACGCGCGCCTTCGAGCGCGAGCAGGCGACATTGCGCGCCGAGGGCAAGCCCGCGACGCGGCTCCCGCCGGTCTATTACCTGGCCGTCTCCGGCGGCGGCGACAACGGCGCCTTCGGCGCCGGCCTGATCAACGGCTGGACCGCGCTCGGCACGCGGCCCGAGTTCAAGATGGTGACCGGCGTCAGCACCGGCGCGCTGATCGCGCCCTTCGCCTTCCTCGGGCCGGACTACGACGACGCCCTGCGCGACGTCTATACGAGCATGACGCCCGACAAGGTCTTCAAGCCGCGCGGCCTCACCGCGGCGCTGTTCAACGACGCCATGGCCGACACCGGCCCGCTGTCCGAGGTGATCGCGGGCTATGCCAACCAGGCGATGCTCGACGCGATCGCGCGCGAGTACCAGAAGGGCCGCCTGCTGCTGATCGGCACGACCTATCTCGATGCCCAACGGCCGACCATCTGGAACATCGGCGCCATCGCCGCCAGCGGCCATCCCGGCAGCCTGGAGCTGTTCCGCAAGATCCTGCGCGCGTCGGCGGCGATTCCCGGCCTGTTCCAGCCGGTCCTGTTCGACGTCGAGATCGACGGCAAGAAATACCAGGAGATGCATGTCGACGGCGGCGCGATCGCCCAGCTCTTCCTCTATCCGCCGTCGATCAACCTTGGCACCAGCGGCTTCCGCCGCGAACGGCATGCCTATGTCATCCGCAATGCCCGCCTCGATCCGGACTATGCGGCGAGCGAGCGGCGCACCATCTCGATCGCCGGACGCGCCATCAACATCATGCTGGCGGCGAGCGGCCAGAACGACGTGCTGCGCACCTATTTCGTCTCCCAGCGCGACGGCGTCGACTACAACCTGGCCTACATAGGCCCGGACTTCAGCGCGCCCAAGGCCGGCGAGTTCGACCAGGCTTATATGCAGGCGCTCTACGCCTACGGCTTCCAGGAAGGCCGGGACGGCAAGGCCTGGCACAAGCTGCCGCCGGGGCTGCAGCCGGTCACCGCCAGCGCGCGCTAGAAAGCTCGAAAGTCAGCCGCGGCGTCACCGGGTGCCGCGTCACCGGTCGAGCCAGACATCCTCCATGCGCCAGCCGTTAAAAATGCTGTTCACCATGATGGTCATGTTCTTCACTTCGGGCCGCCAGCAGGTGCCGCCGCGCATGTAGTAGATCATCGGCCGCACGGCCTCCGCCGTCAGCTTGCGATCGATCTCCCACGCGATCTTCTTGCGCTTCTCCTGATCCTTCTCGGCCGACTGCTGGGCGATCAGCGCATCGACCTCCTTGTTGCAGTAATCCATGTAGGTGCGCGACCCGCAGGCATAGTTCTCGGGATAGTTCTGATCAGGATCGTCGACGCCGTTGCCGACCTGGCTCAGCCCGAAATCGTAATCGCGCCGGATCAGTTTCGGCACCCATTGCGCTGTTTCGACCAAATTCAGTTCGGCATCGATGTAGATCTCCTTCAGCTGGCTGATCAGGATGACCGAGGCATCGCGGTAGGTGGGCAGGTTGCGGGTCGACAGTTTCAGCTTGATCCGCTTGTCTGGCCCGTAGCCATTCGCCTTCATGATCGCTTGGGCCTTCTCGCGGCTTTTCGCGATATCGGGATCGTAGCCCGGCAGCTCGCGCTGCACGTCTGGCGGCAGGCCCCACCGTCCTTCCGGCTGGGGTTGCATAGCGGCGCCGATGTCGCCCTTGCCCTGGGTCAGGATGTCGACGAAGGCCTTGCGGTCGATCGACATGGCGACGGCGCGCCTCATCTCCAGATTGTCGAAGGGCGGCACCGGATTCATCAGCAGGTTGGCCGCGACATTCATCGGCGAGATGTCGCAGATCGCGCTCGGCATCTGCGTCTTGACGTCATTCACCAGCGGCACCGTGATCTCGTAGGGGAAAGTCACGTCGTGCTTGCCCGACACGAAGGACAGGATCGCCGTCGAGCGGTTGGCGATGATCGTGTACTCGATGCCGTCGAGATAAGGCCGGCCCGGCTTCCAGTAGTTCGGGTTACGCGCCACCTTGATGGTCTGGTTGGCCTTGTACTCGACGAACTTGAAGGGGCCCGTGCCGATCGGCGCCCGGCGCATGTCGGCCGGCGGGACATGGCAGGGATAGACCGGCGTAAAACCCGAGGCGAGCAGCGCCAGCAGCGCCGGCTGCGGTACCTTCAGGTTGAACACCGCCTCGAGATCGCCGTTCGCCGTCACGCTCTCGACATTGGCCCACCAGCCCTTGCGGAAATTGACCTTGAAGTTGTCCTTGGCCGTGCCGGCGAGAAGTTCCCAGGTGCATTTCACATCGGCTGCGGTGAAAGGCTTGCCGTCATGCCAGCTCACACCCTTCTGAAGCGCGAAGGTGAGTTTCTTGCCGTCCTCACTCCATTTCCAGCTCGTGGCGAGGTCCGGCACGATATCGTCGAGGCTGTTCTGTCTCTTGTGCTGGTCGAACAAGACGAGGTTGTTGAACACCCCCATCATCGGCGCCACCACGGAGATCGTGCCCTCCTCGTGGATCGACATGCTGCTGGGGCTGTCGCGGTGGGTGATGCGCAGCACACCGCCCTGCTTCTGGG
The DNA here is from genome assembly GCA_947474005.1 of Alphaproteobacteria bacterium. Taxonomy (GTDB): domain Bacteria; phylum Pseudomonadota; class Alphaproteobacteria; order Reyranellales; family Reyranellaceae; genus Reyranella. The sequence goes on along the minus strand of CANJHI010000032.1, from coordinate 879 downwards.
CCCAGGCGGAACCGATCGGCAAGGCCGTCGCCAGCAGGATCAGAATGCCGACAAGGCGGTACGGGATCGGCCGATTGGACCCGATCCTGACAAGGACACGTGGCATCGCGGGCTCCCTTTGGTGTTCCGTGGGCAGAATTCGTCGTTTTGAGTGTCGTGTTGCGGCAGTCACAAAACGCGCCGCAGCGAGGAACGCTTACAAAAATAAGCCCGAATACATCTCGCCGCCCACGAGGGGCGGGCCGACTGATCGGCGTTTCCAACAGCAGGTAAAGCTAAGCGCGCCCGCAACGCGGAGTCCACAAAACATCCGAACACCACGAACGACGGCGGCGACACGGCCGTTCACCTGTTCATCGTGTTCTCTCCACTTGGAGTCCGAGTCCCGCAAGACCGGCAAAACCCCTCCACGGGATCGAAAAGGCCAGTGGCCACAGGGCATCGTCCAATGGCCCGGGACGAAGTTCGGGCTCGGCCGGGTTTCTCCCGGCTCTTGTGCCGGTCCGCTGGAGTGACCTTCCAGGAACCGACTGAGTCTTGCGTCCCGCTGATGCGGACGGGGGGCCGGGGCATGTCCGGTCGGACGGTCTGCAGTTCAGGACCCTCACGAGGAGGCAGGCACTGCAGGCAGGCGACCGCGCCAAGGGTTCTCCTGCGCGGGTATGCTCTCTCTAATCGCGTCATTTTGCGGCGCCTCCCCGACGGCCATGTGGGGAGGCATCGACTGTGGTTTTGATCGACAGGGAAATACGCCCCTGCACCCGTGGCTCGCGGTCAGGTCCGGAGACCTGAAACCCCTTGCATCGCCCGCGTGGAGAGCGGGACGCCACCGGCCCACGAAAAAGGCCGCTCCGGGCAAGTGAACCGGGCGGCCCGCGC
>CANJHI010000031.1 GCA_947474005.1 Alphaproteobacteria bacterium | reverse complement strand
TGCTCTTTCGCTTGGCGCCGCCAGCCTCCGGTACCGCAGCTGGCTCCGCCAGGGCGCTCGGGTCAAATCGCGCAAGTAAGAACCGATGATGCTCGGCTGGCGGTATATTAAGCGCACCGATGCCTCACGGGCGGTTTATGAGGTCGTAGGCCGTCGCAACGATGCGGGCAGCGAGCCGACTTGGCTGCTGCGTGCAACGGACGGATCCCGCCGTGAGGAATACGCGACCTACGATGCCCTGCGGCAGGAATGGATGCGCGTCTGATCCGTCGGTGTGCTGGGCCGGATTGCACGCGATCTCTCTCGTCGTACTCTCACTTGTTGTCGGCTGGTGGCAGGGTTCCTTTGGAGGGGTCGATCAGATGAAACCCACCGCAGGCAAGGCACTGGACCATTTCAAGGCGACTTGTCTCAACCTCAGATGGCGCGTCGTCAGAGGCTAGGCCTTGAACGTTCATGCCCGTAATCGGGCAACAGTAGAGGAATGGCCTGCCCATTCTTCCCTCGGCAGTTGCCTAGCCGATCATGAGGAGTAGGCGATGGACCTGCCGTTCTCCGCTCCCGCGCGACAACTGGTCGATCGGCGAAGCTTTGGGCACCGGCTTGCCGTTGATGATCATTTCTCGCACGCATTGCCGAATGGTTTGGGAGAGCGTGCGAATCACCTCTTCCTCTGTGTCACCGGTAATTGCTACGCCGGGAAGATCGGGCACCCACGCAGTGAACCGCCCGTCTTTCGTGCGTTCGATGAACGAGTAGTAGCTCGCATCCAGCATCTTCTCCCTCCACTTGGATCGATGATGCAAACAGTCGACGGCGGAGCATTGATCTGGATCAAAACGAAACCACGCATCGTCATGATCACCTAGAACTGTCGTGCAGCAGCCACCGGATGAATGTCGACAACCTTGAAGGGCCGTTCGACGCCATCGTGCTCCGTCACGCTTACATATTCGCCGACTACGAACCTGTGGGTGTCGAACCGGAAGATCGGTTCGTCGTCCTCGTCTCCGGGCCTGTAGGAAAAGGCCCACTTGCCGTCGCGGCGATGGATCAGCGTGCCCGCCTCGTCATCGGCCTTTTCCCAGAATCGGCGGACGGTGCAGGCGGCCTTGTTCCGAGACCAACCCACGGGATCGAGATGCCCCTGGGCATCCAGCGGAGCCGTAAATTCGTAACCGTGGTGCGAGCTGCCGTTCGGGAACTGCGGCGTCCGGGCCAGTTCTAGCCGAAGTCGCTTAAGTGTCATGTGTGCCTCCTTGGATGTAACGGCAAGTTTGCCGTTCTTCCCGTCCGCAGGCCCTGATGCAGATCAAACTAGCCCTCAGTCGAGCTGCGTTCCGCCTCGTCGTAAGCGATCTTGATCATCCACCAGCAGAACAGCACCGCGAACAGCGACAGGGCGAGGCCGAAGGCCAGGATGCCGAAGTCGCGGGCCGCTCCCGCCATGAACAGGCCAACGAGGCCGAACAGGGCGGCCAGTATTCCCATGATCCAATGCGACATGTCTCTCTCCTCAGTCGTCGTCGTCGAACAATATGCGGCCGGCAGCCCCGTCTGGGTCGTCGTACTGGCCGTTGCGCAGTGCCCACAGGAACGCAGCGAGCCCAATCAGGCCCAGCAGCAGCGCGGCCGGAATCCGTGCACCACCTTGGCGATGTCAGTGGCTGCGAGGTCAACGACCTTGCGGGTGCCGATCTTAGGAATGACATGGCGATCGATCAGCCTTCTGTCCTCGCGTGCGGATATCGTTCCCTTCTTCAGATCCGCATGCTCAGCCAGATAACGCTCAGAAAACTCGCGAACGGTGGCAGCCCGCCGATGATCGGCTCGAGCACCCGCTGGATCGCCACCCTTAACAATTTCCGCCTGGGCCTAGTGGGCCAAAGTTCGTGCCTGGTCGACCGTGATCGCCCCATAAGTTCCTAGCAGCAGCTTGCGTTGTGCGGCGTTGCGGCCACCACCGACACGATACTTAAAGATCAAGGAGCGACGGCCGCTGGAATGAACCCGGCAACCGAAGCCGCGCAGCTCGGCATCCCAGACCGTGCATCACTCTCGCCAGGGCGAACTCCCCTTGGCGCACCTTTGTGGTTCCGGTCAGCATTTGGAACCACCGTGGAACCACCAACGATCAGGTGAGCGCATACATTGACGGACGAGGCTCGATATCAAATCAAGTCTTTTCAAGGGTTTGCGGTGTATAGCGGGCAGTGTAGGGTCCCTTCGTAGACCTCCAGCGCTGACGACGAATCAGAAGGCTAGGAGTTCGAATCTTTTCGGGCGCGCCATTCTCTCGATACCCTCTCATGTTGAAGTCGCTTCTCGCTCATGTCGGCCTCCGCCGACCCTATCGGTTCGAGCGAGCGATCCCCGTCCTGTGCGCACTGGTTCTGGCGCTCGTCGTCGTCGCGACAGCAGCGTGGATGGCGGCGACTGACAGGCTGGGCCACGGCGGGCCTCGCGCGCAGTACTTCCTCTATCTCCTGGTGCTGCTGGCGCTGGTCGTGGCGCTTGCCCGCTGGCCGCGGCTCGCGACGGTCGTGCTGGTGCTCGCGCTGGTCGAGTTGTCCTGGGGCTTGGGCTCCCGAGTCCTGATACGGGCTGGGTATGCCGTTCCGGCGCTGCTGCCGCTCGTTGCGGCCGAGCCGGAGCGTTTCAAGTGGCATGCTTCCCTGCAGGCCGTGCCGATCCCATCGCTGCGGGTCACGAGCCCGACCGGACTCGCGATCAGCCACACCTCCGAGGGCACGCGCGGGCACGATCCGGCGCCGCACGCCCTCGACACGCGCACGGTGGTGGCGACGTTCGGCGGCTCGACGACCTACGACATCGGCGCGGGCGAGGGCGACACCTGGAGCGATCGCCTGGGCGAGGAGCTCGGCCGGGATCGCACCTTTGTCGTCAACCACGGGGTGCCGGGCTATTCGACCGTCGAGCATCTGATCCAGACGGCGCTCTACCAGACCAAGTTCGGCAAGCCGCCGCGCTGCGCGATCTACTACGTGGGCTGGAATGACCTGCGCAACGCGCACATCCCCAACCTCGATCCCGGCTATGCCGACTTCCACCTGCCGAGCCAGGTCGACTCGCTCAAAGTGCGGCGGATCGGCGGCTCGCACGTCACGATTTCGCCGCTGCTGACGGTCCTGGCGCGCCTTGTCGGTGCAGACGTCGACACGGTGCACTACTCCGTCGATCCCTATGGCCGCGAACCGGTGAGTGGCAGCGACCCCGCTCTGGAGGCACTGTACGAGCGCAACATCCGGTCGATTTCGGCGATCAACCGCGGGCGCGGCATCGCCACGATCTGGGTCGGGCAGTTGCTCAACCGTGAGAGGCTGCAGGGCGACGGACGGTATGGCTGGCTGCCGCTGGTGCGGGACCGCGACCTCTGGCCGTTGCAGCAGCGGTTCAACGCGATCCTCGAACGCACGGCGCAGGCCCTGGGCGATGTCTACGTCGCCATATCCCCCGGCTCTTTTGCCGGGGCCGACTTCGTCGACAACGGGCACTTCTCGGTCCAGGGCGCGCGCCGATTCGCGGAACGTCTGGCGCCTGCCGTGCGCGAGGCTTGCCGTTGAGCCCCTTGCCGTTGAGCCTGGGGAACTTTACTGATTCGGCCATGCCTTCCATCCAGCGAGTCATCCTGATCACCGGCGCGTCCTCCGGCATCGGCGCCGCCACGGCCCGAGCGCTCGCCGCGCCGGACACCGCCATCGTGCTGCATGCCCGCAAGAATCGCGCGGGTGCCGAGAAAGTCGCCGAGGAGGTACGCGCCAGCGGTACCGAAGCGTTGTATCTTGAGGGCGATCTCAGCCAGCCCGGCACGGCGCAGCGCCTCGTCGACGAGACCGTGGCCAGGTTTGGACGGCTCGATGTCGTGGTGAGCAATGCGGGCTTCGCCGACCGCCGGCCGATCGGCGAGGTCGACCGTGCCGCCTGGGATGCCAGCATCGCGTCGATGACCTCGGCTTTCTACGAATTCGCGACGGCGGCCAAGCCGTGGCTGATCAAGGCCGGTACCGGCGGCCGCATGGTCGGCGTGTCGTCCTTCGTGGCCCATGCCTTTGCCCGTGGCCTGCCGAGCTTTCCCGTTTCCGCCGCGGCCAAGGCCGGCGTCGAGGCGCTCGCCCGCGCCTTCGCCGTCGAGATCGCGCCGTCGGGCGGCACCGTCAATTGCGTGGCGCCGGGACTGATCGAAAAGGACGCCGGCGCCCATGTCGCCCTGTCGCTTGCCCGCATGCAGGAAATGAGCGCCCTGGTGCCGATGGGCCGCTACGGCAAGACGGCCGAGGTCGCGGCGGCGATCGCCTTCCTCTGCTCGCCGGCCGCCAGCTACATCACCGGCCAGACCCTCCATGTGAACGGCGGCGTGACGCTGTAGGCCGATTTTTCAGACACGCGATTTTTCCGACACGAGGCCGATAAATCGACAGGAGAGTGTCGGGAAACGGTCGACCTTCCCGTTGCCGGATCAAGGGCTTGGGCCGGCAGGCCGCATTTCCCGACATTTAGGCGTCGCGAAATGCCTCAGGTGCCGATCGACCGCACCAGTGCCACGATATCGATGCCCTTGGCGTCGATGCCGAACCACTCGAGATAGAGCGGGATCTGGTGGTCGAGCATGTGGCGGCCGTGATGGATCCGCCGTCCGTGCGCGCGGGCGCGCTGCAGCAGGGGCGTCTCGACCGGGCTCATGATGACATCGGCCACCAGGACGCCTGTATCGAGCGTCATCGGGTCGAACGACAGCGGGTCGCCGGGGCGAAGCCCGAGCGGCGTGGCATTGACGGCGATGTGGATGCCCTTGGGCGGCGTCGCCACTTCCGCCACCGGGACGTCGGGATAATGCCGCAGCAGGCGGTCGATCGCGATCTCCGCGCGCGCGGCATCGATTTCGGTGACGAGCAATCGTCCGACGCCGGCCTCGCAGAGCGCGGCGGCAATGGCGCCGCCGGCGCCGCCCAGACCGACCAGCCAGACGCTAGCGCCGCGCACGCGATGGCCCTGGGCCTCGAGCCCGCGCACGAAACCCGTGCCGTCGACAATGTCGCCGGCCAGGATGCCGTCCGGCTCGCGGCGCACCAGATTGACGCTGCCCGAGGCTTCGGCGCGCCGGGTGGTCCGCCCCAGCAGGGGTAGGATTCCGGTCTTGTGCGGGATGGTGACCGTGAAGCCGCCGAGATTGCGCATCCGGCCGAGCGCTTCGAGCATCAGCGGCAGCAGGTCGCTACCGCCTTCGAACGGCAGCCAGACGGCATTGGCGCCGACCGCGGCGAAGACCTGCGGCATGATCCCGGTCATGCGCAGCTGGCGGATGGGATCGCCGATCGTGCCGTAGAGGCGGGTGGCGCCATTGACCTGGAACAGGCCGTTGAAGAGCTGAGGGTCTGCCTGATTCATGAAACCCCAAATGAAGACGGCGGAGCTTGCGCCCCGCCGTCGATCTTGGCCATGGCTTGCGCCTGAGGCTAGAGGTTCTTCAGCACGTATTCGGCCGAGGACACCTCGAAGGCGCCGGGCTTTTCGACGAACAGGTGCTTGATGACGCCGTTGTCCACGACCATGGCGTAGCGCTGGCTGCGCGTGCCGAGGCCGAACTTCGAGCCGTCCATGGTGAGGCCCATGGCCGTGGTGAATTCGGCATTGCCGTCACCCAGCATCATGACCGAGTCGCCGGCCTTCTGGTCCTTGCCCCAGGCGCCCATCACGAACGCGTCGTTCACGGAAATGCAGGCAATGGTGTCGACACCCTTTGCCTTCAGAGCAGCGGCTTCGGCCACGAAACCGGGCACGTGCTTTGCTGAACAAGTGGGGGTGAACGCCCCGGGCAGCGCGAAGGCAACGACCTTCTTGCCGGGCGCAAAAATCTCTTCGGTGGTGACCGCTTTGGGACCTTCCGGGCCCATCGTGCGCAACGTGGCGCTCGGCACCTTGTCGCCAACTTTCGCCATTCTTCCGCTCCTTCAAATGCCGCCCGAAACGGCGGTTTTACGACCGGCGGACCCTAGGCCGGAGCCCCCGCTTTGTCCATGCGGAGCCCCGCTGGGGTTTCGAAGTCTTGACCTTTGACCGGACAATCCCCATGGATTTGAGAGATCATATCACCATGCCCGGGCCCAGCTCCCCCGCCGCCTCGTTGGTCGGCCGCTTCCTGGTCGCCGCGCCGTCCATGCCGGACGAGCGCTTCCGCCAGAGCGTGGTCTTTGTCTGCAAGCACGACGACGACGGCGCACTGGGCATCATCGTCAACAACAGCGTCGACGATCTGCCGCTCGGCCAAGTCTACAAGCAACTCGGCCTCGACGTGCCGTCGGCGGAGGCTGACCGGCCGGTGCTGTTCGGCGGACCCGTCGAGACGTCGCGCGGCCTGGTGTTGCACTCGGCCGACTACAAGCGCGACGAGACGCTGATGATCGACGGCGGCATGGCGCTGACGGCGTCGCTCGAGATTCTCAAGGACATGGCGGGCGGCAGTGGCCCCCAACGGGCGTGGCTGGCACTGGGGCATTCCGGCTGGGCTCCGGGCCAGCTCGACCGCGAGATGCAGGACAATGCCTGGCTGGTGGTCGATGGCGATGCCGAGCTGGTGTTCGACGCCGATTTTGCCGCCAAGTGGCAGCGTGCCCTCGATCGACTGGGCGGCAAGGGCAGCCCGAACGGTCGCTTCGATCTGGCATCTTTTTCGCCTCAGACCGGCCGTGCCTAAAAGGTGCGCCAGATGTGCGATATTCGCCGTCTGATTGTGCTTAATTTCGCGAACGAATAGGCCTATAGCCAAAATTGCGTCCCCGCCAACCTCCCTTCGCGGAGGGCGTGCGTACCACGGGACGCCTTCGCTTCCTCCCCAACCCCATACGGAGGCGCGGGCGTCCCGAACCTTTTCGGGCCGCCAGTTCCTCGGCTCCCGCTACTCGGCCGCGGTCGCCTGGACGACTGGCTGGCGGTAGGCCGCGAGCAGGCTCGTCTCGCGCTCCTTGGCCGTCTTCACGTTCTTTTCCTTGATGTGGCCGAAGCCGCGAATGGTTTCCGGCAACGCGGCGATCTGCTGCGCCAGCCCGTGGTTGTTCTGGTCGAGCGTGGCGAGCAGGGCCTCGATGGTGGCCTGGTACTCGCCGATCAGCCGGCGTTCCATGCGGCGCTCGGCGGTATAGCCGAAGACATCGAGCTTGCCGCCGCGCAGATGCTTCATCGAGGCGAGCAGACGGAACATCGGCATCACCCAGGCGCCGTACTCGCGCTTCTTGAGTTCTCCCGTCGTCGGGTCGCGGTCGGCGAACAGCGGCGGGGCGAGATGGAAGGTGAGCTTGTAGTCGCCCTCGAACTGGGCGCCCAGCTTCTTGTGGAAGTCGCCGTCGCTGTAGAGGCGGCCGACCTCGTACTCGTCCTTGTAGGCCATCAGCTTATAGAGCGACTTGGCCACCGTCTCGGCAAGCCCGCTGCGACCGCGGGCCTTGTCCTTCTCGGCGGCGGCGACCTTGTCGACAAAGGCCCGGTAGCGCTCGGCATAGGCCTTGTCCTGGTAGGCCGTCAGCAGCTCGACCCGCTTGGCCACGATGTCCGTCAGCGTCCGCGCCACCGGCTTCTCGATCCGCAGCGTCGGCTTGGCGGCGGCCTGCACCGCCGCGAGATTGTGGGCGGCGAGCCGACCCCAATCGAAGGTGCGCTTGCTCGATTCCACGGCCACGCCGTTCAGCTCGATGGCGCGCGTCAGCGCCTCGAGCGACAGCGGGATAAGTCCCTTCTGCCAAGCATAACCCAGCATGAAGAGGTTGGTAGCAATCGAATCGCCCAGGATTGCGGTGGCGAGGCCGGTGCCGTCGATGAAAGTCGACGCCTCTTCGCCGGCGGCGTCGCGGATCGACTTCATCATCGATTCGGCACCGAGATCCATGTCGCCGTCCAGCACGAAAGCCGCGACCGGCTGCATGTAGCCGTTGATGACAGCCTTGGTGACGCCCTGCTCGATGCGAGACAGCGCCGCTGGTGCCGCGGCCACGACCATGTCGCATCCCAGTATGAGATTGGCGCCGCCGGCGGCGATACGCACCGCATGCAGGTCCTCCGGCTTGGGCGCCAGCCGAATGTGGCTCATCACCGCGCCGTTCTTTTGCGCGAGGCCCGTGAAATCGAGAACGGTGCAGCCCTTGCCCTCGAGATGCGCCGCCATACCGATCAGCGCGCCGACGGTAATCACGCCGGTGCCGCCAATGCCGGTGACCAGGATGCCGTAGGCTTCGCTCAGTGGCCGCAGCGCGGGGATCGGCAGCGAGGCGAAGGGATCGTCCTGCACCACTTTCAACTGCGGGCGCGTCGCCTTGCGGACACCGCCGCCATGCACCGACACGAAGCTCGGGCAGAAGCCGTTGACGCAGGAGAAATCCTTGTTGCAGTTGCTCTGGTCGATCTGGCGCTTGCGGCCGAGCTCGGTCTCGAGCGGCTTCACCGACACGCAGTTGCTCTTCTCCGAGCAATCGCCACAGCCTTCGCACACCGAGTCGTTGATGAACACGCGTTTGGCGGGATCGGGGAAGGTGCCGCGCTTGCGGCGGCGGCGCTTCTCGGCGGCGCAGGTCTGGTCGTAGACCAGGACGGTGAGGCCGGGGATCTCGCGCAGCTCGCGCTGGACGGCGTCGAGGTCGTCGCGATGGCGGACCGTCACGCCCTCGGCGAAGCCGGGGTTCATGCCGTACTTGTCGGGCTCGTCGGTGACGACGACGACGCGCCGGGCGCCTTCGGCCGCAACCTGCTTGGTGATCTCCGGCACGTTCAGTGGCCCGTCGTGCGGCTGGCCGCCGGTCATGGCGACGGCATCGTTGAACAGGATCTTGTAGGTGATGTTGACGCCGGCTGCGCCGGCCTGGCGGATCGCCATCAGGCCGGAGTGGTAGTAGGTGCCGTCGCCCAGGTTCTGGAAGATGTGCTTGTCCGAGGTGAACGGCGCCTGGCCGATCCAGGCGACGCCTTCGCCGCCCATGTGGCTGATCAGCGCTGTCCGCCGCTCGGGCATCCAGATCGCCATGCCGTGACAGCCGATGCCGGCCATGGCGCGGCTGCCTTCCGGCACCTTGGTCGAGGTGTTGTGCGGGCAGCCCGAGCAGAAGAACGGCGTGCGCGCCACCTTCTGCGGCGGCGCATTCAGGAGCTTTTCCTTGGCTTCGAGGCGCGCCAGGCGCTGGTTCAGCTCCGGCGATTCGCCGCCGTGCTTCATCAGCCGGCCGGCGATCACCATGGCGACGCCGGTGGGTGACAGTTCGCCTTCGCTGGGGAAGATGATGCGGCCGGTCTCGTCGGTCTTGCCCATGACCAGCGGACGCTCGCTGGCCGGCAGATTGTAGAGCAGGCGAACAAGCTGGTCCTCGAGGTTGGAGCGCTTCTCCTCGACGACAATCACTTCCTCGAGGCCGTGGGCAAAGCGCTTGGCGCCTTCGGGCTCCAGCGGCCAGGTGACGCCCACCTTGTAGAGTCGGATGCCGAGCGCGCGGGCCCGCTCGTCGCTGATGCCGAGATCCTCCAGCGCCTGGCGGGTGTCGAGATAGGCCTTGCCGGTGGTCATGATGCCGATGCGCGCGCGCGGTGGCTCGATCACCGTCTTGTCGAAGCCGTTGGCGCGCACGAAGGCCTTCACGGCGTCCATCTTGGGCCCGTGCAGGCGCCGTTCCGCCTCGAGCGGCGGATCGGGATTGCGGATGCCAAGGCCGCCGGGCGGGAGCTGGTAATCCGTCGGCAGCGAGATCTTGATGCGCTCGGGATCGACCCATACCGAGGCCCCCGACTCGACGGTCTCGGAGATCGCCTTGAAGCCGACCCAGCAGCCGGAGTAGCGCGACAGGGCAAAGCCCAGGATGCCGAAGTCGAGATATTCCTGGACGTTGGCCGGATTGACGACCGGGATCATCGCCGCGGCAAAGACCTGCTCGCTCTGGTGCGGCAGCGTCGAGGACTGGCAGCCGTGATCGTCGCCGGCGAGGGCAATGACACCGCCGTGCGGCGAGGTGCCGGCGGCGTTGCCGTGCTTCAGCACGTCCATCGAGCGGTCGACGCCCGGGCCCTTGCCGTACCAGATCGAGAACACGCCATCGACGGTGGCGCCGGGGAAGAGGTTGACCTGCTGGCTGCCCCACACCGACGTTGCCGCGAGATCCTCGTTGAGGCCCGGCTGGAAGTGGATGTTGTTTTCTTTGAGGTAGCGCTTGGCCGTCCAGAGCGCGTTGTCGTACATGCCGAGCGGCGAGCCGCGATAGCCCGAGATGAAGCCGCCGGTGTTCAGGCCCGCCGCCAGATCGCGCTGGCGCTGCATCATCGGCAGTCGCACAAGGGCCTGGATGCCGGTGAGATAGACGCGGCCCTTGTCGAGCCGGTAGCGATCCTCGAGGGCGTAGTCGCCAAAAACGAGCGGGACGGGAGTGACAGCGGTGCTCATCGCGGAAGGCCCTCCGATAGCGGCGGCGTAAACGGGCGTTTATCCGCCGCCAGCATAGCGGGCCGGGCCGTCGGCGGGAAAGGCCATGAGGGCCTCCCGCCGATCCAAATTTCGCTACCGGTCGCGAGACGTCAGTTGGTCGGCTTCTTGCCGGCCTTGTAGTTGGCGATCGCCGTCTTGAGCATGCGGTACTCGGCACAGCCGAAGACGCAAAGCGAGTCGAGGCGTGCCAGATGCTGGTCGGCCTGGGCCGGCTGATCGAGCATCAGATAGGCTTCGCCGATGTATTCGTGTGCCCCGAGATGTCGCGCGTCGATGGCGAGCGCCTGCTGGTAGTATTGCAGCGAGCCGTTGGGATTGCCGGACTTGCGCGTGGCATAGCCCATCAGGTTGTAGGCATCGGCATTCTTCGGGTCCTTGGCCACGACCTGCTGCAGGAGCGGCAGCGCATTGGCGTAGTCCCGGGCTTCGATCATCGCCTTGGCGCGCGTGAAGTTGGGATCGGCGGGCTTGGCCGTGGTGGTCTGGTCCGCGCCGCCGCCGCCCGCGGCGAAGGCGCCAGCCGTGAAGCCGAAGCTGAGAGCGGCTATGATGGCGATCAAGGTTGAACGCATGGTCTACCTCCTATTGCGCGGATTGTTGCCGTACTACCGCCTGCGGCAACGAAATTCTCATGACATTGCCGTGAGTTCGGAGGCCCTCGCGAGTGCGCGGACCATCAACCGGCCCTGCCGCCCCCTTATTTCGACGTCGTGGCGCGGTGCGTCCGGGAGCGCCAGGCCGGCGCAGTCGAGCAATTCCTGCGATACGACGAGCTCGGCCCCGAATTCCTTGGTCAGCGCCTCGAGACGGCTGGCGGTGTTGACGGTATCGCCGATCGCCGTGATCTGGGCGGCGCGCTCGTAGCCCATTTCGCCGACGATCGCCGGCCCGGCATGCAGGCCGATGCCGATGCGCAGGGGCAGGTCGAGATCGCCCGACATCGCCTCGTTCAGATCGTCGAGGGCCACGGCCATGCGTCGCGCGGCGTCGAGGGCCTGGCGGCAAGCCACCTGGGGTTCGCCGGTGAGGCCGAAGATCGCCATCACGCCGTCGCCGATGAATTTGTCGACCCGCCCGCCGGCCGCCTCGATCGCCTGTCCGGTCGCGCGGAAATACCGGTTGAGCAGGAACACGACATCGTAGGGTAGCTTTCCTTCGGAAATCGACGTGAAGCCACGGATGTCGGCAAACAGGATGGCGACATAGTGTTCGCCGCCATGCGCTTGCGGTTGACGCCGATAAGCCTCGACGGGACCGGCCGAGGCTGGGAGCAACGGCGTGATCCGATAGTGCCCCGGCGGCGGCCGCAGCTGGCAGGCGAGGCGCACATTTTCCGGGGCACCGACGCGCGACAGCACCTTCTGCTCGTCCGCCGATGCCGGCGGCAGCTTGGCGCGATCCTCGCCGCCTACCCGGACCCTGCAGGTCGAGCAACGGCCGCGTCCACCGCACACCGAGGCGTGCGGGATGCCGGCGAGCCGGCTCATCTCGAGAACGGTGAGGCCGGTCGCATGGCTGGTCGTCTTGCGCTCGCCGTAGCTCAGATAGACGACACCGGCACGGCGCTCCCACAGGCTGCGCACGCGCCGGCCGGCGAAGGCGGCAATCCACAGAATGGCAGCGCCCGCCACCAACGCGTCCGAGATGGCGTAGAGCTCGGCGATTTCGTCGGGCTTGGGCACGTTGGCTCGGGCGAATACTTCCTGCAGGAAGCCCGGCTGTTGCGCCAGTTCGGCGAAGTCACGCAAGGCGATGGCGGCGCCTGCAATGCTGGCGGCTGGAATCAGGAGAGCCACGGCATAGAGGGCAGGCAGCCACGTCCCGTACCAGGGCCGCAGGCGCCAGGCGAAGTGCAATCCGATGCAGGCATGGATCCAGACGACGAGGGGCAGCGAGAACTGGCGGACGATCCCGGGCCAGCCGCCCGAGACCAACGAGCCCAGCACCCAGCCATAGCCGGGGTGCACGTCGAACAACTCGTGCGCGAGGCGGGTGCCGACCACATGGACCGCCGCCAGCAGCACGATCGACAGGCCGAGCGCGAATTGCGTCCACTCCCATGGTGAGAGTCTCAGCGAGCGGCGCCGGAACATCGCCCAGATCGCCAGGAAGAAGTGCGTGAACAACGCGCCGTAGAGGACGAGCTGGCCCAGCGGGTTCTGCCAGATGAAGACGAACCAGACCCGGCCGACTTCGAGCACCCGCAGCGAGATCAGGCCGAGCGAGTGATTGAGCAGATGCGTGACGACGTAGAAGAAAAGGACATAGGCCGACCACAGGCGGATGCGTCCGACCATGGCGCTATCTCAGCAGCGGCAACACAGCCTCTGGCGGCCGGCCGATCGCGGCGCGCGAGCCTGCGACCACGACAGGCCGCTGCAGCAGGATCGGGTGGGCGGCGATGGCGGCGGCGATCTCGGCTTTGCCGAGATCGGCTTTCTTCTTTCGAAGCGCCTTGAATTCCGGCTCGCCGTCGCGGATCAGATCTTGCGGATCGCCTCCCAGGAGATCGATCAGCTTGGTGATCTCGGCCTTGGTTGGCGGCTCTTTGAGATATTCGCGGATCGTGGGCTCGATGCCCTTCTTCTGCAGCAGGGCGAGGGTCTCGCGCGACTTGCTGCAGCGTGGATTGTGCCAGATCGTGATCGTCATGCTGAGCTCCCCGAGCAGACCATGGCGTTGCGATCAGGTTTCGTCCAGCGCGTCCGGGCTGGCCGCGTCGACGATCCTCCTGGCGACGTCATAGGCGAAGCCGGCGCGGGCCATGGTCGCAAGATCGCGCAGGCGATGGTCCTTGCGGTGCTCGGCCAGGCGATAGGGGCCGAGGCGCCTGCGTCGCGCCAGGGCTGCGGCCGCGCGCTGCTCGCGCTGGGCCGGTGTGACGTCGAGTTCGACGTCCAGTCCCTCTATCGCCGCGTCCAGCGTGCCGCCGTCGACGCCGGCCATTTTCAGTTTCTGGCGTGTGACGCGGTTCGAGGTGCCGCGCCGGTGCAGGGAGCGCGCCTTGGTCTGGGCGAAGGCCTTGTCGTCGATCACGCCGGCATCGACGAACTTCGTGACGATGGTGTCGATCGCCTGCTTCACGTTCTCCATCACCGGCGCTTCGAGCATCCGGGCCCTGGCGACGCGCCGGTTCAGCACGCGACGCAGACCTTCGGCCGTGCTGGGATAGCGCTCGAGGTAGAACGTCGCGGCGTTCTGGAGATACTTCGCTGTGATCGGACGCGCGACGCGCTTCACCCCTCAGCCTCGCAGCGGAATGCCGACCATCGCCTGGAGTTCGGCGATCGCCTCGTCGGGATCGCCGACCTTGATGGTGCGCATGCCCATGGCGCGTGCCGGTTTCAGGTTGATGCCTAGGTCGTCGAGATAGATGCAGTCCTGCGGCGGCACGTCGAGCAGCTCGCAGGCGTGGTGGTAGATTCTTGGATCGGGCTTGCGCAGGCCAAGCGCGCTCGATTGCACGACATGCTCGAACAGAGTCATGATTTCGGCGACGGCCCGCGCTTTCTCCGGACTGCGCGCCATGCCCGGACCTTCGCCCGACTTCATGTTGTTGGTGATGCAGGCCACCCGGAAGGCCGCCTTGCAGCGGCGGAGGGCCTCCACCATCTGCGGCCGAATGTCGCCGCTTATCGACTTCAGGACACGCCAGCCGTCGAGCTGATGGCCCTGCTCGCGTGCCTCGGCCTCGAACAGTTCGACGAAGCCCGCGAGGGAGACCTCGCTGCGTTCCATTTTCGCCCAGGCATTTGTATCGGGATTGCGTGCATTCAGGCCGCGGATGAAATCTTTGGGAAGACCGGCCTCGGCTTCGTAACGGCGAAAGGCTTCGAAGGGGCTGCTCAGGATGACCCCGCCGAAGTCCCAGAGGACGGCGCGGGGGGGATTTGCATGGCTCGTATTCATGGTGGTGCGACCGTCTTTACCTTGTTCCTGCCTTACTCGACCCCTATCTCAAGCCCTCAATAGGCGTCGGTGCGGAAGTTGGCCACCGATTGCCTCCACTCCAGTTTAGGAACACGGGAATGAGCGAAGCAGCCATTGTGCGGCAGGGCGATGCCGTGGGACGCATGAGCGATAGTCCTGAAGTCGAAATCGTACGTCGCGACGGCCGTAATCGGCGCGCGGTCGAGACGCGCCGCAAGGTTATCGCGGCCGCCAAGGCGATGATCGCGGAGACCAGCGCGGCGCCGACGGTCGTGGCTGTCGCAAAACGGGCAGATGTATCGGTCCGCTCGGTATTTCAGCATTTTGGCGATGTTGAGTCACTTTTTGTAACTGTCTTGGACAGTGCCCTTGAAGAACTGGCGGCTCCCCAGACGTTGCCGGGCAGCCAGCCGCTGGCCGTCCGCATCGACAGGATCGTCCAGAACATGGCCGACGTGTTCGACAAGGTCGTTCCCCTGCGGGTCGCTGCCGGTCAGTTCGTCGGTCACCCCGGCCTGCTGGCCCGCGCCGCGACCTCGCGTCAGCGGCTGCGCGACGCCGCGATGGCCATGTTTGCTCCCGAGTTCGCCATCCTGAGCGAACAGGCGAGCGAGGAACTGGCCGATGCGATCGGCGCTGCCTTGTCGCCGGAGGCCTGGATCGTGCTCCGCCGGCGCGACGGGCTGGGTGTTGACCGCGCCAAGGCGGTTTGGCGGCGGACCCTGACCGCGCTGATGCTCCATGGCGTCGGGATGGCGGCGGCGGAAGCTGCGGCGGAATAAGTCCGGAGGGGGCCCCAGATTGGCCGGGTCGGCGATTGACTTGGCGAGTGGGATCAGTGACTTAGGGGCCCCTGTCCGGACATTCCAACGCGTTGCAAATGGCGACCAGCCAGCTTCATGAGGACTTTTCGCGGGAAGAGCACGTCAAGGCGGGCTCCGATCGCGGTTTTGGGTTCGTTTTCGCCGGCTTTTTCGGCATCCTGAGCGCCCTCTCGCTATGGCGGGGCGGTGCCGGCTGGCATTGGATGCTGCCGCTCGCGGCGGCCTTCCTGCTGGTGGCCTTGATCTACCCCCGCCTGCTCGGCCCGCTCAACCGGCTGTGGCTGAAGTTCGGGCTGCTGCTCTACAAGGTCATGAACCCGCTCATCCTCGGTCTGCTGTTCTTCATTACCATCATGCCGATCGGTCTCGTCATGCGGGCCTTCGGTAAGGATTTCCTGCGGCTGCGCCTCGACCGTACGGCCAAGAGCTATTGGATCGACCGCACCCCGCCGGGGCCGCCGCCCCAGTCGATGCGCAACCAATTCTGATCGCGAAAGGACCGAGCCATGGGCTCCATCATCGTCGAACTCTGGGCCTTCATGCGTGCGCGCAAGAAATTCTGGCTGCTGCCGATCATGATCATGATGGTGATCTTCGGCGGCCTGATCGTGCTGACCAAGGGCTCGGCGATCGCACCCTTCATCTACACCCTGTTCTAGGCGGGTAGGGCCAATCCCATGCGGGTGCTGGGCATCTCGGCCTTCTATCACGACAGCGCGGCGGCGCTGATCGAGGACGGCCATTTGGTAAGCGCCGCCCAGGAGGAGCGCTTCACCCGCAAGAAGCACGATGCGGGCTTTCCGCAGAATGCCGTGCAGTTCTGCCTCGATCGTGCCGGCATCAAGCTGCCCGACGTCGACTACGTCGCCTTCTACGACAAGCCGTTCCTGAAGTTCGAGCGCCTGCTCGAGACCTACCTCGCCTACGCCCCGCGCGGCTTCAATTCCTTCCGCATGGCCATGCCGCTGTGGCTGAAGGAGAAGCTCTTCCAGAAGACCCTGCTGCGCGACGAGATGAAGCGCTGGGAGCCGGACTTCGACTGGCAGAAGCGCCTGCTGTTCGGCGAACATCACCAGAGCCATGCCGCTTCGGCGTTCTTTCCCTCGCCGTTCGAGGAAGCCGCCGTCCTGACCATGGATGGCGTCGGCGAGTGGGCGACCACGTCGCTGGGCTACGGCAAGGGCAACAGCCTCGAGATGTTGAAAGAGCTGCACTTCCCGCATTCGTTGGGACTGCTCTATTCGGCCTTTACCTACTACACCGGCTTCAAGGTCAACTCGGGTGAATACAAGGTCATGGGCCTCGCGCCCTACGGCGAGCCGCGGTTCAAGGACCTGATCCTCAACAAGATCGTCGACCTCAAGGAGGACGGCACCTTCCGCCTCGACCAGACCTACTTCGACTATTGCACTGGCCTCCGCATGACGAACGACAAGTTCGCCGATGTGTTCGGCATCAAGCGCCGCACACCCGAGGAAGAGCTGACGCAGGTCCACATGGATCTCGCGGCGTCGGTCCAGGCCGTCACCGAGGAGATCGTGCTTCGTCTCGGCCGCTCGGTCCGCAAGGAAACCGGCGCCAGGAACATCTGCCTGGCCGGCGGCGTGGCGCTGAACTGCGTCGCCAACGGCAAGCTGCTGCGCGAGAACATCTTCGACAACATCTGGGTGCAGCCGGCGGCCGGTGATGCCGGCGGCGCGGTGGGCGCGGCCTATGCCGCCTATCACGGCTTCATGGGCCAGCCACGCAAGCTCAACGGCCACATGGACGGCATGGCGGGCTCCTACCTCGGCCCCGAGTACACTGACGACGAGATTGCCGAGCGCCTGACCGCGGCCGGCGCCAAGCTCACGCGCCTCAACCATGCGCAGATGATCGACCAGACCGCCCAGGCGCTGGCCGATGAGAAGGCGGTGGGCTGGATGCAGGGCCGCATGGAGTTCGGACCGCGTTCGCTCGGCGCGCGCTCCATCCTGGGCGACGCGCGCTCGCCCTCGATGCAGAAGACGCTCAATCTCAAGGTGAAGTATCGCGAGTCGTTTCGTCCCTTCGCGCCGGCGGTGCTGCGCGAGGACGTCGACAAGTATTTCGACATCAAGAGCGACAGCCCCTACATGCTGATGGTGGCGCCGGTGGTTGAGAGCCGCCGCCGCGTCATGACCGCCGAGGAAGACAAGCTGTTCGGCATCGACAAACTGAACGTGCCGCGCTCGGACATCCCGGCGGTGACGCACATCGACTATTCGGGCCGCGTCCAGACGGTGCACAAGGAAACCAATCCGGCCTTCCACGAGCTGCTCGAGGCCTTCAAGGCCAAGACCGGCAGCTCGGTCCTGGTGAACACCTCGTTCAACGTGCGGGGCGAGCCGATCGTGTGCACGCCGGAGGACGCCTGGCGTTGCTTCATGGGCAGCGAGATCGAGGTGCTGGTGGTGGGCAACTGCTTCCTCAGGAAGGAAGACCAGGATCCGGCGCTGAAGCTCGACTACAAGAACGCCTTCGAGCTCGACTAGCCGGATGAGGGCAGTCGTTTGCGATCGCCTCGGCGATCCGTCTGTCCTGAAAATCGAGGAGAGGCCTCTTCCCGAGCCGGGGCCGCGCGACATCGTCGTGAAGGTTGGCGCGGCTTCGGTCAATTTTCCCGACGTGCTCACCGTTTCGGGCGACTACCAGCACAAGCCGGATTTGCCTTTCGTGCCCGGCATGGAAGGCGCAGGTACCGTCCACGCCGTGGGCGCCGAGCGCCTTGACTGGAAGGTCGGCGACGAGGTGATCTTCGGCATCCGTCCGGGCGCTTTCGCCGAGTATGTGGCCGTGACGCCCAAGGGCCATCTGCTGCGCCTGCCCGAAGGCTGGTCGTTCGCCGAGGGCGCGGGCTTTCGTGTCGCCGCAACCACCGCCTACCATTCGCTCGTTCATCGCGGCGCTCTGCGCCAAGGCGAGGTCGCGCTCATCCACGGTGCGTCGGGTGGTGTAGGGCTGGCAGCCGTGCAGCTCGCCAAGCATCTCGGCGCGCGTGTGATCGCGACTGGCGGTGATGACGAGCGCCTCGCCATCGTGAAGCAGAACGGTGCCGACGAGGTCGTGAACTACCGAACGTCCGATTTCGTCGCCGCCGTGAAGGCGTTGACCGACGGCAAGGGCGCCGATGTGATCTACGATCCGGTCGGCGGCGAGGTTCTGGAGAAGTCCGTACGTGCGGCGGCCTATGGTGCTCGCCTGCTGGTCGTGGGCTTCACGTCGGGCGGACCGAGCAAGCTCATGTCCAACCACGTGCTGATCAAGGGACTATCGATCCTGGGTATCCGCGCGGGAGAGACGCTGCTGCGTCTGCCCCAGATGGGATACAGCTACGCCGAGCTGCCGAAGCTTGCAGCTCTCGGCGTCATGCGACCGCACATCTCGCATCGCTTTCCGATGGAACGTGCGGCCGATGCCTTTCGTGCCCTGATCGACCGCAAGGTCGTGGGCAAGGCCGTCATCGAGATGCCGGCCTGATCGAGCAGGCTTGATCTAGCGCGAGAAGAAGATCGTCACCTTGCGGTCGACAACCGAAGCGTCCTCCTTGCCGAGGCTCATGTTCCCGAACGCCTCGGGGTCGGCGACGATATAGAGATGATTGGCCGGCACGCCATCGCGGATCATCTGTGCCGCGACGGCCTGGGCGCGCGATCGCGACAGCTTCTCGTTGAACGCCTTGTCGCCCAGCTTGTCGGTGTGGCCGATCAGGCAGATGACCGACACCTGCCGCGCCTTGGCCGTAGCTGCCGCCTGGGCGATCACCGGCTTGTTATCGGCCCTGATCTGGGCGCTGCCGAGATCGAACAGCACCCGTGCCGGCGGCGGCTGGTTGGCGCCACCGCCGCGCGGGCAGGTGCCGACGGTCTGGGCGAAAGAGGGCGCGGCGGCGAAGAGGAAGCCGGCCGCGACAAGTACTCCTAGTCTTTTCACTTGAGCTCTCCCTTGAGGGCCATTTCGACAAACGGCAGACGATCGTTGCCGAAGAACATCATATCGCCCACGAAGCTCGTTGGCGCGCCGAAGACGCCGCGCGCCACCGCCTCGTCGGTCGTGGCTTTTAGGCGATCCTTGACGTCCTGGTCCTGGAGGCGGGCGCCGAATTTCCGGGCGTCGAGACCCGCCGCCGTAAGGACCGCCGCCACTTCGGCGATGTCGTTGAGATTGCGGCCGTCCACCCACATCGCCTTGTAGATGGCGGGGTGGTAGCGCTCGAACAGGCCGTCAATCTGGGCCGCCGCGGCGCCGCGCATCAGGGCCAGCGTGTTGACCGGAAAAAACGGGTTGCGCTGGAACGGCACGCCGTAGTGCCTGGCCCACATCGGCAGGTCGAAGGCGCTCCACTTCGACTTCAGCTCCACCGTCATCGGCGAAGCGTTGCCGGTCGCCTTGAAGACGCCGCCCAGCAGCATCGGCTGGCGAACCAGCGTGGCGCCGGCGCGCTGGGCGATGGCCTCGACCTGGCTGTCAGCCAGATAGCTGTAGGGGCTGCCGTAGTCGTAATAGAATTCCAGTGTGCGGGTCATGGGGTCCTCTCGTCTTGTCGCCAGCCTGCGCTGCTTCTACCGTTGCGACAAGAACAAGCAAACGGGATGAAGCGCATGGGTCGGGTAGCAGGCAAGGTCGTGCTGGTGACGGGCGCGGGATCAGGCATCGGCCGGGCGACGGCGAAGCTGCTGGCCGACGAGGGCGCCACGGTGATCGTCACCGACATCAATCAACCGGGTGGCCTCGAGACGGTCCAGCGGATCGGCGGCCCTCAGCCCGGAGGCGGGGCGCGTTTCCTGCCCCACGATACCGCGCAGGAAGCCGACTGGAAGAGGATCATCGACGACATTCTGGCGCGTGAAGGCCGGCTGGACGGCCTGGTGAACAATGCGGGCATTGCCGGACCGTTTCCCTCGACATTCGAAAGCGAGACGGTCGAGCAGTGGCAGCGCGTCCTCTCGATCAACGTCCAGGGCGTGTTCCTCGGCTGCAAACATGGCGTGCCCGCGCTTCGGTCGTCGGGGGGTGGCTCGATCGTCAATCTTTCTTCGTTGGCGGCCTTTCTCGGCACGCCCAACCTCTCGGCCTATGGCGCCAGCAAGGGCGCAGTGCGCCAGTTCACCAAGACCGTGGCCATCGATTGCGCGCGCAAGGGCTACAAGGTGCGCTGCAATTCGGTCCATCCCGGCATCATCATGACGCCGATGGGCGAGGGCATCCTGCCCAATGACCAGATCAAGGAACGGGTCCGCGGTAGCATCCCGATCGGCGATTTCGGCGCGCCCGAGGATATCGCCTACGGTATTCTTTACCTGATTTCGGACGAATCACGCTTCGTCACCGGGTCCGAGCTGGTGATCGACGGCGGCATGAACGCGATCTAGCAGCGGAGCAGGCGATGCATCACGCCGACCAGGTGACCTATATCGAGCGCATGCACGGCATGGCGCGGGCCAACGCACGCGACGACGGAGAGATCAGTCACACGTCGGTCGAGGAGTATTTCGACACCGATCGCTTCGAACGCGAGAAGGCCGTGCTGTTCCGCAAATATCCGGTCGTGGTCGCGTTTTCCGCCCAACTGCGCAAATCAGGCGACTTCGTCGCCAACAACGACTCCGGCCAGCCGATCCTCGTCACTCGTGGTACCGACGGCAAGCTGCGCGCCTTTCTCAATGTCTGCCGCCATCGCAGCGCCACCGTGGAACTGAAGTCCTGCGGCTCGAACAAGCGCGCCTTCGTCTGCCCCTATCACGGCTGGAGCTACGACCTCACCGGCAAGCTTTTAGGCATCACCGACGGGGCCTGGTTCGGCGAGATCGATCGCGCGACACACGGGCTGCGCCCGCTCGCCGTTGCCGAGCGCTGCGGCATGGTCTTCGTGGTGCCGACGGCGCTCGAGCCCGGCCAGAGCACCGACATCGACATGGATGCCTTCCTCGGGCCGGTGAAGGCCGATCTCGCTTCCTGGGACATGCACGGCTGGGATGTGCAAAGCACGACGCCGATCCGTCCGCGCATGAACTGGAAGCTGGTGATCGACACCTTCCTCGAACTCTACCACTTCCGTTACCTGCACGGTGCCAGCGTGGCGCCGCTGTTCCTCGACAACATCACCGCCTACGAACGCCGCGAGCGTCATTCCCGCTTCGCCGTCTGCAAGCCGTCGATCCTCGAGGTCGAGAACCAGCCGCGCGAGACCTGGCAGCTCCGCGACCATGCGGTCGTGCTCTACAATCTCTTCCCCAACACGGTGCTGGCCTACACCCAGGACCATTGCGGCGTCTTCACCAGCTTCCCGGTGTCGCCGGACGAGGCGCTGATCAACGTCTCGATTCTCGTCGACCCCGCGGAGCGGGCGAAGAAGCCGGAAAGCTACTGGAAGACCAACCAGGATCTGATCCTGGCCGCGCTCGATGAGGATTTCACCGTCGGCGCCAGCGTTCAGGAAAATTTCAGGAGCGGCGCCAACCGCGTGCAAACCTTCGGCAAGTTCGAGAAGGCGCTGGGCTGGTATCACCAGGAGATTGCTAACGCCTTGCGTTAGCAATCTCCGGCGGCGTGTAGCGCTGCAGGAAGCGCAGCGACCGAAGCGCGGGCGCCGCACCGTGCAGAAAGAACCTCGGTGCTAGTCTGGGTGCGCCATTCCAACCGTGCGGGCTCTCGCGCTTCAGTGGCTTGGTTACAAGCCACGAATGACAAGCGCTGCCGCCCGCAGGCGCGTCTTCGACGCGCCTGCTACTTCACGTTCACCTGATAGGCGAACTTCTCACCGTCGGTGGCGGTGAGCTGGGTGAAGCCCAGCAGCTTCAGCAGGTCGAAGAAGTTGGCATCCTCGGCCACTGTGCGCTCCTGGAAGAACGGCGACAGGCGCGACATCGTGGTCATGTTGGCGAGGATCGCGCGGACCCGGTAGATCGAATTCAACTCGCCCGGCTGCAGGCCGACGATGATCAGTTTCTCGGCCTTGTCGCCCTTCACGAACACCGAATAGGGAACGCGGTAGGCCGACTGGATCGTGCCCTGCGACACGACGGTGACGAACTGGACGCGCTGCGCCCGCTCCGCACCGGGGATCGTCTGCATCGCCGATGTGTAATTCTCGACCGTCGTCGGCTTGGGATAATAATAGCCGACGTACTTGTCTTCGCCGGCCGGTGCTGCTGTTGCGGCGGCTGGCGCCGGCTTTGCGGTCTGTGCCAGCGCGGGCACGGCAGCGAACGCCATGGCGGCGACGAAACAGGCGGCAAGTGTCTTGGACATTCTCAGCTCTCCCGGTGATACGACAGACTAGAACAACGTATAGCCACCATCGATAACGAAGTCGCGCCCTGTCGTATAGGCGGTGGCGTCGCTGGCCAGGTAGACGGCGATCGGGCCGAAATCGGCGCCGACGCCCCAGCGCCGCTCCGGAATACGTGGCATCACGTTGGCTGCAAATTTCTCATTGCCGAAGGCATTGGCGGTCATCTCGGTCTCGATCCAGCCCGGCAGGATCGAATTGACGCTGATCTTATAGCGCGCCAGTTCGACGGCGAGTGCGCGGACCATGGCGGTGACGCCGCCCTTGCTGGCGCCGTAGTGGCTGGAGCGGGCCGCCCCCTCGATGGCCGCCGTGCTGGCCATGGCGACCAGCGAACCGCCCTTGCCGCGCGCGGCCATGTGCTTGGCGGCCGCCCGGAAGGTGAAGAAAACGCCGTCGAGGTTGACCCGCAGGACCCGGCGCCATTCCTCGGTGGTCATCTCGAGGATGGCCCCCTTGCCGCGGCCTGAAACGCCCGAGTTGGCGACGCAGTTGTCGACATGGCCCATGACTTTGAGGGTCTCGGCAAAGCCCGCCTCAACCTGCTGCTCGTCGCCGACGTCGACGATCTGGGTATGCACCTTGCGACCATGGTGCTTCAGCTTCTCTGCAGCCGCGGCGTTCTTGGCGGGGTTGGTGCCCCAGATGCAGACGTCGGCGCCAGCCTCGGCCAGGGCCTCGGCCATGCCGAGGCCGATGCCACCGTTACCGCCGGTGATCAGCGACACCTTGCCCGTCAGATCGAAGCCCTTGTAGGCCATGGAGTTCCCCCAAAACAAAACCGGGCAGGATCAAAGCCCGCCCGGTCCGCAGCGTCAATCGCGCGGGGGTCAGTTCAGCTTGTCGGTTTCGACCAGCACAATCTCGGCATCTTCGAGGGCCGTGATCTCGATCTCGTCCTGGTCGGCGACGGCAACACCGTCTCGGGCATTGGCGGTCACCGGTTTGCCGTCGCCGCCGCGCACCTCGACCTTGCCCTTGGCGGGCACGAGATACGTGGGCTTGCCGTCGAGCTTCTGGCGGATCGTCTGCCCCGCCTTCAGCGTGCCGGCAAACAGGGCGCCGTCGGCATAGAGCGGGAGCGCCCCTTCATGGCCGCGGCCCGACGCCAGTGGCACCAGCTTGCCGTCGCGCGCCTCGGCCGGGAATTGAACCGTCTCCCAGCGTGCCGGCACACCCTGCTTGTTGGGCAGGATCCAGATCTGAAACAGCTCGGTCTCCTCGTCCTCGCGGTTGTATTCGGCGTGCTTGATGCCGTTGCCCGCGCTCATCACCTGGATCTGGCCCGCTTCGGTCCGGCCCTCGTTGCCGAGGTGATCCTGATGGGTGATCGCGCCTTTGATGACATAGGTCACGATCTCCATGTCGCGATGGGGATGCGGCGGGAATCCGGAATCCGGCGCAATGCGGTCGTTGTTCCACACCCGCAGCGCACCCCAATGGACGCGGTCGGGATTGCGGTATTCGGCAAAACTGAAATGGAAGTTGGCGTTCAGCCAACCGTGGTCCGACTTGCCGAGTTTCTCGAAGGGTCTGAGTTCGATCATGGTGTTTACCTCTTGGCCCCAAAATGGCGCCACGCCGGCTCCGATCAAGTTTCGGATTGGTAACGATGCGGACGCCAGATTTAGCGGCCCTCGCGCCACCAAGCGCTGCCCACCGCCATCAGGAAGGCGAGTGCCACGAGGATGCCGGGCAGCAGCGGCAGCTGGTTGATGCCGGCCACCGTATAGCCCTCGTTGCGGCGAAGCCCGATCCAGTCGGAGCCGCCGGCGGCGCGGCCCGGCCGCACGGTGCGGATATCCGGATCGGGTTGGTCGACCAGCCACAGCATGCTGCCGCCCGAGGCCTCGACCAGCGGCTTCAGCTTGGCGTCGGTCGCGCGGACGTCGGAGAACTCCAGCGGATCGGGGCTGCCGACGGCCGCCACGGTGCGCAGCGTGCCGTCGTCGAAGCGGTAGAGGCCGGGCTTGTCGACATCGACGACGCTGAGCCCGAGGCCGGGCGCGGTCTGGCGCAGCGAGAGCGTGCGGGTGCTGCCGTCGGGCGAGGTCATGGTGACCTGCGGGAAGGTCGTGGCCAGCGTGCGGCGCGTCACTTCGATGCGACCGCCGACGGCCGTCGCCCGCAGCGCCTCTTCCTCGAGGTCGGGTTCCTTCATCAACCAATGCGCAACGCGCCGCACCAGTTCCGGCTGCGGTCCGCCGCCGTCGATGCCGCGGTTCCACAGCCAAAGGTGATCGGACATGAGCTGGGCCACGCGGCCCTCGCCGACGCGATCGAGGATCACCAGCGGCTTGTCCTCGGCGCCCGACAGGATGGCGTTGCCGCGCTCGGTGCGCGAGGTGACGAGACGGAACCAGCGGCCCCAGGTCGGCTCCTTGTCGGGCTCGCCGGCCTGCGGCAGGTTCGCGCTGACCGGATGGCGCTGGCCAATCTCGCTGACCTTGGGCTTGAACGGGGTTTCCAGCACGTCGCCCAGTGGCGCTGCCGGCAGGATGGCGCCCAGCGGCGTGCGATAGAGTGAACGTGCTGTGGCGAACACTGGACCGACCGAGACCAGCAGGGCGCCGCCGCTCTTCACGTACTCGGCGATGTTGCGGAAGTATTCGCGCGTGATGAGGTTTCCCGACTCGTAACGGTCGAAGATGATGAGGTCGAATTCCTTGAGCTTCTGCTCGAACAATTCGCGCATCGGGAAGACGATCAGCGACAGCTCGCGTACCGGCGTGAAATCGTCCTTCTGCGGCGTGCGCAGGATGGTGAAGTGGACGAGGTCGACCGCGGGATCGCTCTTCAGGAGGTTCCGCCACGCCCGCTCGCCCTGGTAGGGCTCGCCCGACACCAGCAGGACGCGCAGCCGGTCGCGCACGCCGTTGATGGTGAAGAGCGCGCGATTGTTGTCGAGCGTCAGCTCGCTCGGCCCGGCACCGACTTCGAGTTCGACCACGTTGGCGCCGGGGTTGCCGACGACGATCGGCAGCTCGACAGATTTGCCGACAGGCACATCGATGCGCTTTACGACTTCGCCGCCGACCGACAGCGTCACCGGGGCGGTGCCGCCCGCCGGATCCTCGATCCGGAACTTGGTCGTCACCTCGCGGCCGACCACGCCGAAGCGCGGCGACTGCTCGACCACGATCAGGCGGTCGCGCTCGTTCTTCTTGCCCGCGATCAGGCCGTGCAGCGGCGCGCCGCCCAGCTCCGGCGGCAGGCCCGCGGGCACGTCGTGCACCTGGCCGTCGGTCAACAGCACGACGCCGGCCAGACGCTCCGGCGGCACCTCGACCAGGGCGGAGCGCATCGTTTCGATCAGGCGCGTGCCGCCCGGCCGTTCGCTGCCGAGCTGGATGTGGGCGGGCGGCAGCACGACCTCGCGGATCTCCAGGCCTTCCTGCTGGCCGAGCTTGCACTTCAACGACTCGCGCGCCGTCTGGACCTGCTTGCGACGTTCGCCGATGGCCATCGAATCGCTGTCGTCGACGACGATCAGCGCCACGTCGGCGATCGGCTTGCGCTGTTCCTCGATCAGGGCAGGATTGGCCAGTGCCGCCAGGACGACGACGATCGAGCCCAGCCGCCAGATCGTGCCGCGGGCGCCGGCGCGCAGGCCGAGCAGGATCAGCACGAGGCCGACACCGCCCAGCACGGCGAGCACCGGCCACGGCAACAGCGGATCGAAGGCGACGGAGACGGCCGACGTCGGGTTCATCGCCGCAGCCTTTGCATGATGTCAGGCAGGTGCACCTGATCGTCCTTGTAGTTGCCGGTGAGGGCCAGCATCACGAGATTGACGCCGACGCGGAACGCCATCTCGCGCTGGGTCTCGCCGCCCGGCGTGACCGGCATCAGGCCACGGCCGCGCTGGTCGACCGCCCAGGCGCCCGCATAGTCGTTGGCGCCGATGATGACCGTGGTGACGCCGTCGTTGACCCGGCCGCCGCCCGACTCGATCCAGATCTTTCCGCCCTGCCAGCGGCCCGGCATGTCGGACAGAAGATAGAACGCACGGGTCAGCACATGATCCGGCGGCATGGCGACCAGGGGCGGCGTCTCGACACCGGCCAGAAGGCGCTTGAGGTCGGGATTGCCGCCGACGGGACGGTCGAAGCTGAGCTGCTGGTCGCGCGTGTCGATGAAGATGATGCCGCCGGTGCGGAGATAGCGGTCGAGCGACGCCGCGGCGCGCGGCGACAGCGCGGGCTGGGTCGAGGTGATCGGCCAG
Organism: Alphaproteobacteria bacterium; assembly: GCA_947474005.1. Classification (GTDB taxonomy): domain Bacteria; phylum Pseudomonadota; class Alphaproteobacteria; order Reyranellales; family Reyranellaceae; genus Reyranella. Next base: position 11,257 of record CANJHI010000031.1, on the reverse strand, counting down.
TAGATGAACGGATAGAGGCGGGGCTCGTCGCGCTCCAGGTCGAGGCCGACCGGGTCGGCCGGCTCCACCGAGGTCCGGTTGCGCAGGATCTCGCTCAAGCCTTCCAGGCCCGCCTTGCTGATGTCGTCGACTTCCTTGTCGCCGGTGAGGATGTAGGCGAGCCGGATGTCGAGCGACCCTTTTAGTGCCTGCTCGATGCTGAGCGGCGGCGGCCCCGGCCGTTCGCGTGTTGCGGGGGTCGCCGGTGCGGAGGGCTGCGGTTGGAACTGCGGCCGCTGGGGCGGCGGCGTCTGCTGTTGGGCGCCGGCATCCGGTGGGACGGCGAGGACCGCCAGCAGGAGCACCGTTGCGGCCGTCGTGGCGCGGCCCAGCCGCACAGCGCGCGGCAGCAGGCCGCGCAGCCACAGCGAAATCAGGAGATCGGCCAGCAGCAGCACGAGGGCGGCAAGCAGGAACCAGCGCGACAGGTCGGTCTCGCCGCCTTCCGACAATTTGTCGGTCGCAACGCCACTGGGCAGGGCCAGCGGCTTGAGCGTGCCGACCCGGCCGCCAATGTTGAAGGCTACCTGGGCGTTCTCGTCGCCGTAGAGACCCGGCGGCGTGGTGGGCTTGGGCTTGAAGGTCTCGCCCGCATCGGCCGGCAGGATCTGCGCCCCGGCCGGCGGTGCACCCAGGCGGCCGAACCCGTCGAGCGTGCGCCACGGCTTCAGCGCCTTGTTGACGCCGTCGCCGGCGACGCCGCGCGACAGCGTCACCAGCCGCTGCAGCATGTTCACGAACAGACCGGACAGGGAGAGATTGCTCCATCCCGTGTTCGCGGTGGTGTGGATCAGGACGAGATAGCCCTGGCCGCGCTTCTCGGCGGTGACCAGCGGCGTGCCGTCGGCCAGGCGCGCCCAGGTCTTCTCCGCGAGATCGGGCGTCGGCTCGGCCAGCACCTGCTGGGAAATGCGCACGTCCTTGGGGATCGGTATGCCGAGGAAAGGACTGTTGGCGGGAAACTCGGCGAGCGCCGTGGGTTCGCCCCAGCTCATGACACCGCCCAGCGCGCGGTCGCCCAGCCTGAGGCGCGTCGGCACCAGCGTGTCGCCACCGGCGGCGAGATTGGCGCCGGCGAAGCGTACGGCGATGCCGCCGCGTTCGATCCACTTGGCGATTTCCTCGCGGTCGTTGGTCGAGGGCACCGCGCCATCGGGGATCAGCAGCACGGCCGTGTTGCGGGTCAGGACCGTTTCGAGGTCGCCGATGCTGAGGCTGACGTAGGGATCGAGCGCGCGCTCGAGGAAGTAGACTTCCTGCAAGAGCGGCTGGCCGCCCGCCGTGGCGCGTTCGCCCATGATGGCGACAGGCCGGCGGCGATGGCGCTCGTCGAGCAGGATCGTGCTGCCGGCGCCGCCCTGCGCCTCGATGTCGAGGCGGGCCATGCGGTTGCGCAGTTCCGCCGGGGCCGGCAGGACACCTTCGCCCTGTGTGGCAGTGGCGGCGAAGTCGACGTCGATACGGGCTACGACGCGGCCCTGCTCGTCGGCCGCCTGGACCGCCACCTTGCGCGGCCCGTCCGCGGCCGGCCGCAGCGCGCGAACTTTCAAGTCGCGACCTTCGGCGACGGGTGGCAGCAGCAGAAGCGGCGTGCTGGCCTGATCGGGCACCACCACCTGCAACCCATCGAAGCGGCGCAGGCGTTCGGTGAGCCGCGCTGCACCTTCGTCGTCCAGCCCGTCGCTCAGCCAGACCACGTAGGCGCCGGGATCGACCTGCATCTGGTCGAGGTCGGCCGCCGCCGCCGCGCGATCGGTCGGCCAGGGCTTGGGACGGAAGGCGCGCAGGGTGGTGCGGATTTCATCCGGCCGCAGCGCGCCGCGCCGGGCCACTGACTGGTCGATGGGGGCGGGCGCGGTGCCCATCAGCACGACGGTCCGCCCGCCGCGCTCGGCGCGCTGGATCAGCCGTTCGGCGTGGGCGATACGCGTCGTCCAGCCCGGCGCCGAGGACCAGCCGTCGTCGATCACCAGCAGAAGCGGTCCGCGGCCGGGCAGGTCGGCCTGCGGATTGAGGAGCGGCCGGGCCACCGCCAGGATCAGCGCCGCCGCCAGCAACAGGCGCAGCAGCAGCAGCCACCACGGCATCTTCATCGGCGTCTGCTCGGTCGGCTCGAGGCCCACCAGCAGGCGGATGGCCGGAAAGCGGACCAGCTTGGGCAGCGGCGGGATCAGGCGCAGCAGCCAGTAGATCACCGGCAGCGCCAGCAGCAGCGCAAGCATGCCCGGTGCCGCGAAGGCGAAAGCGCCGAGACCGAGCATCGGCGCTCAGGCCGCGTTCAGCCGACGCAAGTCGGCCATGGCGAGATAAAGGGCGAGGAGGATCGTCTGCGGCGGCCGGTCGGTGCGATGCTGATGGACCGTCCAGTTGGCCGGCCGCGCCAGGCGCTGAAGGCCTTCCTTCTGCGCTGCCAGCCGCGCGCCATAAGCCGTGCGCACGGCCTCGACCCGGCGGATGGTGTGCTGTCCTTCGGCTTCGAGGCCCTCGAACTTCACATGGCCGTCGAATGGCAGGTCTTCCTCGGCCGGATCGAGCACCTGCACGATATGGCCGCGTACGCCGACGCTGGCGTAGTAGCGGACGATGGCTTCGATCTTGTCGAGCGGATCGAGCCAGTCGGAAACCAGGACGATGGTGCCATGCGCAGGCAGGGGAACCATCGGCGGCAGGCTGGGCTGCACGCGCGCCGCGTCCCGCATTTCATCGAACAGGGTTTCGGCGATCCGTCGTACCGCCACACGTCCCGAGGTCGGCCGCATGCCGCCGCCCAGGACCGCGACGCGCTCGCCGGCATCGGCCAGCAGGCTGGCCAGCGCCAGCGTGATCAGCTCGCCGCGCACAGCCTTGGTATCGATGTTCTTGAGCGAGGCGTACTGCATCGACGGCGACGCATCGCGCCACAGCCAGATGCTGGCCGCCGCCTCCCATTCGGTCTCGCGCACGAACAGATGCCGGCTGCGCGCGCTCTGGCGCCAGTCGATCTGGCTGGCGCTGTCGCCGTCGCGATAGGGCCGGTACTGCCAGAAGGCATCGCCCTGGCCCACCCGGCGCCGGCCGTGGACGCCCTGGATGACGGTCGCCGCGACGCGGTCGGCCGCCACCATCAACGCCGGCAGGGTGCCGGCGAGTTCGAGCGATCGGTGAAGGGTTGAGGGCGCGGCCATTGGCTGCGGCGCTGCAATGCCTAGGCCAGGATCAGGCGAGCCGGGTGCACATCTGGGCGATCACCGCTTCGACCGTGACACCCTCGGCACGGGCCGAGAAGTTGACGGCCATGCGATGACGCAGGATCGGTCCGGCCAGTGCCACGACGTCGTCGACCGACGGTGCCAGGCGGCCCTGGATGATGGCGCGCGCGCGGCAGGCCAGCATGAAGGCCTGGCTGGCGCGCGGGCCTGGACCCCAGGCGACGCGGCTGCGCACGACTTCCAGGTCGGAACTCTCCGGCCGGCCGGCGCGGACCAGCTTCAGGATGGCATCGACCACGCTTTCGCCGATCGGCAGGCGCCGCACCAGCGCCTGGGCCGCCATCAAATCGGCCGGGGTAAGCGCCTGCGTCGCCACCGCCGTCACGGCGCCCGTCGTGCCGATCATGATCTGGCGTTCGGCCTCTTCATCGGGATAGCCGACGTCGATCTGCAGCAGGAAGCGGTCGAGCTGGGCTTCGGGCAGGGGATAAGTGCCTTCCTGCTCCAGCGGATTCTGGGTCGCCAGCACATGGAAGGGGCCGGGCAGGTCGTAGCGCTTGCCGGCCACGGTCACGTGCTTTTCCTGCATGCTCTGCAGCAGCGCCGACTGGGTGCGCGGGCTGGCGCGGTTGATTTCGTCGGCCATCAGGAGCTGGGCGAAGACCGGGCCCTGCAGGAAGCGGAACGAGCGGCGGCCGCCGTCGCTTTCCTCCAGCACTTCCGAGCCCAGGATGTCGGCGGGCATCAGGTCGGGCGTGAACTGAATGCGCTTGGTGTCCATGCCGAGCACGATGCCCAGGGTGTCCACCAGCTTGGTCTTGGCGAGGCCGGGCACGCCGATCAGCAGCAGATGGCCGCCCGAGAGCAGCGCAACGAGCGTTTGATCGATCACGTCCTGCTGGCCATAAATGACCTTGCCGATGGCGGTGCGCGCATCACGTAACTGGCTGCCCAGGCGCTCGATTTCGGCGAGGGCGGAGCGGGCGTCGGCGTCGGTTGCGGTCGATGTATCGGGGGCCACCAGGGCGCTCCTGTGATCGATGGGACTAAGTTTGAGGGAAGCCCAGAAATGAGGCCGGAACAAGGGCATGACGGTTGACGAAATCGTGCGGCGGGTAGGCGAACGCAGCAGGCGTTTGGCATCGGGTTTGCCAGTAAGCACGCCACCTCTCGGCAGTGACTTTTCCCTGAACGGCGTCGTGCCGGTGCCCGAGAGCTGGCGGCCGGCCGCGGTGCTGGTGCCGCTGGTCCGCCGCGAGTCCGGCACGACGGTGCTGCTGACCCAGCGCACCGACGACATGCCGAGCCACGCCGGCCAGATCGCCTTTCCCGGCGGACGCCAGCAGGCCGAGGATGCCGATGCCGTGGCGACCGCGCTGCGCGAGACCGAGGAGGAGGTGGGCCTCGCCCGCAGCTTCGTCGAGGTGATCGGCCCGGTCGACCTCTACCGCACCGGAACGGGCTACGAGATCACGCCCATCGTCGGCATCGTCACGCCGGGATTCATCACCCGTGCGGATCCGCGCGAGGTCGCCGACGTCTTCGAGGTGCCGCTGGCGCATTTCCTCGACGAGCGGAACCATCGCATCGACAGCCGTGTCTGGCAGGGCCGCGAGCGGCGCTACTACGCCATGCCCTATGGAGAGCGCTACATCTGGGGCGCGACTGCCGGTATGCTGAAGAACCTGCATTTTGTCCTCACCGCCGGCGAGTGACGCGGGCCCGGAGTAGCCCCATGCGCGTCGTACTGTTGATCCTCGTGCTGGTCATGGCACCGGCCGTCGCTTTTTTCCTGTGGGCGTGGGCGGTGAAGATCAAGCAGGAGCGCAAGATCGCCGGCACGCTGCCGGCCTGGCAGGACATGCCGCTCACGTGGCTCGCCATCTCCGGCCTCGCCTGCACGATCGCGGGCTTCATCGTGATGTTCTTCACCCAGAACCAGGGATATGGCGGCCTCTTCGCGCCATGAAGCCTGCTGGCCGTCTCGAAGCGCCACCTTGGCGGGACGATCCGGCGGTGGGCACGCTGTTCGCCGCCTTCTCCAGCGCAGGTATCGGTGCACGTTTTGTCGGCGGCTTGGTGCGTGATGCCTTGCTGGGCGTCGCAGAATCGCGTGAACCGGATCTCGCTGTCGACAAGCCGCCCGAAACGGTGATGCGTGCCCTCGAAGCAGCCAGCATCAAGGTCGTGCCGACCGGTCTCAAGCACGGCACGGTAACGGCAATCATCGCGGGCAGGCCCTTCGAACTCACCACGCTTCGCCGCGATGTCGAAACCGACGGCCGTCGCGCCGTCGTCGCCTTCACCGACGACTGGCTGGAGGACGCCAACCGGCGCGACTTCACCTTCAACGCGCTCTACGCCGATCGCGACGGCACGCTCTACGATCCGTTCGACGGCCGCAGCGATCTTGCAGCGGGCCGCGTGCGCTTCATCGGCGATGCCGACACCCGCATCGCCGAGGACCGGCTGCGCGTGCTGCGCTTCTTCCGCTTCTACGCCTGGTATGGCCGACCGCCGCTCGACGGGCCGGGCATCGACGCCTGCCGGCGCAATGCGGGCGTGCTCGGCAGCCTGTCGGGCGAGCGTGTCGCCAAGGAACTGCTGCGCCTGCTCGAGGCGCCGGCGCCGGCCGATGCGCTGGCGGCGATGGTCGAGGCCGGCGTGCTCGATCACTGGCTGCCGGAATATGCCGGTGTGGCGCGCCTCGGCGCCCTGATCGGCCGCGAGGACAGGCCCGATCCGCTGCGCCGTCTCGCGTCGGTCCTGGCGCCCGGCACCGACGCCACGGCGCTGGGCAAGCGGCTGAAACTCTCGACCCAGCAGGCGTTGCGGCTCGACGTCATGCTGGCGCGGGAGCCGGCGCTCGACACGACGGATGGCCCGAAAGCCTGGCGGGCCGGCATCTATCATCTCGGCAACAATCTTTACGCCGACCGCCTGCTGCTCGACATCGAGGCATCCGGCGACTGGCGGGCCGCTCTGGCGCTGGCGCGGAACTGGACGCCGCCGGAACTGCCGGTGAGCGGCGGCGATGCGCTGGCGCTGGGCCTCGCTCCCGGCCCGCGCGTCGGTGCCCTGATCGCCGCGGTCGAGCGCTGGTGGATCGATGGCGATTTCACGGCCGATCGCGCCGCCTGCCTCGCCCATCTGGAGCAACGCGTGCGCGCTCCGTGATCCGGCCGGGACTCACCCTGGCGCTGTGGCTCGCCATCGTCGTGCTCGTGGTGCTGAACGACATCGTGGGCGACACCTGGATCGCCGCCACGCTCTCGGTGCGCGCGGTCGAGTGGTACAAGGTTCTGGTGCCGCTGCCCTACCTCGTGCTGATGGCCATCATCCATGCGCGCCGCACGGCGGGCCCGCGCTGGTTCGAGGCGGCGCTTCTCGCCGCCCTGCTGTGGCCCTCGTCCACGGTGCTCGCCGATTTCCTTTATGTGCGCCTGACCTACGACGAGGACCCTGCCTCGTTCCTCGATCGCTTCGCCTTCTGGTGGGGCGCGCCTTATCCGCTGCTGGTGCTCGGCCTGTTCGCCGCGCCGCTGCTGGCCGGGATGGCGTTCGCGCGGCGCTGAAGCGGACAGCTTTCTGGCACAGCTCGTTGTGCCACGCGTTGTCCCGCTGCCTGTGCCACGGATCGGGCTCATGTCCTTGAGCCGACACGCGAATCGCCCCCTGATCGGCTGTGCCACCGACGCCGTCTACCCGGCGTCATGGGATTTCCCCTGCCCCTTGAGCAAGGCGTTGCGCTCGGCCTCGAGACTGGCGTCGTAGGCCGCCACCCGCTTGTCGGCCTCGTCGAGCCGCCGTCTGAATTCCGCTTGCCGTTCGTGCTCCGCGCGCAATTCGGCGGCGCGTGGTCCGTAGGTGTCTGCCTGCAGTGCCTGCAAAAGCTTCCACAACACGCGGGAGTCGGGTTCCGCGACATGATCGACGATCCGGCCGTCGTGCCACACCGGCACGTCGTCGCCGATCATCGCGCGACGCATGACCTCGTCACGCAGGTGCCCGACACCGCGCTCGCGGGCGGCGTCCCAGCGGGCGCGGAAGTCGGCATCGGCATCGCGCCAATTGTAGACGGTGCGGCGGGCGAGGCCCGAAGCGCGGCAGGCCGCGGAGACCGAGCCGGTGCGCGCAAACTCGCGCAGGAAGCGGCCCTGCGGCCGCCAGCAGCGTTTGATTTCAGTCATTTCAGGGTCCTGTTCGGGCAAAGAAAAACGCCCGCGGACGGGTCCGTCGGGCGTCTGGACAGCGGAGACGGAATTTCCCACTATAGGTAAAATCTTATCAAAATCCTGCTGAACCTGCAAATCGATGCTTCGAAAGTAAGCCGAACGGCCAGGAATTCCGCGCGCAGCGTGCGGATAATCTCTGCGCGCGGGCGTGGAAGCAAATCCCATGCGCGCAGCTTGAGGTAGAAATTCTCAAGTAATTTCGATAAAAACGCATACTTCCGATGTCGAGGTCTGGGGAGGCCTGCGGTCGGAGCCGTCAGGGGTATTGCGTGGTGTTTCCGGCGAACATCAATCTGTCGAACCTCAACGGACTTGGCTCCGCGTTCTATGGCGTGGCGGGCGACAAGGCGGGTTACTCGGTGTCGGGAGGCGACATCAACGGCGACGGTTTCAGCGACCTGATCATCGGCGCTCCGGGCGCCGGGCGCACAGGCACTGACGGTGCCACCTTCGTGATCTTCGGCAAATCATCGGGCTTTCCTTCCGTGACCAACCTGTCGAGCCTCAACGGCAGCGACGGCTTCAAGGTGAACGGCGTGGACTACGGCTACGGCGCGCAGTCTGTCGCTTCGATCGGCGATATGAACGGCGATGGCTACGACGATCTGATCATCGGCGCCTCCAAGGCGTACGGAACCTACACCTCCACCGGCGCTGCCTACGTGGTGTTCGGCAAGGCGGCGGGTTTTACTTCCCAGGTCGAGCTCTCCGGGCTGAACGGCAGCAACGGCTTCAGGTTGGCTGGAGTGGGTGCCAGAGACTTGGTCGGCTGGTCGGTCGCAGCGGCGGGCGATGTGAACCGCGACGGCTACGACGATGTTATCATTGGCGCGCCATGGGCCGACCCGAATGGCTCGTCTTCCGGGGCGAGCTACGTGGTGTTCGGCAAGGCCTCAGGCTTCGCGGCCAACATCAGCCTCTCGACCCTGAACGGCGCCAACGGCTTCAAGATGAGCGGCCCTGCGGGGAGTGGGCACGCCGGTAACTCCGTCGCGTCGGCGGGGGACGTGAACGGCGATGGCTTTGACGACGTGATCGTCGGTGCGTCATACGCCGATTCCGCTACCGTTCCGCACGGCTACGATGCCGGCGCAAGCTACGTAGTGTTCGGCAGGGGGGCGGGCTTTGCCGCCAACCTCGAACTTTCCACGCTGAATGGCTCGAACGGCTTCAAGCTGAGTGGTGAGGCGCAGGGCGACCAGAGCGGCTTCGCGGTGGCCGCGGCGGGCGACATCAATGGCGATGGCGTAGATGACCTGATCGTCGCCGCCCCGGGTGCCGACCCGCACGGCAGCAAGTCGGGTGCGAGCTATGTCGTGTTCGGGACGAGGTCAGGCTTTGCCGCCAATATCGAGCTGTCGAGCCTGAACGGCACCAACGGATTCAAGCTGAACGGGGAAGCGGCAGGCGATCAGAGCGGCTCGATCGCGTCGGCGGGCGACTTCAACGGCGACGGCTTCGACGATCTGATCATCGGCGCCCGGGTCGCCGACACGAACGGAAACAACCAGTCCGGCGCGAGCTACGTGGTGTTCGGCAAGGCGTCGGGCTTCGTCGCCAATCTCGATCTCTCCACGCTGGATGGCCACAACGGCTTCAAGCTGAGTGGCAGGGGACTTTACGACCGCAGCGGCTGGTCGGTTGCATCGGCAGGGGACGTGAATGGCGATGGCTATGACGACCTGATCATCGGCGCTCCCAACTCGCCGCTGAACGGTACGTATTCAGGCATTACTTACGTCATTTATGGCCGGGCCGACGGCCCAACCGTCGGAACCGCGGCAGCAGACGTCCTGACGGGCGCCAACGGCAACGATATCCTGAGCGGCGGCGGCGGCGCCGATCAGTTGCGTGGCATGGGCGGCAACGACAGGCTGGTCGTAAGCGACCTGACATTCAGCCTGGCCGATGGCGGGGCTGGCAGGGACACACTGGCGCTCGATGGGGCGGGTCTGACGCTAGATCTCGCCAATCCGTCGGTCATGGCGAAGCTGCAGGGCATCGAGGTGATCGAACTCACCGGTACCGGCGACAACAAACTCGTCGTCAGCCAGGCGTCCCTCCTGAGTGGCGGAATCGGCACCGTCACCGACGGCAAGCATGTCCTCGTGGTCGAAGGGAATGCCGGCGATATCGTGTCGCTCGGCAATGAAAACTGGACGCGGACCGGCTCCTTCACCGACGCCGACGGCACGTTCGGCCGCTACGTGTCCGGCAATGCCGAGGTCGATATCGAGCAAGGCATTTACGTTCCGGGCGTCAGCATCGTCGGAACGAACAGCAACGACGTGATCTCGCTGATCGCGACGGCGCCCGGCCAGCCCTTCGCGACCGGCCGCGACGACACGATCGACGGCGCCGACGGCGCCGACGGCGCCGACACGATGGCCGGCGGGCTGGGTGACGACACCTACTATGTCGACAACCTGCTCGACGTGGTGGACGAGGGTTCGGACGCCGGCATCGACGCGGTCTATGTTCAGGTCGATTACACGTTGGGTGCCAACGTCGAGAACCTGATCCAGACGGGCAGCGCCTCGATAGCCGCCATCGGCAACAGTCTCGACAACAGGCTCACCGGTAATTCGGGTGACAACCTGCTCGTCGGCGGCGAAGGCGCGGATCAACTGGTCGGCGGCGCGGGCAGCGATGTGCTGATCGGCGGGAACGGGTCCGACAACCTGTCCGGCGGCGATGACGCGGATTATCTGCTGATCGACGGTTCCGATACGGCCATCAATGGCGGCGCGGGCTTCGACTCCGCGTTCGTGCAGACCGGTGCGGCGGTGACGCTGGACATGGGCACGGCGTCGATCGAATGGGCGCAGGGCAATTCAGGCAGCGATACGTTCAACGCCGCGACCCAGACCGGCGCCGTCTATATCTACGGCATGGGCGGCGACGACACGATCACCGGCTCGGCCTTCGGCGATTACCTCGACGGCGGCGACGGCACCGATACCTTGGCCGGCGGCGATGGTGCCGATCTCATGCTGGGCAACGGCGGCTCCGACATCCTGCTGGGCCAGGGCGGCGACGATTCCCTCATCGAACTGGGCGGCGACAGCGTGATCGACGGTGGCGCCGGCTTTGACTCGCTGTTCGTCTGGTCCGACACGGGCGTGACGCTCAACCTGGCGACAGCCTCGATCGAATGGGTCCAGGGCTCGGTGCTGGGCGACGACAATCTCAACGGCGCCGGCAACACCGTGAACACCTTCCTCTACGGCTGGGGTGGGAACGACGTGCTGAGGGGCGGCGCGGGCGACGACTACATCGCCGGTGGCGCCGGCGACGACATCCTGACCGGTGGCGCCGGCAACGACACGATGATCGGTGAGACGGGCGTCGACCGCTATGTCTACACCGCCGCCGTCTGGGGTTCCGACACGATCCACTCCTTCGACTTCAACGGCGAGAAGCTGGATTTCACCGCGGTCGCGTCGATCCACTCTTTCTCGGACTTCACGGCATACGAGTGGGATCCCGCCAACCTGGGCTACAACTTGACGACGCTGTTCTATACCGACGGTGGCACGACGAGTGCGATCACGCTGATCGGCGTGCAGACGGCGAGCCTCTCGGACTCGGACTTCCTGTTCGCCTGACAGTTGCCTGCCTTCGCGCACTTAGAGTCTTTCCGTTTCAAATCGAATCGAAGCAACACACGCCACCTCATCCTGAGCGACCGTCGTGGTGGTCAAGCGGTTGCCCATGGTTTTTTGTCCCTGAGGATGGCGTTTAGGATAGTCACGAGCTTTCGCATGCAGGCGACGATGGCGACCTTTGCCGGCT
>CANJHI010000030.1 GCA_947474005.1 Alphaproteobacteria bacterium | reverse complement strand
GCTTGCCCTTGCAGACGTCGCACTGGACATAGACGTCGGGCAGGAAGTGCATCTCGATTTTTATGACGCCGTCGCCCTGGCAGGCCTCGCACCGGCCGCCCTTGACGTTGAACGAGAAGCGCCCTGGCTTGTAGCCGCGCTCCGTCGATTCGGGCAGTTGCGAGAACCAGTCGCGGATCGGCGAGAAGGCACCGGTGTAGGTGGCGGGGTTGGAACGCGGCGTGCGGCCGATCGGCGACTGGTCGATGTCGACGATCTTGTCGAGATGGCCGACGCCGTCGAGGCCGCTGTGCGCGCCGGGATGTTCGCGAGCGTTGTTCAGCCGCTTGGCCAGCGCCTTGTAGAGCGTCTCGACGATCAGCGTGCTCTTGCCGCTGCCCGAGACGCCGGTGACGCAGGTGAAGGTGCCGAGCGGAATGCCGGCCGTGACGTTCTGGAGGTTGTTCGCCTTGGCGCCCTTGATCGTGAGCCAGCGGCCGCCCTTGCTGCCCTGCGGTGGCGGTTCGCGCCGCACCTTGGGAATTGGGATCTGGCGAAAGCCGGAGAGATATTGGCCGGTGAGGCTGGCGCTGTTGCGCATCACCTCCTCGGGCGTGCCCTGGGCAACCACATGGCCGCCGAGAGCGCCGGCGCCGGGGCCCATGTCGACCAGATAGTCGGCGGAGCGGATGGCGTCCTCGTCGTGCTCGACCACCAGCACCGTGTTGCCGAGGTCGCGCAGGCGGGTCAGCGTTTTCAGCAGCCGGTCGTTGTCGCGCTGATGCAGGCCGATCGACGGCTCATCCAGGACATAGAGCACGCCGGTGAGGCCCGAGCCGATCTGGGAAGCGAGTCGGATGCGCTGGCTTTCGCCGCCCGACAATGTGCCCGAACCACGATCGAGGGTGAGGTAGCTCAAGCCCACGTTATCGAGGAAGCCCAGCCGCTCGTTGATTTCCTTCAGGATGCGCTCGGCGATCTCGCGCTGCTTGGCGGTGAGCTTGGGCGGCAGGTCAAGAAACCACTTCACGGAATCGCCGATGGAGAATTCGGTGACCTGGCTGATGTGCAGGCCGCCGATCTTCACCGCCAGCGCCTCGGGCTTCAGCCGCGCGCCGCCGCAGACCTCGCATTTGCTCTCATGCTGGAAGCGCTCGAGTTCCTCGCGCACCCAGGAGGAGTCGGTCTCCTTCCAGCGGCGGTCGAGGTTGGGGATCACGCCCTCGAACGGCTTGGTGGTCTGATACTGGCGAATGCCGTCGTCGTAGCGCATGGCGATGGATTCGCTGCCGCTGCCCTGCAGGATCGTATCGCGCACCTTCTTGGGCAGGTCGCGCCACGGCGTCGACGTCTTGACCTTGAAGTGCTTGGCGATGCTCTCCAGCGTCTGCATGTAATACTGGCCCGAGGAATCGGCCCATGGCGCGATCGCGCCCTCGGCCAGCGACAGCCGGTCGTCCGGCGCCACCATCTCGGGATCGAAGAACATTTTTACGCCGAGGCCATCGCAGGCGGGGCAGGCGCCCTGCGGGGCGTTGAAGGAGAACAGGCGCGGCTCGATCTCCTCGATGGTGAAGCCAGAGACCGGGCAGGCGAAGCGGGCCGAGAACACCGTGCGCTCGCCCGAGTCGGCGTTTTCGGCGATGGCGAGCCCCTCGGCCAGGGTGAGGGCGGTTTCGATCGAGTCGGCGAGACGGTTGCCGAGATCGGGCTTCACCACGATGCGATCCACGACAACGTCGATGTCGTGCTTGAATTTCTTGTCGAGTACCGGCGCCTCGGCGATCTCGTAGAGCTTGCCGTCGACCTTTACGCGCTGGAAGCCCTTGCGCTGCAGCTCCTGCAGTTCCTTGCGGTACTCGCCCTTGCGGCCGCGCACGATGGGCGCCATCAGATAGAGCCGTGTGCCGTCGGCCATCGACTTGATGCGATCGACCATCTGCGAAACCGTCTGGCTTTCGATCGGCAGGCCGGTCGCCGGCGAATAGGGCACGCCGACGCGCGCGAACAGCAGGCGGAGATAGTCGTAGATCTCGGTGACGGTGCCGACCGTCGAGCGCGGGTTGCGCGATGTCGTCTTCTGTTCGATCGAGATCGCCGGCGACAGGCCCTCGATCGAATCGACGTCGGGCTTCTGCATCAGTTCGAGGAACTGGCGGGCGTAGGACGACAGGCTCTCGACGTAGCGGCGCTGACCCTCGGCATAGACGGTGTCGAAGGCGAGTGAGGATTTTCCGGAACCGCTCAAGCCGGTGATCACCACCAGCCGGTCGCGCGGCAGGTCGAGATCGACGTTCTTGAGGTTGTGTTCGCGGGCACCGCGGATCGAGATGAAACGGTGCGGCTCGGCGACGGGTAAGCGGGACTTGGCCATGTGCACCGGAGAATAGGGTATGCGCGAGATCAGCGCATATGGCGATTAACCCCCAGCTTCGCCAGTCCCGATATCAGGTCCCAGCCTCAGGCTGCCTGTGCATGCGCTGCAAGCACTCGGTCCGTCGGCCGGTCGTTCATGAGCAGTTGCAGGGTGCCTGCCGCCAACCCGACCAGGACGCCGATCTTCCAGGCGAGGTCGTAGGAGCCCATGAGATCAAAGAGATAGCCGCCGCCCCAGGCGCCGAGGAAGGAGCCGGCCTGGTGGCTCAGGAAGGCAATGCCGGTCAGCGTCGACAGGAAGCGCAGGCCGAAGATCTGGACCACGAGGCCGTTGACCAGCGGAATGACGCCCAGCCACAGGGTCCCCATGGCGGCGCCGAACAGGACCACGCTGAGCGGCGTCGGCGGAAACATGAAGAACAGCGCCAGCGCAACCGAGCGCAGGAGATAGATGGCGCCCAGCAGCAGGCGTTTGGGGTAGCGGTCGCCCAGCCAGCCGAACAGCCACGAACTCAGGATATTGAAGCCGCCGATCAGCATCAGCGCGATGGCGCTGTAGGACGCATCCATGCCGCACTGGGCGAGGTAGGTCGGCAGGTGGGTTGTGAGGAACACGAGCTGCAGCCCGCAAACGAAGAAGGCGATCGACATGACGACATAGCCGCTGTGGCGGCGCGCCTCGTCGAGGGCGCGTAGCAGCGTGAGGTCGCGGTCGGTCGGCAGGCTGTTGGGCAGCTTGTCGGCGCGGCTGCCGATCCAGGCGGCCGGCAGCATGGCGAAAGCGAGAATGACAAAGGCCCAGACCGCGGCACGCCAGCCGTCCGTATTGAGAAGGTAGGCGGCAATCGGCGCGGTCACCATGGTGCCGACGGAGCCCGCGGCGGAGACGATACCGAAGGCAAGTGTCCGCCGGTTCGGCTCGACCACACGGGCGGCGATATTGGCCGTGATCCCCGATGTGGTGCAGGCAAGTGCCACACCGATCAGCACGCCGGCCCCCAGCACGATCGACAGGGCGCCCTGTGCGGTGGCTGTGAGCCAGATGCCCAGGATGAACAGGGCGCTGCCGACCAGCGCCACCCAGCGCGTGCCGTGCTTGTCGGCGAACACGCCGGCGATCGGCTGGCTCAGGCCCCAGGCGACCTGCTGCACGGAGATCGCCAGCGCGAAGTCGGAAATGGCGATACCCAGTTCCTTGGAAGCCGGTGCCTGGAACAGGCCGAGGTTCTGCCGGATGCCCATGGCCAGGGTCATCATCAGGGCGGCCCCGCCCAGCATGGCGTAGGCCTGGCCTCGGGAGACCTCGGGAACATGGAAGGATTTGCTCATGGCGCCGGAGGATAGGGGAGGCTTTGCTCGCACAGCCAATGAATTGTCGGAGGGCTGGCATGAGCCAGCCTCACGTCAGTCGACCGCACCGGGCGCCCACAACCCAAAATTGGTGGCTGCCCACAGGCGACCGGAGCTAGGTTGCCCGCCGTGAGGTAGGTGCCGCGTCCCGTGGCACCGGGAAAGCCAAGGAGGCCCCCATGGCGGGCAGCGTCAACAAAGTCATTCTCGTCGGCAATCTCGGCCGCGATCCCGAAGTGAAGGCCATGCAGGACGGCCGTTCGCTGGTGAACATGTCGGTGGCGACATCGGAGACCTGGCGCGATCGCAACAGCGGCGAGCGCAAGGAGCGCACCGAATGGCACCGCGTCGTGATCTTCAACGACAAGCTGGCCGAAGTTGCCCAGAAATTCCTGAAGAAGGGCGCCAAGGTCTATCTCGAAGGCCAGCTCACCACCCGCAAATGGACCGACCAAAGCGGCCAAGAGCGCTACACGACCGAAGTTGTCGTCCCGCGCTTCGGCGGCACGCTCACGATGCTCGACGGCCGCAGCGGCGGCAGTGAGGGCGGTGGTGGCTCGGCCGGTGGCATGGATGACGACATGGGTGGCAGCGCACCTCCGTCGGGCGGTGGCGGCGGTCGGCCGGCGGCACGTGGCAGCAAGGCCGAACTGGACGACGATATTCCGTTCTAGGAAGTAGGCTGTTCCAGGAGCGCGCGGCGCTAGATCGGCAGCCCCATTGCGCGTAGCGCGCGGGCGGTTTCGTCGGCCGAGCGGTGATGAATCGCGTTCATGCCGAACGACCGTGCGCCTTCGACGTTTGCCTGGACATCGTCGATAAAGACGGCGTCGCCCGGCTGGAACCGGCCTGTGCGGCAGACGAGGTCGTAGATTTCCGGCGCGGGCTTGGAGCATCCGACCTTGCCAGAGACCACATAGTCGCGGAAATGGCCGAGGAAGGGATGGCGTTTGTGGGCCGGTCCCCGTAGCCAGCCGTCGAGGAAGGCCGGCGCGTTGGACAGAAGATAGAGCGGCGTGCCGGCCCGATGGAGCCGATCGACGAGTTCGGTCATATCGGAGAAGGCGTGCTCGCACATCTCGTCGAAGCGGTCGTAGAAGGCAGCGATCAGGGACGCGTGAGCCGGGAATTCGGCCTGCAGCCGACGTGTCGCCTCGGCCGGGTCGCCGCCGTGGTCCTGGACGACGTGCCACTGGGTCGTGGTCACGGACGCCAGGAATTGCTCCATTTTCTCAGGTTCCGGGATCAGCTTGCGGTAGAGGTGGCGCGGGTTCCAGTCGAGCAGGACGCCGCCCATATCGAAGACGACGGTCGATGGGTTTTGGGAGCCTGTTTCTGGGGGCAATTGGCAGCCTTTCCGGGATCCATTTGGGGTGACAATTTTACCAATTAAATCAATTAGTTAAAGACCGCTCCCGAATGCGTTTTTTGTTGGTGTTCGGGAGGTAGTTTGGTAGGGTGCCGGCTTGTTCCGCCGGGCCCTCTGGCTGGGCCAAAATAACGAGTAAAAACCAGGTCTCCGTGAGCGACGAAACGATCCTTCCGCCGCCGCCGCCGCCCTCAGACGCGCCTCCGCCGCAGCAGCCATCGCACGATATCGAGCCCATCACGATCGAAGAGGAGATGCGTCGCTCCTACCTCGATTACGCGATGAGTGTGATCGTGGCGCGCGCGCTGCCCGATGCCCGCGACGGCCTGAAGCCGGTGCAGCGCCGCATCCTGCATGCGATGAAGGAAAGCGGCTTCGACTCGACGCATGCTTTCCGCAAGTCGGCGCGCATCGTCGGCGAAGTGATGGGCAAGTACCATCCGCACGGTGACCAATCGATCTACGACGCCCTCGTGCGCATGGCGCAGGACTTCTCGATGCGCCTGCCGCTGATCGCGGGGCAGGGTAATTTCGGTTCGATGGACGCCGATCCGCCGGCGGCGATGCGCTACACCGAGGCGCGGCTGGCCCGCGTCGCCGAGACGTTGCTGTCGGACATCGGCAAGGACACCGTCGATTTTCAGCCGAACTACGACGAGACCACGCTGGAGCCCACGGTCCTGCCGGCGGCGTTTCCGAATCTGCTGGCCAACGGCGCGGGCGGTATTGCCGTCGGCATGGCGACCAACATCCCGCCGCACAATCTCGGCGAGCTGCTAGATGCCTGCTGCGCTCTGATCGACAATCCGGAACTCACGATCGCCCAGCTCATGGAACATGTGCCGGGTCCGGATTTCCCGACCGGCGCCACCATCCTCGGCCGTAACGGCATCCGCGCCGCCTATGAACTCGGCCGCGGCTCGGTGATCATGCGGGCCAAGACGCGGATCGAGGAAGGCCGCGGCGGTCGCGAGTCGATCATCATCTCGGAGATCCCGTACCAGGAGAACAAGGCGCGCCTGCACGAGCGCATTGCCGAAGTAGTGCGCGACAAGCGCGTCGAGGGTATCTCCGAAGTGCGCGACGAGAGCGATCGCGACGGCGTGCGCATGGTGATCGAGCTGAAGCGCGACGCCATGGCTGACGTCGTCCTGAATCAGCTTTATCGCTTCACGCCGCTGCAGACCTCGTTCGGCGTCAATTCGCTGGCACTGGACGGCGGCCGGCCGAAGCTGATGAACCTCAAGGAGCTGCTTGAGGCGTTCATCCGCTTCCGCGCCGAGGTCATCACGCGGCGGACCAAGTTCGAGCTCAACCACGCACGCGACCGCGCCCATGTGTTGGTGGGCCTCGCCATCGCCGTCGCCAACATCGACGAGGTGATCGCGATGATTCGCCGGTCGCCCGATCCGGTGGTCGCGCGCGAGCGGTTGATGGCCAAGGAATGGCCGGCGTCCGACGTGGCATCGTTGATCCTGCTGATCGCCGAGCCTGGCCGCGAGGTGGCGGCCGATGGCACTTATAAGCTTTCCGAGGCCCAGGCCCGCGCCATCCTCGAACTGCGCCTGCAGCGCCTGACCGGCCTGGAGCGCGACAAAATCGCCGAGGAACTGGGCGAGGTTGCGAAGCTGATCGAGGGCTATCTCGAGCTGCTGGGCGATCGCGACAAGCTCTTTGCGCTGATGCGCGAGGAGCTGCTCGAGATCAAGGCGCAGTTTGCGACGCCGCGGCGTACCGAGATCCTCGACAACGAGTTCGAGCACGACATCGAGGACCTGATCCCGCGCGAGGACATGGCGGTCACCGTCACACACGGCGGCTACGTCAAGCGCGTGCCGGTGTCGGCCTATCGCGCCCAGCGCCGCGGCGGCAAGGGCCGTTCAGGCATGGCCACGCGCGAGGACGATTTCGTCTCCAATCTCTTCATCGCCAACACCCACACGCCGGTGCTGTTCTTCTCCAGCCGAGGCATCGTCTACAAGCTCAAGGTCTGGAGACTGCCGGTCGGCACGCCGCAGGCGCGCGGCAAGGCCTTCATCAATCTGTTGCCATTGGGCGAAGGCGAGACGATCAGCGCTGTGATGCCGATGCCGGAGGATGAGGCGAGCTGGTCGACCCTGCACGTCATGTTTGCTACCGCACGGGGCGGCGCACGACGCAACGAACTCAGCGACTTCGTCAGCGTCAACCAGAGCGGCAAGATCGCCATGAAATTCGAGGGCGAGGATGCCGGCGACCGGTTGATCGGGGTGAGCGTCTGCAGCGAGGATCAGGACGTTCTGCTGGCGACGCGACAGGGACGGTCGATGCGTTTCCCGGTTGCGGCGGTGCGCGTGTTCCAGAGCCGCGCTTCGACCGGCGTGCGCGGCATCGCGCTTGCCGAGGGCGACGAGGTGATCTCGATGTCGCTGTTCGACAGCGGCAAGGGTATCCCGACCGAGGACCGCGACGCCTATCTCCGTCAGTCGCGGGCGTTGCGCCAGGCCGAGAACGCTGCTGAGAACGCCGCCGAGAGCGCAGAGGAGGAAGCTGCTCCCGCAGAGGAAGCGGCGTCCGCCGCGACGACGCTGTCGCCGGAACGTTTCGCAGAACTGCAGGGCAAGGAGGAATTCGTCCTCACCGTTGCCTCATCGGGCTTTGGCAAGCGCA
Organism: Alphaproteobacteria bacterium; assembly: GCA_947474005.1. Taxonomy (GTDB): domain Bacteria; phylum Pseudomonadota; class Alphaproteobacteria; order Reyranellales; family Reyranellaceae; genus Reyranella. The sequence continues at coordinate 30,322 of CANJHI010000030.1, read as the reverse complement.
CGTCGGCCTATGAATATCGGGTGACCGGACGCGGCGGCAAGGGCGTGGAGCTGATGAACCTGGCCAAGGGCGGCGAGATCGTGGCGGCCTTCCCGGTGCTCGACAGCGACCAGATCATGCTGGTGACCGACGGCGGCACCCTGATCCGCTGCCCGGTCGACGGAATTCGCATTGCGGGACGAGCTACCCGAGGCGTGCGCATCGTCAACGTCAGTGAAGGCGAGCGCGTCGTGTCGGCGGTTCGCATTGGTGAGGACGACGCCGGCGCGAGCAACGGCAACGGTGAGAGCCATTCCGAAACAAACGGTGGATAAGGAACGCCTGTGTCGCTAAGACTCCGCCGCCGCATCTGGCACACAAGGGGGAGAAATGGCCTCAGAACGCACCGGCGTCTATCCGGGCACGTTCGATCCCATTACCAGCGGGCACATGGAAGTCATGCGCCGCTCGTTGCGGCTCGTCGACAAGCTGGTGATCGGATGTGCGATCAACATCGGCAAGGGGCCGTTATTCTCGCTCGAGGAGCGGATGGAGATCATCCGCGAGGATATCGCGGACTTTCCGCCGGCGGACCGGGAGCGGATCGTGGTCGTGCCGTTCGATTGTCTGCTGATTCATTTCGCGCTCGAAATGGGCGCTTCGGTGATCATCCGCGGACTGCGGGCGGTTTCGGATTTCGAGTACGAAATCCAGATGGCCAACATGAATGCCCGCATGGAGCCCAACATCGAGACCATCTTCCTGATGGCGTCCGACCGGCATCAGTTCATCGCTTCATCTCTGGTGAAGGATATTGCGCGATTGGGCGGAGATACGTCGCAATTCGTCTCCAAGCGGGTATTCGCACGGCTGAAGGCGAAGTTCGCCAAGTCCTGACCAGGGACCAGGCCTTGCCCCCAGAGGTCGCGTTGACCGTGGGGCTGGCGCACCTTATACGGGCGCCGCGCGGGGTTTCGGCCTGCCGCGTAACGCCGGAGCGAGCCCGTAGCTCAGCGGTAGAGCATCTGACTTTTAATCAGAGGGTCGTGGGATCGTACCCCACCGGGCTCACCACTGGATTCGAGAAGGAGAGACGCGGCTCATGCCGTCGGTGAAAGTCGTCAACGGCAAGCAGATCGTGGTCGAGAATCTCGGCCCGCTGCAGCGCGCCTCCCGTTTCATGACGAGACCCTTCGTGCAGATGGTCCAGCATCAGGATCTGATCATGGCCATCCTGCGGCGCGAGATCCGCGAGCGGTTCAAAGGGTCGATTGCCGGCTGGATCTGGGCGGTGGTTGCGCCGCTTCTTGCCATCACCGTCTATTCCTTCGCCTTTTCCACCAACCTGAAACTGCCGGGCGCCGAGGGCGGTGGAACACTCGTCACCTACTCGCTGTTCATCTTCAGCGGCATTATCGTCTTCAATTTCTGGTCCGAGATGGCGTTTCGCGCGCCGATGCTGCTGCACGAATATACCCACTTCATCAAGCAGACGATCTTTCCCAGCGACATGCTGGCGGTGATATCGACCCTGCGCGCGACCGCCTACACACTGATCTCGATCGGCGTCATGCTGATCTTCCAGCTCGCCATCACCCGCAGCCTACCGTGGACGGTGCTGCTGATGCCGCTGATCCTGATTCCCTTCATGGCGTTCCTGATCGGCATGTCGTGGTTCCTGTGCGCGATCGGCGCCTTCACCCGCGACGCCGGCTACTTCATGATCAACGTGGTGCCGTTGTTCATGTTCGCCACGCCGATCTTCTACCAGCACAGTTCATTGCCGGCGCCGTTCGACTTCTGGATCTACGCCAATGCGCTGACCGGCTACGTCGAGGTCATGCGCGACATCGTGCTGCTCGGCAAGGTGCCGAACCTCCTTGTCTACGGCTGGACCTTGCTCACGTCGGTCGTCACCTTCTATTTCGGCTATTGGTTTTTCGACAGGTACCGGAATGTCATCGTCGACGTCATCTGAGATCGTCGTCGAGGCCAAGCACCTCGGCAAGGCTTACCAGCTCTACGCCCATCGCAACGACTGGCTGAAGCAGGTCCTGTTCGGGTGGTGGAAGGCGTACTTCAAGCCCTTCTGGGTGCTTCGCGACATCGACATCAGCGTCAAGCGCGGCGAGAGCATCGGCGTGCTGGGGCGCAACGGCTGCGGTAAATCCACGTTGCTGCAGGTCATCTGCGGCATGACCCTGCCCAGCCATGGCGAACTCCGGGTGTCGGGCCGGATCGCGCCGGTTCTGGCACTGGGATCGACCTTCGACCAGGAGCTGACGGGCCGCGAGAACGTCCTGATCGGCGGTGCCGTGCTTGGCCTCAGGCGGGCCGAGGTCCTGCGGAAATTCGACTCGATCGCGGAGTTCGCGGGCATCGGCGACTACATGGATCAGCCGGTGAAGCACTATTCCATGGGCATGCGCACGCGCCTGGCCTTCTCGATCTGTGCCCATGTCGAGGCGGAAATCCTAGTCGTCGACGAGGCCCTGTCGGTCGGCGACGCCGCCTTCCAGCGTAAGTGCCTCGACTGGATCGACAATTTCCGTAAGACCGGCACGCTTCTCTTCGTGTCGCATTCGATGGCCGAGGTGCGCCGCCTGTGCACGCGCGCCATCTGGATCGAGGACGGCCGGATCCGCGAACAGGGCGATCCCAACGAGGTCATCCGGTCGTATCATCGCGCGCTCCTGGTGGAAAAAGACGACGTGAATCGCTTCTCGGCAGGCGAGAAGAGATGACGGATGGATATCGGTGCCCCTGTCTGGCTCGGGCTCGGCTGGTGGTCGCTGAGTTCGGCCGTGCACTGGGCGAGTGCGGCGCTCGCGCGTCAGCCTAGACGGATGACGGCCGCACGGCATCGGCCCGCCGATTTCAGCATCGTGGCACCGATGAACGGCGCAGGCGACGCGTCGGCGGCCTACGTCGCAGCACTTGCCGAACTCGCCCGGACGGGTGTCGAGGTCCTGATCTGTGTCGCCCATGCCGACGACGGCGCCGTGGCCCCGACACGGGCCTTGTGGCCGGAGGCGCCGATCCTCGTCGGCAACGATGACACCTTCAATCCCAAGATGAACAACGTGCGCAAGGGGCTCGAGGCGGCCAGCCGGGAGATCGTGGGCCTGTGCGACGCCGGCATCGTGTTCGGTGTCGACGAGCTTTGCCGCGCCGCGGCGCCGCTCTCCGACGCGATGGGACTCGTCCTGGCGCTCAAGGCTGCCGACGCGCCGGGGAACTTCGCCGCTGAAATGGAGCGGGCGTACATCGACGGGCATCAGGCGAGGTTCCTGTTTGCGGCCGACCGCCTGGGTTTGGCCGTCGCTTCGGGAGGCGTGACCCTGCTGTCGCGGGACACCCTGAAGCGGATCGGCAACTGGCGCGGTTTCAATCGATGGATCGCCGACGATTATTCCGTCGTCCGCTCGGTGCGCGAGCTGGGCCTCGGCACGTGCCTGGGCGAGACGATGCTGCGGCTGCCGCTGGGGATTCGGGACTGGACGACGGTGTGGCGGCGGCAGGTCCGCTGGGCGCGCACCCGATTGCGCCTGCCGGTGTGGCCGCTGGTGCTGTGGGAACCGGTGATCGGTTGGGCAGTCTCGGGGGCCGCGGGCGCAGCAGCGCTCGCCTGCGCGGGAGCTGGGCCGGGCACCGTCATTGTCGGTCTGTTCGTCCATACCGCGGCGTGGCTGGTGGGCGAGAAATGGTTCATGGGGGGCCGCGGCCTTGAATTTGGATGGCGTGCGGCGGCGGCGGCGCTAGTGCGCGAGGCACTGGCGCCGGCGCTGATGGTCGGTGCGCTGGCCAGCCGCGCGATCTATTGGCGCGGCGCCGACCTCGGGGGAGACTGGAGTTCCCGCGGGGATGGTACGGTGAGGAAGTCCGTATGAAAGGAGCACATCCGGAGGCCGAGATCGCCACGATCATGCTGCCTGAACGAGTCGATTCGGCAACCTCGGCGTCTGTCGAGGCGCTGATGGTCGGTGCATTGCGTCCGGCCGGTCGGGTTATCGTCGATGGTAGCGCAGTTACCTATATGAGCGCCGCCGGCGTGCGCGCCCTGGCAATCGTGCTTCACAAGGCCGCCGAATTGTCGACGCGGATCGTATTTTGTTCTTTTAGCGGGCCAGCGGCAGATTGCCTGCTGGTCAGTGGATTTTCGCAGCTGTTCGATGTGGCTAATTCGACGGAACAGGCTCTCGCCAGATTGGCTCCGAAGGCCGCAGGCGGGTCTGGGTCTGCGGACCGCTTGCACCCGCATGGCGCCACAGGCTAATTACAAGGTGAGCTGAGGCTGGATTATGGGATGGGGCGAGGCGCGACACATTGTGGTGCGACCGTTCCGGACGGAGATCGGAATTTGACAATTTGGAGCTGGCTGCGCGCTGTCGCGCGACCTACCGCCATTGTCCTCGGCTTGGGTATCGGTGTTGCCGCGTGCACAGCCTTGCCTGGCGATGGTCCGTGGATGGGCGGTGCCCAGGGAACTACTACCGAGGCCTTGCCGTTCGACGTGATCGACCTCACGCCGACCACCATTGCCGCCTACCGTCAGCCGGAGAGCATCGACCGTCCGTCGGTCACGAGCGCGTTGTCGGCCGGCGGCAAGATTTCTGTGGCGCCGGGGGATGCGATCAAGGTTCGCATCTTCGAGCCCTATGAAGGCAGTATTTTCCCGACGATTCAGAAGCCGGGTGCCGATTTCGGCGTCCAGCGCGTCACCGACGCGGGGACAATCAACATTCCCTTCGTGGGGACCGTCCAGGTCGCCGGCCTCGACCTCAGCCAGATCGAGCGCCGCATCGCCCAGCAATTGAACGGAAAAGCCCAGGATCCGCAGGTCATCGTCGAGTTCGTGGCCGATCGCACCCATACCGTGATGGTCTCTGGGGATGTCAAGACTCCGGGGCGCGTCTCGATCCTCGAAGGTGTGAGATCCGTCGTCGATGCCATCAACCGGGTTGGCGGTCCGGCCAGCACCGGCGGTGGAGGACCGAGCGGCGCCATGGGCGGGCAGACGCAGCTCGAAGTCGTGGTGCGGCGTCACGGTGATGTGATCCTGACGGCGCAATATTCGGAGCTTCTGGCCGGCGGCGATATTGCGATCCAGAAAGGCGACGAGATCGTCGTCCGCCCCAATTCCCGGGTTTTCACGGTGCTGGGCGCGGTCATGAAGTCAGGCAACGTCGAGATGACCAAGCACAATCTGTCGCTTCTGGAGGCGCTGGGCCAGGTCGGCGGGTTGAATGATATCCGCGCCAACAAAACCGGCGTTTATGTCTTCAGAATGGGCGATTTGAAGAACAATTTGGCGGCGCGCGCGCGTGTTTTCCGCCTCGACCTGATGCAGCCGGTGTCGATCTTTGTCGCACAGCAGTTCGGTATGCAGGCTCGCGACGTAATCTACGTCACGAATGCGCCCCTGTACGAATATGACAAGGTTCTGACATCGATTTACCGTACTTTCTCGATTGTTAGCGTCGTGCGGAGCACCGGCACGTCGTCGGTTGCGCTCCCGGCATTCTGATCAGCATGTCGAGCGACACGACACGATATCTGGTATAGTTAGCAATGGCGCACGCAAGAAAATTCACATGGGGTGCCGTGGGCGTGGCAGCGCTCGTCGTCGCCGCCATCCTGGCGATGTGGATTACCCCCACACGGCAGACCAGCAGCGCCCAGGATGGGGCTCGTCTGCTCGGGCCGCTGATTTCGCGCGGCTATACCGATGCGCCGGCTGGAACAGTAGTGATTGCCGGCGATCCGGGGGGCGGCGCGGTCCTTCTTGAACTCCGCATCACCGACGGCCAGAAGATCAAGAAAGACGACATCATTGCCGTCCTGTCGAATTATCCCAAGGCCGACGTCGCCGTCCGCTCGACCGAGGCGGAGCTGAGCAAGGCCAAGCAGCAGCGGGAGGCGATGATCGGCGGTTACCGCACGGCCGAGATCGCGATGCAGGAAGTCGTCGTAAAATCGGAAACCGAGTCGAACAAGCTCAAGGCGCTTCAGATGCAGCGCTCGGGCCTGCCGCCGGACCAGAAGCAGCTCGAACTGAACATCTCCCAGCAGAACCTCGAGCGCGAACAGGCCAAGCTTCGGGTCCAGAAGGAGACGCTGGAGTCGGACCTCGGGCAGATCGAGACGGAAATCAGCATCATCAAGTCCAAGCTCGACAACGCTCGGACCACGCGTGAGCAGGCACTGGTCCGCTCGCCTCTCGACGGGGTGGTGGTGCAGATCTATTCGCGTCAGGGCGAGCGGGTATCCGCCAGTGGCATCGCCAAGATCGTCGACCTGGGGCAGTTGCGGATTCTTGCTGATGTCGACGAATTGCACGTCGGCCGCGTCGTTCCGGGCGGCAAGGTCGAGGTCACGTTCCGCGGCAGTACGACCGTCTACAAGGGAACGATCTCCCGCGTGGCGCCGACAGTGAAGCGCATGCAGCGCGTCGAGCCGGACGGCGGCTCGTCGACCGACGGCCGCGTGGTCCAGGTCGAGATCGAGCTCGACGACCCGTCCAGCATGCCGCGGGTGCTGGGGCGAGAGACGCGCGTTACCTTCCCCTGAGCTGAGATGGCACTGGTCCTACCAGCCCTTCCGTCACCGAAACGGCGTCGCTGGCGGCCGGATTTCTCGTTCGCGCGCCTGCGCGCGGCGGCCAAGACGGCGACGTCGATGCCGCTCGGCGCCCAACAGCTCAAGCGTCAGCGCACCAGTACCTTGTTGTCGCTGGCCGGCGTCACCGCCAGCCTGCTGGTGATCTTCGCCCAGCTCGGCATCGAGCGCGCGGTCTACGATTCGGCGATCCGGCTCCATCGCACCGTGGCTGCCGATCTTGTCCTGGTGCCGTACGGCTTCAAGTCGCTGCAGCTCCACGCCGAGGTTCCCGTGGCGATGACCGACATCGTGTCGGCCAACCCGTCGGTCTCCGGCACGATGCCGCTCTGGTTCGGCGTCATGTCGATAACCCATCCTGGCATGTCGGGGTCGCGGCGCATCGCCTGGTATGCCATCGACGTGGAACGGCCGGCGATCGACGTGCCGGGTCTGCGCGAAAACCTCTACAAGCTGCGCGAAGCGCGCCGGCTTCTGTACGATCGCGAATCGCGGCCCTACTTCGGTGATCTCGGCGAGATCGGGGAGAACAAGGAAGTGCCGGTGCTCGGGCCGCCCGACAATCGCGGGTTGCTGCGCCAGCTCTTCGTCGTCGGAACCTTCGCCGTCGGCCCCAATGTGCTGAACGACGGGGCCGTCATGATGTCTGAGGGGACCATGTCCGAGGTTTTCGGTGCCTGGTGGTCCGATCGCCCTGCCTTCATCGCCATCCGGCTCGCCCCGGGATCCGATCCGATCGCGGTGCGCCAGGACCTCAATCGCGAGCTGGCCGGCCGTGGCGAAGTCATCACCATCGCCGAACTGGAGGCGCGCGAGAAGAGCTACTGGTCGCGTGAAACCCCGGTCGGCTACATCACGGACCTTGGTTTCGTGATGGGCGTGATGATCGGCATGGTGTTCATCTACTACGCCCAGTACCAGATCATCCGGTTCTACCTGCCGGAGTATGCCATCCTGAAGAGCCTGGGCTACGACTGGTGGTTCTTTCTCTTCATGATCGGCCAGATTGGCGCCGCCATCATCACGCCGGCCTTCCTGGTGGCGTTTACGCTCGGGCGCTTCGTCTACGGCGCCACCGAAGCCGCCATGCATCTCGGCATGTCGATGGGATTGCGTGAGATGGTGGTGGCGCTCGCGGCCTGCGTGGTCATGACGGTGGTGTCGAGCCTGTTTGCGATCCGGCGACTGTGGAAGGTCGACCCGATCATGCTGTTCGAGTGACCATGACCGGTAATCCCCCCAGCAATCCCCATGGTTTCGGGCCGCCCGTCATCGAGGCGGTGGACGTCCACCATCACTACGGCGAGGGGCCGCAGCGCGTCGACGTGCTGTTCGACATCAACATGCAGGTCCGGGAAGGCGAACTCGTGATCGTCACCGGTCCTTCGGGTTCGGGCAAGACGACCCTTCTTACGATCCTTGGCACGATGCGCAAGCCATCGGAGGGCAAGCTCCGCCTGCTGGGCACCGACCTCGTCGGAGTGAACGGCTCCGAGCTCGACGTCCTGCGCAATCGCGTCCGGTTCCTGTTCCAGAAGCGCAATCTCCTGTCGTCGCTGACGGCACTGCAGAACGTCATCGCCGGCGTCTCGACCACGCCGCTGTCGGATGTCGCGTGGGACGAGCCGCGGGCGCGTCATCTGCTCGGCATGCTGGGGCTGGCCGACAAGGCCGATTCCTGGCCTGACGAGCTGTCGGGCGGCCAGCAGCAGCGTGTCGCCATCGCCCGCGTCATGATCGGGCTGCCGGATCTCATAATTGCCGACGAGCCGACCTCGGCGCTCGATCGGGTGGCCGGCCGGCTGGTCGTCGACCAGCTCAAGGATCTCGCCATGCGCGCCAAGTGCGCCGTGGTGTTGTCGACGCATGACGAGCGCATCTTCGACGTGGCATCTCGTCGTCTGCACATTGAGGATGGTCGCTGCTTCGACGTGCCCATCCACTACCACTGAGCAGTAGGGCAGCGTGCTGCTCCTGGCACTCGACACCGTCGTCCTGCTCTGTCTGGCCGCGCAGTTCGCCATCGCGGCCTATTTTCTCTATCTGCTCTACTGGCTGGTCGAGCTTTCGTCCGTGCCGGAGAGCGCACCGCCGCATGCCGCCGAACTGCCTCGGGTCCTGGTCCAGCTCCCGGTCTACAACGAGCCGCTCGTCGTCGAGCGGGCCCTGACAGCGGCGGCAGCCCTCGACTGGCCGGCCGATCGCCTGACGATCCAGCTCCTCGACGACAGCACCGACATCACGACCGATATCGCCATTCATGCCGTCGCGCGGCTTCGTCGCGCCGGCTTGGACGTCGTGCATGTCCGGCGCGACGATCGCAGCGGCTTCAAGGCCGGTGCCCTGGCTGCCGGCATGGCGCTCTGCGATGCCCCCTATGTCGCGGTGTTCGATGCCGATTTCGTGCCGCCGCCCGGCTGGCTGCGGCAGGCGATGGCCTCAATGCTGGCCAATCCGCGCGCTGCGTTCGTGCAGACCCGTATCGAATGGGGCAACGGCGAGAGCAATTGGCTGACGCGCGCTCAGCGGCTCATGCAGGACGCCCATTTCGCCGTCGAGCAGGACGTCCGCGCGCGGCGTGGCGTGCCGTTCCAGTTCAATGGAACCGGTGGCATCTGGCGGCGTGCCGCCATCGAGGAGGCCGGCGGCTGGTCGCACGACACGCTGTCGGAGGACCTCGACCTGGTGCTGCGAACCTACCTGAAGGGCTGGACCGGTGTGTTCCTCATGGAACCGCATGTGGTCGGCGAGTTGCCGCAGAAGATCGGCGACTTCGGGGCTCAGCAGAACCGCTGGTCGAAGGGCTTCGTCCAGGTTGCGCGCAAGCTTCTGGGGCCGATCTGGAATTCGGCCTGGTCGACTGAAGCCAAGCTCACGACGACCGTGGCGCTCGGCCAACAGCTCATCTTTCCCCTCCTGGTCGTGGGCGTGGTGGCCCTGGTCCTGTCGATCGTGGGCCATGGCCGGCTTCTCGGCATCTTCCGGTTCGGCCTCTGGCTCTGGCTGGTCACGATGCTGGTGGTGCTGGTCGGCATGACCTGGGGCGCCTATCGGCGACTGCAGCGCGGCGACCTGGCGCGCTATCTGGTCACGGCGGCCAGCGTGCCGGCCCTGATCGTCTATCTCGCAGTGGCCAACGCGGCATCCATCGTCGGTGCGGGCTTCGGCAAGAAGACCGAGTTCAATCGCACCCCCAAGACCGGTACATAAGACAGGCAGCTCAGCGACCCATGGCTATCCTTGCCATCTTGGCTCTTTTCTTCGCCACCGTCTTCGCGGTCTGCTGCGTCCTGCTGGGCGCCTTCATCGGCAGCCTGCTCTACATGGTGATCCTGCACCATCGGCTGAAGGATGCTGGCCTGAGCCGCGAGGAGATGCTGCTGTCGACGCCGCTGCCGGCCGACGCGGATCTGCCGCATGTCGTCGTCCAGATTCCGTCCTTCAACGAAGGCAGCGTGGTCCGCCGAGGCGCCGAGTCGGCGGCCGCGCTCGACTGGCCGCGGGACAAGCTGCACATCCAGCTTCTCGACGACAGCACCGACAAGACGGCCGACATGGTCCGCGCGGTGGCGGCCGAGCTCAGGGCCAAGGGCTTCGATGTGGTGGCGCTGCAGCGCACCGACCGCAGCGGCTACAAGGGCGGGGCACTGCACGAGGCGATGCAGAAGACGCCGCACAATTTTTTCGCGATCTTCGATGTCGACTACGTGCCGCCGACCGACTTCCTGCGGGTCTGCATGCGGCCGTTTTTTGCCGAACCGCACACTGCCTTCGTGCAGGCCCGCTTCGACTTCCTCAATCCGTACGAGAACGCGCTCACCGAGATGCAGATGGTGACGCTCGACGCCCATCTCGGCATCGAGCAGGCGACGCGCTGCTGGGCGGGACATCCGCTGCCCTTCAACGGGACCTGCGGCATCTGGCAGCGCGCGGCCATCGACGCCGGCGGCGGCTGGAAGGGCGATACCGTCACCGAGGATCTTGACCTCACCTATCGCGGTTGGGTGAAGGGCTGGCGCGCGCTGTTCCTGACCAGCGTCGGTGTGCCGGGTGAATTGCCGGCTGACACCAAGACCTGGCTGCGCCAGCAGCAGCGCTGGCAGGACGGCTTCCGTCACGTCTCGTTTCGGATGGTCCCCGAGATTCTGAAAAGCCGCGACATCACGCCGTCGGCCAAGCTGGCGGCCCTCCTGCACCTCTGCATGGCGCTCAATCAGCCGGTGCTGCTGGTCGGCGTCGTGTCCGGCCTGCTGGCGGTGTTGCTGGCGCCGAAGCTCATCCCGTTGATGTTGATGTTGTTCGTCATCACCGTCGTCTGGGTGCTGATCTGTGCAACGACCTTCCTGCGGGCAGGTCACAATTTCATCCGGGGCGGCGAGATCCCGCCGGTGGCGTTCGGCTTCGTGCTGCTGCGTTTTGCCGGCGGTCAGGTCGCGACAGTCGTCCGGTCGTTGGGCGTGCACATCAGGAAGGCTTTCAGCAAGCCCAAGCCGGTCGTGTTCGATCGCACGCCCAAGAAGGGCGCCTAGACCAGAACGCTTTCGCGCAGCAGGGGATGGTGGGCGCAGCGCAGGCCACCCCCGGTCGAAATCGGGCCATCGAACGGCAGGGGGATCACATCGACCTTGCGCTTGCGTAGTTCCTCGATGACGCGCTGGTTGTCGGCGTCGACGATCATGCGGCCTTCCTCGAGGATCAGGCCGTTGGTCGCGAGCTTGTTGGCTTCTTCCTTGGATACAGCAACGGCGTCCCAGGTCCGCAGCGAGGTCGGCAGGCCGTCGATCAGCTTTTCCGGACACCACACCAGCAGGCCGGGCTTGATCAGACCCAATGCACAATCGAGGTGCAGGACGTTCGACCGCAGGGCGACCGGGATCACGCGATAGGCTTCGCCGAGCAGGGCCTGCAGCCAGTCGATGCCGGCCATGTCAGAAGCGCAGCCCGACATGCCGACATAGATCTCGTAGCCGTTCAGCAATGTGTCGCCGCCTTCGAGAAATGGCCCGTCGACGCAGGTGGGAGAGCCCAGCGGTACGCTCGACCACCGCGCATCGGAGGTCTGCACTGTCTTCTGAATGATTGGGCGCAGTCCAAAGCGTTCACGCTGGCGGCACTTCAGGCGGAGCGATGCGTCGATGACGTGGCGGCCGACCACGATCATGCCATCGCGCGCGAAGAGCTGGGCACCCTCGCCGTTGGGCGCCAGGAAGGTGCGCTCGCAGCCCTCGAGGCGCTCGGGGCGATGGACCGTTACGCCCTCGCGCGCGACCAGTTCGGCCAGTGCGTCGACTTGGCGTTCGATACGCTTGGCCCACTCGGCGTCAATGTCGATCAGGCGCCGTCCGGCATACTGGCGGCTAAAGGCATCGCCCGGTGGGACAAGCCAGCGTTGTGAGTCCTCGTAGAAGACGACGAAATCCTCAGCCGGTGAAATCCCGATCACGACTTCGCGCAGCTTGCCCCATTCGTGGTGGGCGCCGAACCGCATCGTCATACGCGGGCGTAGATGTCTTCGTAGCGGATGATGTCGTCTTCCTCGAGGTAGTCGCCGGTCTGCACTTCGACGACTTCGAGCGGCTCGGTCCCAGGGTTGGCAAGGCGGTGGATGCCGCCCATCGGGATATAGATCGACTCGTTCTCGTGCAGGGTCATGATCTTGCCGTCGAGCGTCACTTCGGCGACGCCCTTGACGACGACCCAGTGCTCGGCCCGCCGCTTGTGGCTCTGCAGGCTGAGTTTGCCGTTGGGATTGACGGTCAGGCGCTTGGCGCGGAACCGTTCGCCGCGGTCGATATCCTGGTAGCTGCCCCACGGGCGGTGCATCAGCGCGTGTTCGGTCGCTGCCCGGTGCTTGCCGTCCGACATGCGCTGCACGACGTCCTTCAGCCGTGGAAGATTGTCGCGATGGCCGACCAGCACGGCGTCGTTCATCGACACGACGACCACGTCTTCGACCCCGATCACGGCGGTCAGGGGGCCGTCGGAGCGGATGTACGAATTGCGCACATGATCGATCTCTACCGGTCCTTCGGTGACGTTGCCCTCACTATCGGCCTGGCCGACGTCGAGCAGGGCATCCCAGGTGCCGAGGTCGGACCAGCGGAAGCGAGCGGGCACGACCCAGCATTTGTCGGTGCGCTCCATGACCGCGTAGTCGATCGACTTGGCCGGCGCCTTGGCGAAAGCCTCAGCATCGAGGAACACGGTCGCGCCGACCTTCTTGGCCTTGGCGACGGCTTCCTCGGCAGCGGCTGCCATCGCGGGCTCGAAGCGGGCCATTTCCGACAGCAGCAGCGCGGGCGGGAACAGGAAATTGCCGCTGTTCCACAGCAACCCCTCTTCGATGTAGCGCAGGGCAGTCTGGGCGTCGGGTTTTTCCACGAAGGCGGCGACCTTCATCACTGGCCCGATACGCTCGCTGCCGGGACGGATGTAGCCGTAGTCGGTCTTGGGTTCCGTCGGCGGGATGCCGAAGGTGACGATGCCGCCTTTCTCGACGGCGGCGAGGCCTTCGCGGCAGCCGGCAAGAAATTCCTCGGCGCCGATCACCAGATGGTCCGACGCCAGCGCCAGCACGGCCTTGGCGCCGAGCCCGCGCGTGTAGGCAGCGGCGGCGGCCATGGCGGGTCCTGAGTCGCGGCGCGACGGCTCGACCAGGATGTCGATCTCGATGCCGATATCCTTGGCCTGGCCTTCGCACATGAAGCGATAGGCGTCGTTGGTCGCGATCACAGGCTTGCCGAACAGGGTGCGGTCGGCGACGCGCAGCAGCGTCTGCTGGAAGGTCGACTGCTTGCCCAGCAGCGGCACGAACTGCTTGGGCATGCTCTCGCGCGACAGCGGCCACAGTCGCTTGCCGGAGCCTCCGACCAGGATAACGGGAGTGATGAGCGACATTCAGGCGGCTTTCATTGGCGGAGGCAGTCAGCGGCCGGCCGAGGAGACCGCGTGTCGGGCCGCGATATAGCCGAAGGTGAGGGCCGGGCCAATGGTGATGCCTGCCCCGGGATAGGTGCCTCCCATGACGCTGGTCCCGAACCCACCGCCAGCAGATCGGTTTCAATCATCGCTTGGGTTCGCCCGTCCTTCTTTCGAGGTTCTCCTCACGCCGCCGCTTCGCCTCGATTTCGACAGCTTCGGCCAGGGCGGGAATGCGCGAGGCGATCTCGTAGAAGTCGCTGGCATACAGCACCAGCAATGTGGTCGCTCGCGCCGTAGCCACGGTGGCGGACCGCGGCTGACGCTCCAGAAGCGCCATTTCGCCGAAGAAGGCGCCTTCGCCGAGCTTCACGGTGCCGCCACTCGGCAGCCGGACTTCGCACTCGCCGCTGGAGATGAAAAACATCGAGTCGCCAGGATCGCCTCGCCGCATGATGGTGACGTGCGAGGGATAGTAGCGGGTTCGCAACTTGCCCACGATCTCGGACAAGGTGACGACGCCCAGGGCGGCGAAGATCGGCACGCGCGCCACTTGTTCCCAGACCCTGAGATACTCGCGCCGCCGCTCTTCCTGGGCGAAGCCGGTCGCGAGCACGCCGGTCATGATGGCGAGCACGGAAATGCCACTGATCATCAGGACGGAGCCGACCAGGCGCCCGCCCACCGTAACCGGCACCACGTCGCCGTAGCCCGTCGTGGTCAGCGTCACGACCGCCCACCACAGGGCGTTGGGAAGGCTGCCGAACGCCTCGGGCTGACGTCCGCGCTCGAGCAGGTGCGCCGCGGTCGCGGCGATCACGAGGACGATGAAGAACAGCACCAGGACACCGGCGATCGGCGCGCGTTCGTTCGACACGACGCGGGCCAGGGTCCCGAGTGCGGGAGCGTGCAGGCCGAGTTTGAGGATCCACAAGGCACAGAAGATGGACGCGGCGTCGGAGCCCACGATGCGGTAGCCGGCCAGCCACATGAATATCGGCACGGTGGCCAGGAGCCCGACCAGACCCGGCAGGGACATCGCCCACTGCAGTCGGGCCATCGTGGGGGAGGTCTCTCTGTAGCGCCCTTCCTCCGGTGCCACCCACAGTCGCACGGCGTATTCGATGAAGAACAGGTTGGCGACTGCCCAGATCGCGTAGCGCAGAGCGTTTCGCGTATCGGGCGGGAGGTCGTCGATCGACAGCAGGATCACGGCGAACAGGCCAGCACCAAGCACGCAGAGGTGCAGCAGCCGCCACCGGCGTCCCGCGTCGCTGGGATCGGTGAAATTCAGCAGCGCATGAATGCGCGCTCGGGGACTGGAGGCTTGGGCCATCACGGGGCGACCATAGGCGCGCTGGCCTGCGAATTGCAACGCAGAGGAGGCCGGTCTACGGTCGCGCCCGCGTCCGTGGGACAGGAACTTGGAGCAGCAGTGGTCAGGGATTTGCGCATTGCCGTCGACATTGGCGGGACGTTTACGGATGTGGTGCTGGAGGAAGGCGGGCGGCGGCTGACTCGCAAGCTGTTGACGACGCCGCAGCGGCCGGAAGAGGCGGTTCTCGATGGCGTGCGCCTGATTTTGGCCGATTCCGGCCGCGGCTTTGGCGATGTCGAGGTCTTCGTCCACGGCACGACGCTTGCCACCAATGCGGTGATCGAACGCCGTGGCGCGCGCACGGCCCTGATCGCCACCGAAGGCTTTCGCGACGTTCTCGATATTGCCAACGAAAGCCGTTACGATCAGTACGACCTCACCATCGAAAAGCCGCGCCCGCTGGTGCCACGCGCGCTGCGCTTCACCGTTCCGGAGCGCATGGATGTACACGGCAAGGTGCGCTTGGCGCTCGACGAGGCCGCCGTGCGTGCCGTGGTGGCCGACCTCGCCGCCCAGGGAATCGAAAGCGTGGCCGTGGCGTTCATGCACGCCTACGTCAATCCGGCCCACGAGCGGCGTACGCGCGAGATCCTGTGCGCCGAGCAGCCCGGCCTCAAAGTGACGCTCTCCAGCGAGGTCTGCCCTGAGGTGCGGGAATATGAGCGCACCTCGACGGCGGTGGCCAACGCCTACGTGCAGCCGCTCATGGACTCTTACCTGGAGCGCATGCAGGCAGCCCTTGCCGTCGAGAAGTTCAAGGGCACGATCTATCTCGTGACGTCGGGCGGCGGCCTCACCGCCATCGAGACGGCGCGGCGCTTTCCCGTGCGCCTGATCGAATCGGGCCCGGCGGGCGGTGCGATTTTTGCAGCGCAAGTGGCGGCCCGTGCCGGCGAAAAGCGCGCGCTCAGCTACGACATGGGGGGCACGACGGCCAAGATCTGCCTGATCGACGACTACACGCCGCACACTGCGCGGCTGTTCGAGGTCGACCGTGCCGCCCGTTTCCTCAAGGGCTCTGGTCTGCCGGTTCGCATTCCCGTGATCGAGATGGTCGAGATCGGGGCAGGCGGCGGCTCGATCGCCCGGCTCGATGCGCTGAAGCGCGTCACGGTGGGGCCGGAGAGCGCCGGCGCCGAGCCCGGACCTGCCTGTTACGGCCGTGGTGGCCGGCATCCCGCGGTGACCGATGCCAACGTCGTGCTGGGCACGATCGATCCCAAGGATTTCGCCGGTGGCACGATCGCGCTCGATCTCGACGCGGCCAAAGGCGCGCTCGACCGCGACGTCGGCCAGGGCCTGGGCCTGTCGACCGACATGGCGGCCTACGCCATCTACGAGATGGTCTCCGAGAACATGGCGAGCGCCGCCCGCGTCCACGCCGTCGAGCGCGGCGCCGTGGTCAACCAGTACAATCTGATCGCTTTCGGCGGCGGTGCGCCGCTGCATGCCTCGCGCGTCGCCGAAAAGATCGGCGTCCAGCGCGTGATCGTGCCGCCCAACGCCGGCGTGGGCTCGGCGGTGGGCTTCCTGGCAGCGCCTGTGTCCTTCGAGCTGGTGCGCAGTCGCTATATGCGACTCGACGCCTTCGACGCCACCTCCACCTCGCAGCTTCTGGGTGAGATGAGCGCCGAGGCGACGGCGCTGGTGGCGCCCGGCGCCCGCGGCATGAAGACCTTCGAACGCCGTGCGGCCTTCATGCGCTACGTTGGCCAAGGCCACGAGATCATGGTCGTGCTGCCCCAGCGGGCGTTGGCGGCGAGCGACGCCGAGGGACTGCGTACCGCCTACGAGCGCGATTATGCGGTGCTGTTCGAGCGCCATATTCCCAATGCCGCCATCGAAATCCTGAGCTGGTCCGTCCAGGTCTCGACCGAAACCAACCTCCCGGCGGTGCAAAGTGCCGCGCCTGCGGCGCCGATGCCTCAACCGGTCGGCCGCCGCGCGGTGTTCGACGGCCGCAGCGGCCGGACCACCGAGGTGCCGGTCTACCGCCGCGAGGCGCTGCCGCCGGGCAGTGCCTTCCCGGGCCCGGCGATCGTGGCTGAGGACGAGACCTCGACCTATATTTCGGCCAGTTTTACCGCGCATATCGATGCCTCCGGCTGTATCGTCATGGACCGCCGGGTCGGGTGAGGAGAAGGTCATGAGCCAGTCCAACAGCGTCGGGCTGATCGATCTGCAGATCATGTGGAATCGCCTGATCGCCGTCGTGGAGGAGCAGGCGCAGACGCTGATGCGCACCGCCTTCAGCCCGATCGTGCGCGAAGCCGGCGACCTTTCGGCCGGCATCTTCGATCTTCAGGGCCGCATGCTGGCCCAGGCCATCACCGGCACGCCGGGCCATGTGAATTCCATGGCCGAGTCGGTTAAGCATTTCCTGCGCTACTTCCCGATCGACAGGATGAAGCCGGGCGACGCCTACATCACCAACGATCCCTGGATGGGCACCGGCCATCTCAACGACTTCGTCATCACCACGCCCTGCTTCCGCAATGGCAAACTGGTCGCCCTGTTCTCCTGCACCAGCCATCTCATGGACATCGGCGGCATCGGCTTCGGCCCCGATGGCACCGACGTGTTCATGGAGGGCCTCTACATTCCGATGCTGAAGCTGTTCGATCAGGGCAAGGTGAACGAGACGCTGATGGCCATGATCCGCGCCAACACGCGCCAGCCGGTCGACACCGAAGGCGATGTCTACTCGCTGGCTGGCTGCAACGACGTCGGCAGCCGGCGACTGGTCGAGATGATGGACGAGTTCGGCATCGACACGCTGGATCAGCTGGGCGACCACATCATCGCCCGCTCGCGCGAGGCGGTGCTGGCCGAGATCGCCAAGCTGCCGAAGGGCACCTGGCACAACAGCATGACGGTCGATGGCTACGACGAGCCGGTGACGCTCGTGGCCGCGCTTGCCATCTCCGACAGCGGCATCCATGTCGACTACACGGGAACTACCGGCGTCTCCGCGCGCGGCATCAACGTGCCGCATGCCTACACGACCGCCTACACCGTGTTCGGCCTGGGCTGCGTCGTGGCCACCCACATTCCCAACAATGCCGGATCGCTTGAGCCGCTCACCGTATCGGCGCCGGAGGGCTGCATCCTGAACGCGCCCAAGCCCAACGCTGTGGCCTCGCGCCACGTCATCGGCCAGATGCTGCCGGACGTGGCCTTCGGCTGCCTGCGCCAGGTCATTCCCGATCGCGTGCCGGCCGAGGGCACGTCGTGCCTGTGGAATATCAACGTGCGCGGCCATGTGGCGGGTGGTGAAGGTGGCAACTACGGCTTCGGCATGACCATCACGTCGAACGGCGGTACGGGCGCACGGCCGGACAAGGATGGCCTCTCGGCCACGGCCTATCCCAGTGGCGTCCGTGGCACGCCGGTCGAGATCGCCGAGACCCAGACGCCGCTCATCTTCTGGCGCAAGGAATTCCGCCCAGACTCCGGCGGCGCCGGCCGCACGCGCGGTGGCCTCGGCCAGATCATGGAGATCGAAAGCGGCATTGATGAGCCGTTCGACCTGCTCGCGGCCTTCGACCGGATCGACTATCCGGCGCGCGGCCGCGACGGTGGCGGGGACGGTGAGGCCGGCTTCTTGTCGCTGAAGTCGGGCAAGGTCCTCAAGGGCAAGGGCTTCCAGCTCATCCCGCCGGGTGACCGCCTGATGCTGATGACGCCGGGCGGTGGTGGCATCGGCGCGCCGGCAGAGCGCGATCGCGCCCAGGTCGCCAACGATCTGGCCGACGAGCTGATCTCGCCGGACAGGGCCGACAGGCTTTACGCGTACAAGCCGCCGCAGGCGGCCGAGTAGTCGGGGACGGGCAAACAACAAACGAATGAGGGCTTCGATGAAACTGGGACGCAGGACGGCCTTGAAGGCCGGTGTGGGAATGGGTGCGGCAGCCATGGTCGGCGCGCCGGCCGTTGTGATGGGACAGGCGGCGCTCAAGTTGCCGCTGGCGACGGTGTGGCCGGATGGAAACTTCCACACGGTCAACGTCAAACGCTTCGCCGAAGAGGTGAAGAAGGGGACGGCCGGCGCCGTCGATATCGAAGTGAAAGCGGGCGGCCAGCTCGGCTTCAAGGGCCCCGAGCAGATGCGCGCCGTGCGCGATGGTCTCGTGCCGATGGCCGACATCCTCAACATCCAGCAGGTCGGCGACGAGCCGATCCTCGGTGTCGAAGGCATCCCCTTCATCTGCAACAACATCGAAGAACTCAAGGTGCTGCACAAGTATCTGCGGCCCGAGTACGAGAAGGTCATGCTGAAGAACAATCAGACCATGCTCTACACGGTGCCGTGGCCGACGCAGTACCTGCACCTGAAGATCAAGGCGGAGTCGCTCGATGCGCTCAAGGCCATCAAGATCCGCGTCCCCGACAAGAACGCACAGGAGATGTGCAGCGCCATCGGCATGGCGCCGGCGCTGATCCCGTGGGGCGAGACCATTGCCGCACTGTCGTCGGGTGCCGTTTCGGGCGTGTCGACCTCGTCGGTATCGGGCGTTGACGGCAAGTTCTGGGAGTTCCTGAAGTTCTTCCACCAGACAAACCATGCCTGGTCGTCGGAGATCGTCACCATCAACAACGACACCTGGAAGAAGATCTCTCCGGCCAATCAGAAAGTGATCGTCGACCTGGCCAAGAAGCTCGAGCCGGAGTTCTGGGTGTCCTCGCTGCAAGCCGACAAGGACAGCAACGCCAAGCTGATCGCGGGCGGCATGCAGCTTGTGATCCCGCCGGCGGCGATGACGGCCGATCTGCAGAAGAAGACGGCGCCGATGATCGGCGAGTTTTATAAGCGCGTTCCGGCGGCGGAGAAGCCGATCAAGGCCTACCTCGCCGAGATGAAGCGGGCGTGACGGCCCACGGTCCGAACCCGAACGCAGCGGCCCCCCGGCCGCTGCGTCTTTTTCTCGACGCTGTCGACACGCTGGGCCGGCTCGACGGCTGGATGGGTGCGGCCTGTCTGGCGGCGCTTACCTGCCTGATGCTGGGCGAAGTGGCGGTACGGGCGCTGTCGGATATTTTCCCCTGGGTGCCGGCCGATATTCCGATCGCCTGGGAGTACAGCTCCTACCTGATGGCGGCGGCCTTCACGTTTGGCGCGGCGATGACGCTGCGGGCCGGTGGCCATATCCGCGTCACCCTGGTGCTGGCACGCGTGGGGCCGGCGACGCGGCGCTGGATGGAGACGGTGCTGGCGGCCCTGGGCGTCGGCTTCACCGGCTTCCTGGCCTACGCCATGATCAACTTCACCTGGCGCAGCTTCGTGAGTGACCAGACCTCGATCTCGAGCGCGACGCCACTGTGGATTCCGCAGGTGCTGGTGACGTTCGGTATCTGCCTGCTCGTCCTGCAGTTCGTCGCACGCTTCTTTCAGGCCGCCTTCGGCCTGCCGCTCGAGGATCTCAACATGCGCGCAGCGTCGGTTGCCGAATGACCCGTCGGGTTAGGTAGTCGGACATGCTCGCAATCGTCGTCACCATGTTCGTCGTGTTGTTCGCCTTCCTGGCGGGCGGCCTGTGGATCGGCTGGACGCTCGCCGTTACCGGCACGATCCTGCTGGCCATTTTCCGCGACATCCCGCTCGACAAGCTGCTGGCACAGTATGCCTGGAACATCCTGACGACCCAGGAATTGCTGGCGTTGCCGCTGTTCATCGTCATGGGCGAGATCCTGTTTCGGACGCGCCTGTCGCAGGCGCTGTTTCGCGGCCTCTCGCCGTGGGCCGGCCTGCTGCCGGGACGCCTGCTGCACGTCAATGTCATCGGCTGCACGATCTTCGCCGCCATCTCCGGCTCGTCGGCGGCAACCACCCAGGTGGTCGGCCGCATCTCGCTCGCGGAACTGACCAAGCGTGGCTATTCCAAGGACGTGGCGGTCGGCTCGCTGGCCGGTGCCGGCACGCTCGGCTTTCTGATCCCGCCCTCCAACATCATGATCATCTACGGCGTGCTGGGCGACGTCTCGATCGCCAAGCTGTTTACCGCGGGCTTTATTCCGGGCTTCCTGTTGGCGGGCTGCTTCATGGCCTGGATCATGATCCACACATCGCTGAAGCCGGAGCTGGTGCCGGCGGCCGAGCGTAAGGTTCGCATCGCGACGGGGGTCGAATACCTGTCCTCGATACGGGAACTCGGCCCCGCGGTGTTCCTCATTCTCTGCGTGCTGGGGTCGATGTATGGCGGCCTCGCCACGCCCTCGGAGGCGGCGGCGGTAGGCGTGCTGGGCGCGCTGGTCGTGGCCGGGGTGCAGGGCGAGCTGTCGTGGCGCGCCCTGAAGGCGATCGCCGTCGGCTCGGTCCAGACCTGCGCCATGATCGCGTTGATCGTGCTCGGCGCGTCGATCCTAGGCAGTGCGGCAGCGTTCCTCGGCATTCCCGCGGCAGTCGCGGAATTCGTCAGCAGCCTCGGCTTGTCGTCCTTCATGCTGATCGTCGCCCTGATCATCTTCTACCTGATCCTGGGCTGCTTCCTCGACGGCTTCAGCATGATCGTCATGACCCTGCCCATCGTCATGCCGATCGTGAAGGCGGCCGGCTTCGATCCGATCTGGTTCGGCATCTTCCTCGTCCTGGTGGTCGAGATGGCGCAGATCACGCCGCCGGTCGGCTTCAACCTCTTCGTCATCCAGGGCCTGACCGACGACGGCCTCGGCTATATCGCCCGCGTGACGCTGCCCTATCTGCTGATCATGGTCGGCTTCACCATGATGATCACCATCCTGCCCGATATTGCGCTCTGGCTTCCGCGCTATCTCAGCGGCTAATCTGCCCGCAGGGAAAAGAGGGGGACGGCATGGAACCGCGCCAGGTCAAGACGGCGGCTGATGCCCGCAAGATCGTCAAGGAACGGGGCCTGACCCACGTCAAGGTCGGCGTCCACGACATCGACGGCATCCTGCGCGGCAAGTACATTCATATCGACAAGTTCCACTCCGCGCTGGAAGGCGGCTTCGGCTTCTGCGACGTGGTGCTGGGCTGGGACTCCAACGATCAGCTCTACGACAACGGCACCTACACCGGCTGGCACAGCGGTTATCCCGACGCCAATGTCCGCATCCTCCCCGATACTTGCCGCGAGATCGCGACCGAGCCCGGTAACCTGATATTCCTCTGCGAGTTCGTGGCGAGGGCAGAGGAGATTTGTCCGCGTGGCACGCTGCGCCGCGTACTGGCCCGTGCGGCCAAGCTTGGTTTCGAGGTCAAGGTCGGCTTCGAGTATGAATTCTTCGTCTTCGTCGAGACGCCCGAATCGATCCGCGAGAAAGGTTACAGGAACCTGAAGCCGATCTCGCCCGGCTTCTTCGGCTACTCTGTGCTGCGCAATTCGGTCCTGTCGGACTGGTACCAGGACCTGCTCGCCATGTGCGAGACCATGGACATGGGCATCGAAGGCCTGCACACCGAGACCGGCGCCGGCGTCCTCGAAGCGGCACTGCGTGTCGACGACGCGCTGGCCGCCACCGACAAGGCCGCGCTGTTCAAGATCTTCACCAAGGTGCTGGCTCAGCGCCGCGGCTGGCTCGCCACCTTCATGGCCAAGTGGTCGAAGGACTGGCCGGGCTGCGGCGGCCACATGCACATGTCGCTGTGGAAGGGCGGTAAGCCGGTCTTCTTCGACGAGAAGGCACCTCATCGCATGAGCACGACGATGCGCCATTTCGTCGGCGGCCAGCGGGCGCTGATGCCCGAGACGCTGGCGATGGTGGCCTCGAACGTGAACTCCTACCGGCGGCTCATTCCGGGCTTCTGGGCGCCGACGGACGCGACCTGGGGCGTGGAGAACCGCACCACGGCGCTGCGGGTCATTCCGGGCTCGGCCAAATCGACTCGCGTCGAGTACCGGGTCGCCGCCGCCGATGCCAATCCCTATCTGGCGCTTTCCGCGGCCATCGGCGCGGGACTTTGGGGCATCGAGAACAAGATTGATCCCGGCGATCCGATCAAGGGCAACTCCTACGCGGTAAAACATCCGGTGAAGTCGCAACTGCCGCGCACACTGATGGAGGCGGCCGAGCGGCTGAAGGCGTCCAAGCCGGCGCGCGATCTGTTCGGCGATGCCTTCGTCGACCATTACTCTGCAACACGTGAATGGGAAGAGCGGGAGTTCCGCAAGGCCATCACGGACTGGGAACTTGAACGCTACATGGAAATCATCTGATGGCCGCGTCTTCTCCGCTCGTCGGCAACTGGAACTACCCGACCTCGATCCGCTTCGGCGCCGGCCGCATCCGCGAGCTGCCCGAGGCCTGCAAGGCCGTCGGTTTGAAGCGACCGCTGCTGGTCACCGATCCGGGCCTCGCGAAACTGCCGATGATCGCCGATGCGATGATCGCACTGCGCAAGGCGGGCCTCGAAGTGGCGCTGTTCAGCGAGGTCAAGCCCAATCCGGTCGCCGCCAATGTCGAGGCCGGCATTCGTGTGCTGCGTGCGGGCAAGCATGACGGCGTGATCGCCTGGGGCGGCGGCTCGGGCATCGATGCTGCCAAGGCGATCGCCTTCATGGCGGGCCAGACCCGGCCGATGTGGGATTTCGAGGATATCGGCGACTGGTGGAGGCGCGCCAATCCGGCCGGCATCTACCCGTCGATTGCCGTGCCGACCACGGCGGGCACCGGCTCGGAGACCGGCCGTGCGTCGGTCATCACCGACGAGAAGACGCATACCAAGAAGGTGATCTTCCATCCCAAGATGATGCCGGCGATCGTGATCGCCGACCCTGAACTCACAATCGGCCTGCCGGCGAAGCTCACGGCTGGCACCGGCATGGACGCCTTCATCCATTGCTTCGAGGCCTATTGCGCACCGGGCTATCATCCCTATGCCGAAGGCATCGCCGTCGAGGGCATGCGACTGGTCAAAGAGAACCTGCTGCGGGCCGTGAAGGATGGCCGCGACATCGAGGCGCGTGGCCACATGCTGGCGGCGTCGCAGATGGGATCGACAGCCTTCCAGAAGGGGCTGGGCGCCATCCATTCGCTGTCGCATCCGGTCGGTGCTGTGCTCGATACGCATCATGGCCTCACCAATGCAGTCGCCATGCCCTACGTTGTGAAGTTCAACCGTCCCGCGATCGAGGAAAAGGTCGTGCGGCTTGCGCGCTGGCTCAACCTGCGCGTCCCGACCTTCGATGGCTTCATGCAATGGACCCTTGACCTTCGGCGCGAGGTCGGCATCCCGCACACGCTGGCTGAGCTCGGCGTGAAGGTGGAGCATCTCGACAAGTTCGCCGAGATGGCCGCAGTCGATCCAACGGCCGGCGGCAATCCGGTGAAGGCGGGGGTGCCCGAGATGCGCAAGATGTACGACGCGGCCGTGAGCGGGCGGCTCTGACATGGTACCTAATTTCCCCACTCAGGCCCGCGTCGTCATCATCGGTGGCGGCATCATGGGCTGCTCGACGGCCTATCACCTGGCCAAGCTCGGCTGGAAGGACGTGGTGCTGCTGGAGCAAGGCCGCCTGAGCGGCGGCACGACCTGGCACGCCGCCGGCCTCGTAGGCCAGCTCCGCAGCTACCAGAATCTGACGCGGCTGATCCGCTACAGTACCGATCTCTACGCCAGGCTCGAGGCCGAGACTGGGCTCGCGACCGGCTGGAAGCAGTGCGGCTCGCTCTCGGTGGCGCGCACCGAGGAACGCATGGTGTTGCTGCGCCGCTCGGTTGCCATGGCCAACGCCCAGGGCGTCGACTGCGAGCCGCTGACGCCCCAGCAGGCGGGCGACAAATATCCCATCATGCGCACCGACGATCTGGTCGGGGCGGTCTGGCTGCCGGGCGACGGCAAGGCCAATCCCACCGACATCACCCAGGCGCTGGCCAAGGGCGCGCGTAACGGCGGTGTCCGCATCTTCGAGAAGACCCGCGTGACGTCGATCGACACCAAGGATGGACGCGTCACCGGCGTGCAGACGACCGAAGGCCCGATCACTGCCGAGATCGTGGTCAATTGCGGCGGCCAGTGGGCGCGACAGGTCGGGCGCATGGTCGGCGTCACGGTGCCGCTCTATTCCTGCGAGCACATGTATATCGTCACCGAGAAGATGGAGGACGTGCCGCGCGATCTGCCGGTGATGCGCGATCCCGACGGCTATATCTACTTCAAGGAGGAGGTCGGCGGCCTCTTGATGGGCGGTTTCGAGCCCGACGCCAAGCCGTGGAACAAGGACGTCATTCCCGACGACTTCGAATTCGGCATGCTGCCGGACGACTGGGACCAATTTCAGATCCTGATGGACAACGCCCTGATCCGCGTCCCGGCGCTGGAGAAGACCGGCATCAAGACTTTTATGAACGGCCCGGAAAGCTTCACGCCCGATTTGAACTATATTCTGGGTGAGGCGCCGAACCTCCGGGGCTTCTTCGTCGGCGCCGGCTTCAACTCTATGGGTATCGCCAGTTCGGGCGGCGCCGGGATGGCATTGGCCGAATGGATCGTGGCCGGCGAGGCGACGATGGATCTCTGGCCGGTCGACATCCGCCGCTTTGCGAACTTCCATGGCAACGACTCCTGGCTGCGGGCGCGTGTCGCCGAGACCCTGGGCCTGCACTACAAGATGCCGTGGCCGCAGCGCGAGCAGGAGAGCGGTCGGCCGTTCCGTCGCTCGCCGCTCTATGACCGGCTCAAGGCGCGGGGCGCCTGGTTCGGCAACAAGATGGGCTGGGAACGGCCCAACTGGTTCGCCGGCATCGGCAAGTCGCCGGACATGCAATATGGCTGGGGCCGCGGCGCCTGGTTCGACGCCGTCGCCGCCGAGCATCGGGCGACACGCGAAGGCGTCACGGTCGTCGACGAGACCTCGTTCGGCAAGTTCCTGATGCAGGGCCGCGACGCCGAGAAGGTTCTGCAGCACCTCTCCGCCAACGACATCGCCGTCCCGGTGGGTCGCACCGTCTACACCGGGCTGCTGAACAGTCGCGGCACGTTCGAGAGCGATCTCACCATCGCGCGCCTGGGTCGCGACAAATTCATGATCGTGACAGGCTCGGCCCAGCCGACGCGCGACGCTGATTGGATCGGCCGCCACGTGCCCGAGGACGCGCACGTCACCCTGACCGACGTGACGGCGGCCTGGACCGTACTCTCGGTGATGGGGCCGCTCAGCCGTTCGCTGCTGCAGACGGTGAGCCGCGCCGACTTCTCCAACGAGGCTTTTCCCTTCGCCACCATCCGAGAGATCGGCGTCGGCCATGCCACCGTGCTTGCCTCACGCCGTACCTACATGGGCGAACTCGGCTGGGAACTTTACGTGCCGGTCGAATTCGCCGCCACGGTGTTCGAGACTCTGCACGAAGCGGGGGTCGAATTCGGCCTGCGCGACGCCGGTTACTATGCCGTCGAAACGATGCGCCTCGAGAAGGGCTATCGCGCTTGGGGTCGCGAGCTGACGCCCGACGACAATCCCTTCCAGGCCGGCCTCGGCTGGGCCGTGAAACTCGACAAGCCCGGCGGCTTCATTGGCCAAAAAGCGCTGGTCGAAGCCAAGGCCAAACCGCTGGTGCGACGGCTGGTATCGGTCGTGCTTGCCGACGGCGAGCCGCTGTTGTGGGGTGGCGAGGCGCTGCTGCGCGACGGCAAACCGGTCGGCGACCTTACGTCCGCAGGCTACGGCCATACGATCGGCGCGTCGGTCGGCATGGGCTACGTGAAGCGCGGGGATGGCGCCGGCATCGATGCCGCCTGGCTCGATGCCGGTCGCTTCGAGGTCGATCTCGCCGGCACGCGCTTTGCGGCTAAGGTGTCGCTGCGATGCCCCTTCGATCCCGCCGGGGCACGCATCAGGCTGTAAGGGGAGTGAGCATGCGTTTCATCGCATCGGTACTCGCGGCGTTGCTGGCCATGGTCGGCATGGCATCGGCGCAGGAAGTGATCGTCTACACTTCCTACGAAAAGGAAGACCTCGGGCCCTACAAGGCGGCCTTCGAGAAGGACGTGCCCGGCGTCACGATCCGCTGGGTGCACGACGCCAATGGCGTCATCACCGCTCGCCTTCTGGCGGAGAAGGCCAATCCCCGCGCCGACGCGGTGTGGGGCGTGGCGGCCTCCAGCTTGGGCCAGCTCGCCGACGCCGACGTGCTGCTGCCTTACACGCCGCCAGGCTTCGACAAGATACCGGCCAAGTTTCGCGACCCCACGGTGCCGCCGCGCTGGTTCGGCAACTCGGCCTGGGTGGCGGCGATCGTCTACAACGCCGCCGAAGGCAAGAAGCTCGGGATTCCCAAGCCGGAGAGCTGGGCCGACCTCACTAAGCCTGTCTACAAGGGCAAGGTCGTGATGCCGCACCCGCTATCGTCCGGCACCGGCTTCCTCGATGTATCGGCCTGGCTGCAAGGCTTCGGCGAGGAGGAGGGCTGGAAGTTCATGGATGCGCTCCATACCAACATCTGGCGCTACACCCATTCCGGCTCCCAGCCCGCGACGCTGGCAGCGCGCGGAGAGGCCGTGGTCGGCATCGCCTTTGATGTTCGCGCTGCACGCGAGTTGGCGCAGGGGGCGCCGGTCGAGATCGTGTTTCCGGTCAAGGCGCTGGGTTGGGAGATGAACGCTTTCGCCATCGTCAAGGGCGCGCCGCATCTCGAGGCGGTGAAGAAGCTTGCCGACTGGGCGGCCTCCGACGCTGCGATGAAGATGTATGCCGAGAGCCGGGCGGTCGCGGCCAGACCTGAATTCTCGAAGCCCATCAAGGACCTGCCGCCGAACCTCGCCGAGCTCATCATGGTGAACGACTTCGCCTGGGCCGCCCGCAACCGCGAGCGCATTCTGGTGGAATGGGCCAAGCGCTACGACGGCAAGGCTGATCCGAGGAAGTAGGCAACCATTTTGTCGGCTGGATGACCCTTAGGTAGAAGGTGAATGGACGAATTCGACGATGCCATCAAACTGACCGAGGAAGCGTCCTTGGCTAGAAGCTTGCCGGCGACCCTAAGACTCTCGTCGACGTTGGCTGACGACGACTGGTCGGATTGGCTTCGGTTGGAGCTGATAGGGTATTTCGAGGAGAATCCCTCGATGACGGAACGTGTCGACGTACCGTCCTACAGGACTGTCCCAGGGACGTGGCAGGACGACGACGGGCGAACTCTTGTGGTAGCCGACTCCAAAATGTTGTTCTTCAACAAAGTCCGTCTTCGATTCGGCGTCGCTGAACTCGAGACTTTCGTCAGCAGCGGTCCAATCACGACGAGCATACGCTTGCCTGAACAGGCCGGGATAGTCAGCAGCGTGCTCGGCGTCGACGTTAGCACCTTCAGTTTTGAGCGGGAGTCGGTTCAGCAAGTGCTGACCAAAATCCGAAAGAAGGCCCTGGAGCAGCTCCGGCGACGGAAACCAGCTGGTATCCACGTGAGATTCCAGAAACAGGACGACACCTTTCTGCACAGACCCAGCCTGTGGGGCATGGGCGTTGAGCCGAAGGCATTGTGGAAGAAACTACGCAGACGTGCGCTGGGTCGTTAGACCTTAGCCGGAGCGCTGCCGTTCGATCTTGCGAACCACTTTGCTCTCGGCGCCGTCGAACGGCGCGGGAGCTTCGGCGTCAGTGTCATGCCTTATCGAGCTGGAAGTCTTTATCTTCCAGGGCCACCATCTGGTGGCTGGTTCGGGAGCGTTCGGCGGAGGCGGCGAAAACCAAGCCAGCCAAGGCATCCTCGACCCTCGTGATCGGCGGAGGGGACCGCTCGACGCAGGCATTGAGGAATCTGGTCATGGCGGAGAGATCACCGCCGCCGTGGCCGCCGAGTTTGCGGCCTTTGGTCGACCAGACGAGCCGCTCGCACTCGGGATCGGTGTAGGTCACGGTAAAGCGGCCGTCTTCGAAGACGCCGTCGAGGCGCGCCTGGTCGCCGATCAGCGTGATCCGCCTCTCGCTCCGGATTGGTCCCTGCATCGCGAGGTAGTAGGTGCCCCGCGTGCCGTTCTCCATTTCGAACGACACGACCTGATTGTCGACGATCGTCTCGTCCATCCGAAAGACACAGCGGTCGAGGCCGTAAGCGCTGGGATCGGCGCGCTCGGCCTCGGTTCGGTTCTCATGCAGGCCAGTATCTGCATAGGGACACTCGGGTCGCACGGAACACTGCGAGCAGAAGGGCGCGGGGGGCGGCTTTTTGAATGTGCTCAAGCCGCCGAGGCTGCCGACGAGGCGAGGTCGCGTATCGAGCAACCAGCACACCAGGTCGAGGTCATGGCATGACTTGTGAACGATCAGGCCGCCGGACCGTCCGGCATCCGCATGCCATCGCCTCAGGAAGCTGGCACCGTGGGCGACGCTCAGTTGTTCGCTGAGGCTGATCACCCGGATCGGGCCCAGTCGATCCTGACGGATGACGTTGCGGATGGTCTGGTAGAACGGAGTCCCGCGGAGCACATGACCAATCTGGAGGACGCGGCCACTGTCCTTCCAGGCAGCGAGAATCGCCTTTCCGTCTGCAGGGGTGGTGGCAATGGGCTTTTCCAGAAAGACATGCTTGCCGGCGCGAAAGGCCTGCTCGGCGGCGAGACGATGAAGATGGTCGGGCAGGGTGATGAACACGGCATCGACCGTTGGATCGGAAAGCGCCGCCGCGAAATCCGGGCCCGTTCGAGCTTCCGGAAGGTTGATTTCCGCCTGCACCTGCTCGACGCGGGCGGGTGCGGTGTCGATAAGCCAGGCGACTTCAACGCCGGCGAGGCTAGCGATAATCCGAGCGAGTGCGCGGCCGCGATTGCCGAGCCCCAGAACGGCGCAGCGAATGGGACGGTCGGCTGCTGACCATTGTTGACCGGTGTTGGGAGGTGCAATGGCGCGCAGAACGCTCCTGGAATCGGGGCGCGATACAGCCCGTTCCACCGTGTAGACGCGGCCGTTGGTATTGGGGGCGCTTCCATCAGAACTGGCGAAGTAAATGACGCCTGTCCAGAAAGAGTACCGGCCGTCGCCGAATTCCTGGATGGCGGCATGGAGGGCGTGGCCAGGCCCAAGTTCTCGACCATCTTCGAGCAGCCGCAGAGGTGACCGTTGCGGAAATTCGTTGCTGTCGGTGTCGCTTGACAATTCCGGAGGCAGATCGATGACCCACGCCAAGCCGCCATCGTGGCGGAAGGCGTCGGTCAGCGTCCACCTGTCCGGGCCTTTGGTTGTTGTCTTTATGCGGGCCATCTACATCAAATTTCGGAGCGCATGATCTGAGAAGCGACACTCATATTGAGTGGCACGGAGCGGACGGCAAGGTCGATCGGTAAAAGTGATCAGACGGAAGGTGCCGGCTGGCCCGTCGCCTCGGTCTGCACAGCCTTGAGACGCGATTCGGCCAGTTCGCCGGCGGCCTCGAGGATGTTCCAGCACCTCGCGGGTGATCGAGCCGCGCTCGCGCAGCACCAACTCCTGGCCGTTGAGGGCGGCGAGCGGGGCGCGGCCCTTGCGGGCCAGCGGATGCTTG
>CANJHI010000029.1 GCA_947474005.1 Alphaproteobacteria bacterium | reverse complement strand
TCCATCGTCGGGTTCTTGTAGCCCATCGTATTGAAGACGGCGTTCTGGCCGTGATAGCACCAGAAGAAGAAATATTCCGGATAGTTCAGCCAGCCGCCGAAGGCGTTGGTGATCATCGGCATGTTCTTCTTCAGCAGTTCGCCACGCCAGTTGGCGCCCGGGATCTTGTTGATCGAGGCCTTGATGCCGATCTGCGCCAGGCTCTCCTGGACGAGGATGGTGAGCGGCTCGTTGGTGCTGGCGAGGCCCAGGTCGAACGATACGGTCGTCTCGAAACCGTTGGGATAGCCTGCCTCCGCCATCAGCGCCTTGGCCTTGGCGATGTCGGTCTTGTAGCCATCCTTCTGCGGCCAGTAGACGCCCTTGAATTTGTTGTCGGCACCGCCGAACAGCGGGATCGCCTGGCCGAACATCACCGAGTCCATGATCTGCTGGTAAGGCACGGCCCAGGCCACGGCCTGACGCACCTTGACGTCGTCGAACGGCTTCTGGTTCACGTTCATGCCGAGATACATCATCGCGTTCTCGATCGGCGTGCCGATCACGGTGAGCTTGGGCGCGTTTTTCAGATCGGCGAAATCCTTCGACGGCAGGTCGAACGAGATGTCGGCGTCGCCGCGCTCGATCAGGGCGCGGCGGTTGCCGGCCGAAGGGATGATGCGCTGGATGACGCGGCGGATCTTGGGCATCGGCCCGTTCTTCCACTCGTCGTTGCGCACGAACACCACTTCCTGGCCGGGCTGCCAGCGCTCGACCTTGTAGGCACCGCCGGCCGCCAGGTTGTTCTTGCACCATTCCATCGCCCACGGATCGGTGGCAGTCGCGTTCTTCTTGCACAACTCGGAGTTCATGATGACGGGCACCGGCACGCCGATGTCAGGCAGGGTGAGCTTGTCGGCGCGCAGGAAGTCGACGCGGAAAGTGCCGTCGTCGACGACGACGAACTGCTCCTTCTTCTCGAGCGACCCCGCCGCCATCTGGAAGGTCGGAAAGCCGCCCACCGTGACGGCGCGGTCGAACGACCACTTCACGTCCTTGGCGGTGATCGGCGTGCCGTCGTGGAACTTGGCGTCCTTGCGCAGCTTGAAGGTTGCCGACGTCGGCGTCACGTTCCAGTCGGTCGCGAGCTCGGGCTCGAGCTTGGTGTAGTCGTAATGGTCGTTGCCGTTGGCGTCCTTCTTGACGCCGTAGGTGATCAGCCGGTCGTGGGTGTTCCACGACACCTCGTAGGCCGGCCGGTTGGTGCCGACGCCGTGGATGTCCATCGAATTGGGCGGGCTCTCGGTGACCAGCAGGAGCGTCTCGTTGCGGGCCTGCGCCTTGGCCTCCGACCAGATCGCCGGTGCGGTGGTGGCGGCAGCGCCGGCGGCAGCCGTCGTCTTGATGAATGAGCGACGCTTCATTATTAGCCCCATTTTTCCCTGTTATCCCCGAGGGCTACAGGCAAGTACCGTGCCAAATCCCGCGCGAAACTGGCGGCTGCATTCGCGCCGGGCGTTGTCTACAAGCGAGGCATGACAGCCCTCCTCGACCTTGGTGTTCATGCGCTGCACGGTGCCTACCGTGCCGGTTCGCTCGACGTCCGGCAGGCCATCGAAGAGGTGCTGAAGCGCATCGCCGAGGCCGGCGACGACAAGGTGTGGATCTCGCGCACCCCGGACGCCCTGTTGCGCGCCGAGGCCGCCGCGCTCGACGCACGGCGCGGAGAAATCGATCGCCTGCCGCTTTACGGCATCCCCTTCGCGGTAAAGGACAATATCGACGTCGCGGGCCTCGCGACCACCGCTGCCTGCCCCGGCTTTGCCTACACGCCGCAGACTTCTGCCGAGGTCGTACAGCGGCTGGTCGAAGCGGGCGCCATCGTCATCGGCAAGACCAACCTCGACCAGTTCGCGACCGGCCTGGTGGGCGTGCGCTCGCCTTACGGCGTGCCGCGCAACCCGTTCGACGCCGCGTTCGTGCCGGGCGGATCGAGCTCCGGCTCGGCCGTCGCCGTCTCGTCGGGCCTGGTGAGCTTTTCCCTCGGCACCGATACCGCGGGCTCCGGTCGCGTGCCGGCCGGCTTCAACAACATCGTGGGTCTAAAACCGACGCCGGGCCTGTTCAGCAACGAGGGCGTCGTGCCGGCCTGCCGCTCGCTCGACTGCGTGTCGGTGTTCGCCTTGAGCTGCGCCGATGCCGATGCCGTGCTGGGCGTGGCCTGTACACCTCAGACGACTCCGGCCATCGGCAAGACGTTTCGCTTCGGTGTGCCAAAGCCGCTCGAATTCTTCGGCGACGACGCTTACGCAGCGCTCTATGCGCAGGCGGTCGGGAAACTGAAAGCACTAGGCGGTACGGCGGTCGAATTCGACTACGCGCCCTTTCGTGACGCCGCCCAGCTACTCTATGCCGGACCCTGGGTCGCGGAGCGCACGACAGCGGTCGGCAAATTCATTGAGGGCGCCAACGACAAGGCAGGTGTCTGGCCGACCACGCGGCAGATCGTGCTGGGAGGCCGCAACTACAGCGCCGTCGATGCCTTTGAAGGTCAATACAAGCTCGCCGAGTTGAAGGCCCGTGCGGCGGCCGAAATGCAGGGGCTCGATTGCCTCGCCCTGCCGACCGCGGGCACGATCTACAAGGTGGCCGACCTCGCGCGCGAGCCGGTGCTCTACAACTCGCATCTCGGCCACTACACCAACTTCGTGAATTTCTTCGGCCTGAGCGGCCTTGCCCTGCCCTTCGGCTTCCGTCCCGACGGCATGCCGTTCGGCATCACCTTGATCGCCGGCGCCTTTGCCGAGCGTGCGCTGCTCGCCTTCGGCACACGCTGGCAGCGCGCCGTGCCGCTGCCGCTCGGCAAGACCACCAGCCAGCTACCGGCGCCGGCGCACGATCCCGTCGTCATAGAAGATCGCGTTTCCATTGCCGTGGTCGGCGCCCACATGAGCGGCCTTCCCCTCAACAGCCAGCTCACCGAACTGGGTGGCCGGCTGGAAAGCGTCGGAAAGACCGCGCCGGTCTATCGCTTCTATGCCCTTCCCGGCGGCCCGCCGCAGCGGCCCGGCATGGTGCGCGTGGCCGACGGCGGCGGCGCGATCGATCTCGAAGTGTGGAGTCTGCCGGCCGACAAGGTTGGCGCGTTCGTCACCAAGATCCCCGCACCACTCGGCCTCGGCACCGTCACCCTCGCGGACGGTTCCAGCGTGCTGGGCTTTCTCTGCGAAACCTACGCCGTCGCCGCGGCACGCGACATCACTGCGCTCGGCGGCTGGCGGGCCTATGTGAAATCCCTCGCCGTCTGATAGGGTCCGCTCCCGAGGAGGAACGAACCCATGGCGAAAATCGCAATCATCACTGGATCAGGCAGCGGCATCGGCCGCGCCGCGGCGCTGGCGCTGCTCAAGAACGGCTACAAGGTCGTGCTGGCCGGCCGCCGCAAGGAAGCGCTGGAAGAGACCGCGAGCATGGCGGGCAACAACGCCCCCAATGCGCTGGCGGTGCCGACCGACGTCACCAAGCGGGAATCGATCCAGGCCCTGTTCGCCCGCACCAAGGAGGCCTTCGGCCGCCTCGACCTGGTGTTCAACAACGCCGGCGGCGGCGCGCCGCCCGTGCCGCTGGAAGACCTGCCGTACGAGACCTGGCTGAGTGTGGTCGCGGCCAACCTGACCGGCCCGTTCCTGTGCACCCAGGAAGCCATCAAGATCATGAAGGCGCAGAAGCCGATGGGCGGGCGCATCATCAACAACGGCTCGATCTCGGCGCACGCGCCGCGGCCGTTTTCGGTCGCCTATACCTCGACCAAGCACGCCATCACCGGCCTCACCAAGTCGACCTCGCTCGACGGCCGCGCCTACGACATTGCCTGCGGCCAGATCGACATCGGCAATGCCGTGACGCCGATGACCGAGCGCATGACCAAGGGCGTGCTGCAGCCCAACGGCACGACGGTCGCCGAGCCGCGCATGGACGTCGAAGCGGTGGCCAATGCCATCGTCTACATGGACAGCCTGCCGCTCGACGCCAACGTCCAGTTCATCACGGTGATGGCGACCAAGATGCCATTTGTTGGACGTGGATAGGCGTCAGTAGCCCTCGTCCTTCAGGTTGAGCAGCGGGAACGCACTGTGCACGCCGGGCAGGTTGGTCGGCGTGCTCTGGGTGATGTAGCTCTTGTCGAGCTGCTTCAAATTGGCGACGCCCAGCAGGCCCATCACTTCCTTCATCTCCTCCTCGAGGAGTTCGATCACGCGCTCGATGCCGGCGGCACCGGCGGCGGCGAGGCCATAGCAATAGAGGCGGCCGAGACCGACCCAGTCGGCGCCCATGGCGATCGCCTTCACGATATCGCTGCCGCGGCTGAAGCTGCCGTCGACCGCGATCTTGGCGCGGCCGGCCACCGCCTCGATGACTTCCGGCAGGACCTGGGCCGAGCCGCGCCCGTGGTCGAGCTGCCGTCCGCCGTGGTTGGAGCAATAGACGCCCCAGACGCCGTGCTGACAGGCGATCTCGGCGTCCTCGCCGGTGCCGATACCCTTCAGCATGAACTTCACGTCGGGGAACTTGTCCTTCACGCGCTTGAAGTTGTCCCATGAGAAAGCCGCCTGGTGATCCTGGCCAACTGCCGCCGTGCGCCATGACTTCACGAAGCGTTTGGCGATGTCGCGCTCGCGCCTGGAATAGACCTGGGTATCGACGGTGATGCAGAAGGCGTCGTAACCCGCATCCATCGCCTGCTTCACCCGATCGGCTACCCACGCGTCGTCGCCGCGGACATAGAGCTGGTAGATCTTGGGCGCGGCACCGCCCTTGACGATATCCTCGAGCCTGAGCGTCGTCACCGAGCTGATCAGCATCGCCACGTTGCCCGCACCTGCTCCCTTGGCGACGGTGATGCCGCCGCCCGGCTCGAAGGATTCGAGCGAGCCGACCGGCGCCAGCATCACCGGCAGGCGGAGCTTGCGACCGAAGATTTCCGACGACGGGTCGATCTTCGAGACATTGCGCAGCACACGCGGCTTGAAGGCGATCGAATCCAGCGCCATCCGGTTGCGCCGCAGCGTCGTCTCGGTCTCGGTTCCGCCGATGAGATAGTCCCAGATGTTTGGACTGAGACGGATCTTGGCCGCCTTGACGATTTCATGGAGCGTCACAAATTCGCTCTCGAGGCCGCTCGCCATTCTTCCCCCAGTACTTGATCTGTTACCCGCCGTTTCTTACGCGTCCGCCGTGGCGCGTCAATGCGACGTCACAATTTCGCCACCATTGGGCGATGCGCGGAACCGGCGATGCGTGGAACCATTGCACACTGACAGCATTGACGCTGAGGCCATTCGACGATTTGATCCCCCGAAGCGACGACCGCTCGGCGAAACCCGCAACAACGACTGTTGGCAGACGGGGAAAAGGTGAGGCTGACAATGAAAAGACGTATGTTGATGCAGGCCATAGTGGGCGGGCTGATTTGGACGCCGGCATTTGCCGCCGATCCCCTGCCGACGCTGCAGGAAACACCTTCGCTTGCCGACCAGGTGAAGGCGGGCAAGCTGCCGCCGGTCGCCAAGCGCATCCCCGAGCAGCCCTTGATCGTCAAGCGGTTCGCTGGCGGAGAAGGCCCGGGCAAGCAAGGCGGCCAACTCAACATGCTGGTCTCGGGTTCGCGCGATACGCGCCTGATGACGATCTACAGCTACACCCGCCTGATCGTCTACAATGACAAATTCGAGCTGCACCCCGACATCCTGGAAAGCTACGAAGTCAAAGAGAGTCGTGAATTCACCCTGAAGCTGCGCGCGGGTCACAAATGGTCCGACGGTCACCCCTTCACCACCGAGGATTTTCGCTTCTTCTGGGAGGATGTTGCCAACAACGACGAGCTGTCGCCTTCCGGGCCTTCCGTCGAACTGATAGTCGATGGCAAGCCGCCCAAGGTCGAAATCATCGATAGCCTGACGATCAAATATACCTGGGACAAGCCCAACCCCTATTTCATCGAGAGCCAGGCACGCGCTGCGCCGCTCTTCCTCTTCCGACCGGCGCACTACCTCAAGAAGCTCCATGGCAAGTACACGCCGGAAGAAGAGATCCTGAAGGCTTTCAAGGGTAGCCGTTGGGTCAATATCTACCGGCGCCAGGACGTGATGTACGGCAACAGCAATGTCGACATGCCGACGCTCAACCCGTGGGTGCTCACCACGGTCCCGCCGGCCCAGCGTTTCGTCTTCGCGCGTAACCCCTACTATCACCGCATCGACGAGAAGGGTCAGCAACTCCCCTACATCGACGATGTGATCATGACGGTGGCGGCGGCCAACCTGATTCCCGCCAAGGCAGGCCTTGGCGAGGCCGACCTGCAGCCGCGCTACCTCAATATGCGCGACTACACATTCCTGCAGAAGAGCGCCAAGACATCGGGCGTCAATGTTCGCCTGTGGGAGTCCGGCTCCGGATCGCAGATTGCGCTCTATCCCAACCTCACCGCCACTGACGAAGATTGGCGCAAGCTGATGCGCGATGTCCGCTTCCGACGCGCGCTGTCGCTGGCCATCGATCGCGAAGAGCTGAATCAGGTCGTCTATCTGGGCCTCGCCAAGCCTTCCAACAATACGATCATGGAGCGTTCCGAGCTGTTCAAGCCGGAATATGCGACCAAGTGGGCCAAGTACGATCCCAAGCTCGCCAACAAGCTGCTGGACGAGGTCGGGCTCGCCAAGCGGGGCTCTGACGGCATCCGTCTGTTACCCGACGGCCGGCCAGCGACCATCGTGGTCGAGCATGCCAGCGAAGAGACCGAGGACGCCGATGCGCTGCAGCTTATCGGCGAATTCTGGAAGAAGGTTGGCATCAAGATGCTGGTCAAGCCCCAGACCCGCGAGAATTTCCGACTGAGGGCGTTCTCGGGTGAAGCGATCATGACGGCCTTCGCCGGCAACGTGACCGCCGTGCCGACGGTCAACACCAGCCCCAAGGAATTCGCGCCGACTATGCAGGGCGGACTGCAGTGGTCGCGCTGGGGCATGTTCATCGAGTCCAAAGGCACCAAGGGCGAGAAATGCGACCTGGAGTCGGCCTGCAAGCTGCTCGACTACTTGAAGGAATGGGAGACCTCTCAGGACGCCGTCGGGCGGCGCAAGGCATGGGACAAGATGCTCGAGGCCAGTGCCGACGAGGTATTCTCGATCGGCACGGTGAACGGCATCCGCCAGCCCATCGTGGTCGGCCCCAAGGTCCGCAACGTGCCCAAGGAGGGCTATTCCGCCTGGGATCCGGGCGGATACATCGGGCTCTACCAGCCGGACACGTTCTGGATCGCGCAGTAACGAGCGGCGCGTAAGCGCGATCCTCTACCAGGTGTCGATGTTCGGCCGCTTCTTGGTGGAGCGCGCCGGCTTCGACGCCGCCCCCAACAGCGCGGTCGCGATCCAGCGCCGCGAATCGGCGGGGTCGATGACCTCGTCGACTTCGAAATAGGTAGCGGTGCTGAGCGCCTTGCCGCGGGCATAGGCCGCCGCCACCATCTTGTCGAACAGAGCACGCCGCTCGGCCGGATCGGTGACCGCCTCCAGTTCCTTGCGATAGCCGAGCTTCACGGCGCCCTCGAGCCCCATGCCGCCGAACTCACCGGTCGGCCAGCTGAGCGCAAAGGTGGGCGCGTGGAACGAACCGCCGGCCATCGCCTGAGCGCCGAGCCCATAGGCCTTTCGCAGCACGATGGTGCCGAACGGCACGGTGAGGTTGGCGCCGGTCACGAACAGCCGCGAGCAATGGCGGACCAGCGCGGTCTTCTCGACCTCCGGTCCGACCATCATGCCGGGCGTGTCGCACAGGAACAGGATCGGGATGTCGAAGGCGTCGCAGAGCTGCAGGAAGCGCGCCGCCTTGTCCGAGCCGTCGCTGTCGATGGCGCCCGCGAGATGCGTCGGGTTGTTGGCGACGATACCGAGCGGCTTGCCCTCGATTCGGCCGAACGCCGTTACCATGCCCAGGCCGAAGGCGCGCCGCAGCTCGAGCACCGAGCCCTCGTCGCACAACGTCTCGATCACGTCGCGCACGTCGTAGACCCGGAGCCGGTTCTCGGGGATCACGCGGCGCAGCAGCCGCTGGTCGGCGGCCCGCCACTCCGGCAAGGCGCCCTGGAAGAAGGAGAGGTATTTCTTGGCCACGGCGACCGCCTCGGCCTCGTCCTCGACGGCGATATCGACCATGCCGTTGGCGACCTGCACGCTCATCGGGCCCACTTCCTCGGGTGAAAACACGCCGAGATTGCCGCCCTCGATCATCGCCGGGCCGCCCATGCCGATCGACGAGTTCCTGGTGGCGATCACCACGTCGCAGCAGCCGAGGATCGCGGCGTTGCCCGCGAAGCAGCGGCCTGAGTTGATCCCGACCAGTGGCACCGCGCCACTCAGCCGCCCGAAGATGTGGAAGGCCATGGTGTTGAGGCCGGCGACCGACTGCACATCGATGTCGCCCGGCCGGCCGCCGCCGCCCTCGGTGAAGAACACCAGCGGGATCCGCTGCTTCTCGACGATCTCGAACAGGCGGTCCTTCTTGTGGTGGTTGTTCTTGCCTTGGGTGCCGGCCAGCACGGTGTAGTCGTAGTGCGCGACGGCGACGCGGCTCTGCTCGGGCCCGAACAGCGAGCCATTGACCCGGCCGATGCCGGTGATGAGGCCATCGGCCGGCGTCTTCTCGATCAAATCCTCGACCGTGCGGCGCGTGCGCTGGCTGGCGATGGCGAAGGCGCCATATTCGACGAAACTCCCGGGGTCGACCAGATCGTCGAGATTCTGCCGCGCCGTGCGCTGGTTGGTCTTGCGCCGACGCGCCACCGCATCCGGCCGCTTCTCGTCGAGCGTCATCGCCCGGCGGTCGAAATATTCGGCGAGGTCGGGCCGGATGTGATCGAGGTCGATCTTCTCCTCGACCGCGGCGCCCTTCACCTCGACGTCCGCCTCCTCGACGAACAGGAGCGCATGGCCCTCGTAGATCGTCTCGCCCGCTGCGACCGCGATCCGTCGCACATAGCCGCGGGCCGGGCTGCGAATCTCGTGTTGCATCTTCATGGCGTCCATCACGAGAAGCGCCTGGCCCGCTGCGACGGCGTCGCCCTCCGCCACGGCGATGCTGACGATGGTGCCCTGCATCGGCGCCGGCACCGCCACCGTGCCCTCGGGCACCTCGCTCGCGGCCGGCGGCGCGGCAACCTCGGCCTTGGCCTTGCCGAAGGCCAGCACGGCCAACGGATCGACGGCATCGACCCGGGCGCCTGCCTGACGGACAGCGGCGGCTGGCGCCGGTGCTGGCGCGGAAGCCTGCACAGGCGCCGCGGCCTCGAAATAGAGGCCGGCCTTCAGCTTGGCGGCAGCATCCAGGAGCTCGGGCGCATGATCGTCGACGAAGCGCGTGTAGACCTTGTCGTCGCGGAAGTCGCGGTGCGCCAGCAACGCCCGCAGGAAGGTGATGTTGGACGGTGCGCCCTCGAGCCGAAACGCCGCCAGCGCCCGCTCGGCGCAGGCCAAAGCCTCCTCGAACGAGGCTGCGTGAACGATCACCTTGGCAAGCAGGGAGTCGAAATTGGGATTGGTGCGATAGCCGGCATAGCCATAGGTGTCGACGCGTACCCCGCGGCCCGCCGGCGGCTCGAAGGCCGTGAGCGTGCCACCGCCCGGCTTGGCCGAGCCGTCGGCGGTCATGGTCTCCATGTTGACGCGGAGCTGGATGGCGTAGCCGCGCGAACTGGCACCGACGACGCCGACTTCGGCCAGGCTTGCATCCGCGGCGAGACGGAGCTGCGCCTTCACCAGATCGACGCCGTAGACCTCTTCCGTGACGGTGTGCTCGACCTGCAGCCTGGGATTGGCCTCGATAAAGCAGAAGAAGGATTGCTTGCTGGCCGCATCGACCAGGAATTCGAAAGTGCCGAGACTGCGATACTTCACCGCCTTCGCCATGCCGACCGCCGCCGCCACGATCTTCTGGCGCAGGTCGGCGGAGAGGCCCGGGCTCGGCGCCATCTCGACGATCTTCTGGTTGCGCCGCTGGATCGTGCAGTCGCGTTCGCCGAAGGCCACGATCCCGCCTTTGCCGTCGCCCACGATCTGCACCTCGATGTGCCGCGCGCGGTCGATCAGCCTCTCGGCATAAAGTGCCCCGTTGCCGAACGCCGCTTTGGCTTCCGCGCCACAGCGCTCGAAGGCCTCGGCGATCTCGGTGTCCTTGCGGACAGCCCGCATGCCGCGCCCGCCGCCGCCGGCAATCGCCTTGATCATGATCCCCGTGCCGGCATGCTGGGCGAAGAACGCCTTCACAGCGGCAAGGTCTGCCGCGCCGTCGGTGCCGGGCAGCAGCGGCGCACCGGTTGCCGCGGCATGGGCCCGAGCCTGCACCTTGTCGCCAAACAGATCGAGCTGTTCGGGCGTCGGCCCGACGAAGATCAACCCCGCGTCGGTACAGGCGCGAGCGAAGGCCGCATTCTCCGACAGGAAACCGTAGCCGGGATGGACCGAGTCGCAGCCCGCCGCTTTTGCCGCGGCGATCACACCCCCGATGTCGAGATAGGCCGCCGCCCCCTTTCCTTTCAACGCCCTGGCCTCGTCGACCCGCCTGATGTGCAGCGAGGTGGCGTCGTCCTCGGAATGGATACCGACCGTGGCGATGCCGAGTTCGGCGGCAGCCTGGGCGATGCGGATGGCGATTTCGCCGCGATTGGCGATCAGGAGTTTCTTGAGCATGGCACCGAGTATCGGGTTAAAACCGGGTGATGTCGAAACGCCTGCTGATCGTGGCCCACGCCCCGTCGGAGAACACCCTTGCGCTGCGGGCTGCCGTCGAGCGCGGAGCGCGGAGCGAAACGGGCCTCGATGTTCGGGTCGTGGCACCCCTCCAGGCCGGCCCGGAGGACGTGCTGGCGGCGCAGGCGATCATCCTGGGCACGACCGAGAACCTCGGCTACATGAGCGGCGCGCTGAAAGACTTCTTCGACCGCAGCTACAATCCCTGCCTCGAGAAGACCCAGGGCCTGCCCTACGCACTCTACATCCGCGCCGGCAGTGACGGCACAGGGACGCGCCGCGGCGTGGAGACGATCACGACCGGTTTGCGCTGGCGCGCCGTGCAGGAGCCGCTGATCTGCAGGGGCATCTGGCAGCCGGCCTTCGTCGACCAGTGCGAGGAGCTTGGGGCGGCGATGGCGGCAGGCCTCGCCGCCGGTATCTTCTGACTAGTGAGCGGTCCAGCCACCATCGACGACGAGGCCTGCGCCCGTCATGAAGCTCGCATCATCGGAGGCCAGGAAGACGATGCCCTTGGCAATGTCGCTCGCCGTGCCCAGCCGGCCGAGCGGATGAAGCGCGAGCGTCGCCTCGCGTGCTTTCTCCGTGTCATTGGTGCCGACCTGCTTGGCGCGCATGACGAAGGTCTGTTGACCCATGTCCGTCTCGATCAGGCCGGGATGGATCGAGTTGACGCGGATCCTGTAGCCCTTGCGGCCGAAC
Organism: Alphaproteobacteria bacterium; assembly: GCA_947474005.1. Taxonomy (GTDB): domain Bacteria; phylum Pseudomonadota; class Alphaproteobacteria; order Reyranellales; family Reyranellaceae; genus Reyranella. Next base: position 27,398 of record CANJHI010000029.1, on the reverse strand, counting down.
TCCAGGGCCGTCGACTTGGTGAAGAGCGTCACGCCACCCTTGGTCAGCGAATAGAGCGGATCGAGCTGCGAACCCACCAGGCCCGCAATGGAAGCCAGATTGACGATCGCCGAACCATGAGGACTTTGCTGGGCGCTCGCCTTGAGGTGAGGCAGCGCCGCGCGCGTGCCCAGGACCACGCCAGTCAGGTTGACGGCGACCAGTCGGTGCCAGTCGTCCATAGAAGCATCCTCGACGCCCTTGCCAACGAAGATGCCGGCGTTGTTCACCAGGATGTCGAGACCGCCGAACTTCTTGACCGTTGCGTCCATCGCTGCGGCCCAGCTCGCCTCCGTCGTGACATCGAGCGGCACGAACAGCGCCTGGCCACCTGAAGCCTCGATCTCACGCACGGTCTGGCGGCCGCGCTCCTCGAGCACGTCGCCGATCGCCACCTTGGCGCCGACGCTCGCCATCAGCTTGGCACTTTCGCCGCCGATGCCGCGTGCGGCACCCGACAGAAACGCGACCTTGCCGTCCAGCCTGTTCATTCTCTTCCTCCCGATCCGCCGCAGATTTGCACATGCTTGGTTTGCAGCTATGCTGCACTCCAGAACAAGAAAAGAAATATAGGGAGGGTCGACGGGCATGCGCCAGGGTCGACTGATCGCGACGGGCGCCATGCTGGTGTTCTGCCTGTTTGCAGTCTGGCAGTCTTCGCTGCTGTCGCTGACGGATCGTCTGGGCCCAGGCCCGGGCTTCTTTCCGTTCTGGCTGGCGCTGATCGGCGTGGTCCTGGCACTCGCCCTTCTCTTCACCACCTACCGCGAGCCCGCCGCTCCTGCGGCCGATGACGAGGTTCGCATCCTGCCATACGGTGTAGGCGGCATGCGCTGGCTCGCCATCGTCCTCCTGATGGCTGCCGCCGCGGCGGCGATGGAGGTGGTGGGTTTCCGCCTCGCCATGCTGGTGTTCAATGCTGCCCTCGTGATCGCGCTCGGCGAGCGGCGCTGGTGGGTGATCGCGCTGTTCGCCGTCGGCGGCAGCTTCGGCGTCTATTACGTCTTCACCCATTGGCTGGATGTGCTCCTGCCGGATGGCCGGATCTGGAGCTAGGCCCATGGACGCGCTCCACCATCTGCTCGCGGGTTTCGCCGCGGCTCTCTCGGTCAAGTACCTGCTGTTTGCCCTGGTGGGATGCGTGCTCGGCACACTGATCGGTGTGTTGCCCGGCCTCGGACCGGCGGCCGGCACGGCAATCCTGATCCCGCTCACCTTCAGCCTCGACGCCACCGGCGCCATCATCATGTTGAGCGCCATCTACTACGGCGCGATGTATGGCGGCACGATCACCTCGGTGCTGATCAACGTGCCGGGCGAAGCGGCCTCGGTCGTGACCTGTATCGACGGCCACCAGATGGCCCGCCAGGGCCGCGCCGGATCGGCGCTGGGCATCGCGGCGATCGGCTCCTTCGTCGGCGGCACGCTGGCCACGGTGGCGCTGGTCGTCGTCGCCATGCCGCTCGCCTCGCTGGCGCTGAAGTTCGGGCCGGCCGAGTTCTTCGCCCTCATGGTCGCGGGCCTCTGCCTGGTCGTGGGCCTGGCCGGCAACAACATGATGGCAGCGCTCCTGATGACGGTGATCGGCCTGCTGCTCGCCCTGGTCGGTGTCGATCCGGTGCGCGGCGCGCCGCGCTTCACCTTTGGCGTTGAGGAGCTCTACGACGGCATCGGCTTCATCCCGGTCGTCATGGGCCTGTTCGGCGTGGCCGAACTGCTGCTCGCGGCGGAGAAGCGCCAGACCCACATGGTCGAGGCCGAGCTCAAGAGCTGGATGCCGACGGCTGCGGAATGCAAACAGTCGGTGGGCGCGATCGGCCGCGGCACCGTCGTCGGCTTCGTGCTTGGCCTGATCCCGGGGGTCGGCGCCATCGTGCCGACCTTCATGGCCTATGTGCTGGAAAAGCGCGTCTCCAAGACGCCGGAACGCTTCGGCAAGGGCGCGATCGAGGGCGTGGCCTCGGCCGAGACCGCCAACAATGCCTATGCCAACGCCGCCATGGTGCCGCTGCTGGCGCTCGGCATCCCGAGCTCGCCCACCATTGCGGTGCTGATGGGTGCCTTCATCATCAACGGCATCACACCGGGGCCCTTCCTGTTCCAGGAGCAGCCGGCGCTGGTCTGGACCGTGATCGCGAGCTTCTTCGTCGGCAACGTGCTGCTGCTGATCCTCAACCTGCCGCTGGTCGGCCTGTGGGCCAAGCTGCTCAAGATCCCGTTCAGCTACATGTGCGCCGGGGTGCTGATCTTCTGCGTGATCGGCGCCTACGGCCTGAAGCAGAGCCTGTTCGATGTCTGGGTCATGTTGGGCTTCGGCATCCTGGGCTATCTGCTGCGCAAGCTCGACTTCCCGATCGCGCCAGCCATCCTGGCACTCATCCTTGGCCCGATGATGGAGAAATCGCTGCGCACGACGCTGGAGATTTCCGGCGGCAGCTTCGCCATTTTCCTCGACCGCCCGGTGGCGCTCACGCTGCTCGCCGTTCCCGTGATCGTCGTTGGCTTTCTCTTGTTCAAACCACGCTCGCTCGCCCCGCTCCGGGAAGGCGATAGCGAATAAACAGTCGAATACGCAAAAGGGAGGAAAGAATGTTCATCCGTCGCCGCACCCTGCTCGCCGCCTCGGCGGCCATCACCGTCGCAAGCCCCGCCATCGCCCAGAACTATCCGCGCCGCGCCGTGCAGCTCGTCGTGGCCTTTGCTCCCGGCGGCAGCACCGACATCGGGGCACGCATCCTGGCGGCGGCGGCCGAGAAGGACCTCGGTCAGCCGATCACCGTGGTCAACAAGGCGGGCGCCGGCGGCCAGATCGGATTTACCGAGGTCGCCCGCGCCAAGCCTGACGGCTACACACTGGGCTTCCTCAACCTGCCCGCCGTGAACACCATCATCCTCGACCCCGAGCGCAAGGCGATGTTCAACGTCGACAGCTTCATTCCCATCATCAATCAAGTGCTCGATCCGGGCCTGATCTGGGTCAAGGGCGACAGCCCCTACAAGACGCTGGCCGACCTGATCGACGCGGCCAGGAAGGCGCCGGGCACGCTCAGCGCCTGCACCACCGGCATCCTGAGCGACGACCATCTCGCCATCCTGATGGTTCAGGAGGCGGCCAAGGTCGAGTTCCGTATCGTCCATTTCGACAGCGGCACCCAGCAGCTCGCGGGCGTCCTGGGCGGCCACGTCGATGTGGCCTTCGACAACGTCGGCAGCGTCTTCAAGCGTGTCCAGTCCGGCGAGGTTCGCGGCCTTGCGATCACCGACAGCGAGCGCTCCAAGTTCCTGCCCGATGTGCCGACCACCAAGGACCTGGGCTACGGCACGGTGATCTCGTCCTCGACGCGCGGCGTCGGTGCCCCCAAGGGCACGCCGGCCGACATCGTGAAGGTGATCGAGACCGCCTTTCTGAAAGCGATCAAGAGCCCTGAGATGCTGCAGAAGATGGACGCCGTCGGGCTGGCGCTGAAGCCGATGGTCGGTGCGGAATACGCCAGGTACTACGCCGACACGCAGGCGCAGGCGAAGAAGTATACAGAGTGGGCGCTTAAGCAGCGCTAGCGCTGCTTAAGCGCCGGCGGGCGGCAGCGCCTTCACAGGCGCGAGAGCCCGCACCGCGCAGAAAAGACATGAACCCCGCCGCCCTCGTAAGACGAGGGCACCTCCCCTGAGCGGAGTCCGCTCAGGGGAGGAGATCCAAGGTGTCTATTTCTTTCCCAGTTGATTAAACGGAATATCCTTGTCGACGCGGATGTCGGCAGGCAGCCCCAGCACCCGCTCGGCCACGATGTTGCGCAGGATCTCGTCGGTGCCGCCGGCGATGCGGAAGCCGGCGCCACCGATCCACTGCGCCTGGAAGCCGGCCGCGTGCGGCACGTCCTCCTTCATGATGCCGGCGTGGCCCATCAGCTCCATGGCGAAGGCACCCATGTCCTGCATCTTGGGCGCGGCCACGATCTTGATGATCGAGGATTCCGGTCCCGGCGTCTGGCCCTTGGAGAGTGCGGTCAGCGTACGGTAGCGGGTGAGCTTCAGCCCCTGCTGCTGGACGTACCATTCGGCGATCTTGCCGCGGACCTGCTGGTTGCGGATCGCGGGACCGTCCTCGAGGTCGGTGTCGCGCGCAAGTTCCATCAACTCGTCGATGTCGAGGCCGCCCGAGGGCAAGCCGACGGCGAGGCGCTCGTTCATCAGCGTGGTGAGCGCGGCCTTCCAGCCCTCGCCGACCTTGCCCAGGCGCTGGCTGTCGGGAAGGCGCACGTCGGTGAAGAACACCTCGTTGAAGTTGGCGCCTCCCGACATCTGCTTGATCGGGCGCACTTCGACCCCGGGTGTCTTCATGTCGAGGAAGAACATGGTGAGGCCCGCGTGCTTGGGCACGTTGGGATCGGTGCGGGTGATGACGATGCCGTAGTCGCAATAATGCGCGCCCGAGGTCCAGACCTTCTGGCCGTTGATGACCCAGCTATCGCCATCTCGTTCGGCCTTGGTGCGGATGCCAGCCACGTCCGAACCCGCAGCAGGCTCCGAGAAGAGCTGGCACCACACTTCCTGACCATGCAGGGCCGGCTTCACGTAGCGGGCGAGCTGCTCGGGTTTGGCATAGGCCATCATGGTGGGAATGCACATGCCGAGACCGATGTCGAAGAAGCCGAGCGGCACCAGGAAGTTGGCCTCTTCCTGCTGGTAGATCACCTGCAGGATCGGCGAGGCGCCGCGACCGCCGAATTCCTTCGGCCAGGTGATGCGGGCGTAGCCGGCCTTGGCCTTCTTGTCCTGCCACTCCTTGGCTTTCTTCAGAAGCTCGGGATCGTCGTTGCGGGCACGAAAGCTCTGCTTGTCGTCGCTCTTGCGGGTGGCGTTGGCTTCGAGCCAGGTGCGGACTTCCTTGCGGAAGGCAGCTTCTTCGGGCGTGTCGTTGAAGTCCATGGTGATTTCCTCCTACGCCGCGTTCTTCTGTTCGAGCCGGGTGACGAGCTTGTCCTTCCACGCCATCGGTCCACCGATCGACAGCGCCAGCAGGCGCGAGCGGCGATAGTGGAACTGCGTGTCGGCTTCCCAGGTGAAGCCGATGCCGCCATGGGTCTGGATGTTCTCCTTGGCGGCGAAGTCATAGGCCTCGGTGGCGGCAATCCGCGCCGCAGCCGCTGCGACCGCGAGATCGGCGCCACCTTCGGTCAGCATCATCGCACCGTAGTAGGCGTTGGAGCGGGCAAGCTCGAGCTTGACGTAGCAGTCGGCAAGCTTGTGCTTGATCGCCTGGTAGGAGCCGATGGCGCGGCCGAAGGCCTGACGCTGCAGCGCATAGTCGCGCGCCATCCACATCGCGGCCTCGGCGCCGCCGACCTGCGCGAAGGCGAAATAGACCGCCGCCGCGTCGTAGAGCTGTTCGAGCAGCCGCCAGCCCTCACCTTCGCCGCCCAGCAACTCGGCCGAGGCGTCCTTGAAGGCGAGTTCGGCATGCTTGCGCGTCGGATCGATCGTCTCGACCCGCTTCTTCGCCACGGCCGCCTGCTTGAGATCGACCAGCACCAGCGAGAGGGCGCGGTCTCCGGTACCGCCTGTATTGGCCAGCGCAATCGCGAAGGTCGCGGCCTCGCCGTCGGTCACCGGCACCTTCTTGCCGTTGAGGCGACCGCCGCCGAAGGTCGTCCGGATGTTGCGCGGCCTGGGCGGCTGCGGCCCCTCGGCGATGGCGAGCGTGCCGATCGCCTGGCCCGAGGCGAGCCCGGTCAGAAATTTCTTCTTCTGCGCCTCGGAGCCCGCGAGCTTCAGCGCCTCGGTCGCCAGCACGACGGAGGTGTCGAACGGCACGGGTGCCGCCGCGCGGCCGATCTCCTCGGCCACGACGCAGACTTCGAGCGGCGAGAGACCCGATCCGCCGTATTCCTCGGGGATCCCGAGGCCGGGCACGCCGAGGTCGACGAGGCCCTTCCAGACATCGTCGGCATGGGTTTCGTTGCCGTCGAGCACGCGCCGAACCACTTTGGTCGAGCACTTGTCGGCGAGGAATTTGCGAACCTGCTCCTTGAGCAGCTTCTGATCGTCGGAAAAATCGAAGTTCATGATAACCGACCCTAGCAAGCCGGCCCGCATCGGGGAACGGCTCTGGGTTCCGTCAGGCGGGTCGGGGGATGTGCTAGGCTGCAGCCATGAACACACCCCAAATCCTCGACTGGCATGCCCACGTCTACTTTGATCCCGCCTCGCGCGACGCCGCCTGGGCGCTGCGCGAGCGCATCGAAAAAGCCTTTCCCATTGAGATGGGCCGCTTTCACGAACGGCCCGTCGGACCGCATCCGCGCTTCAGCTATCAGGTGGCGTTCAAGAACGAGCAGTTCGCCCCGCTGCTGTCGTGGTTGACGCTCAACCGCGGCGACCTCACGCTGTTCATCCATCCCAACACCGGGCACGATCTCGAAGATCATCGCGACCGCGCGATCTGGATGGGCCAGCAGGTGCCGCTGGTGCTCGACATCTTCACCAAGAAGGACTGATCCGATGGACTCGCTTCTGCCGCTCGCCAAGAAAGTCGGCGAGAAACTAAAAGCCCGCAAGGAAACGGTCGGCGTCTCGGAATCCTCGGCCGGCGGACTCGTTTCCGCCGTGCTGCTCGCCGTGCCCGGCGCCTCGGCCTACTTCATGGGCGGCGCCGTGGTCTACACCCGCCCGGCGGGCGACGCCTTTCTGGCCGTGCCGCGCGAAAAGCGCGCCGGCGTGCGCTCCTCTTCCGAGCCGTGGGCGCTGCTGGCGGCCGAGCATGTGCGCGAGCGACTGAAGACGACCTGGGGCCTGGCGGAGACCGGCGCCTCCGGTCCGACCGGCAATTCCTACGGCGACCCGGCGGGCCACACCTGCGTGGCGGTCGTCGGCCCCAATGGGAGCATCGCGCGCACGCTCCGCACCGGCTCGGGCGACCGCGTCGCCAACATGCGCGCCTTCGCCGCCGAAGCACTCAAGCTGTTGGACGAGCAGCTTTCCTGAAGTCAGGCGCCGCGTTTCCTCAACGCGGCGATGCCTATGACGATCCAGCCGGCGATGAAGGCGAGGCCGCCGATCGGGGCGACGGCGCCGAACCATCGCGGGCCGCCGAAAGCGAGCGCATAGAGCGCGCCGGGAAACAGGACGCTGCCTGCGAGGAACAGGCATTGCGCGACAATCGCCAGCCTGTCCTGCAGCCTGCCGCCGGTGCACAGCGCCGCGACGCCCAGCATGGCGAGCGCATGGATCATTTCGTACTGGCTGCCGGTCTGCAGCCATTCGCGCGCCTTGAGGCCCGCTTCCGTGCGCAGGTCGAGGCCGTGCGCCGCAAAAGCGCCGACGACCACCGAGATCGCACCGCTCAGCGCTGCGACGACAATCCAGCCCTTTGCCGCGGCACCGCCCACGAAAGCTATTGCGGACGCTGAGGCCGGCCGCCGGCGGTGATGCCGCCGTCGATGACCAGTTCCTGGCCGGTCATGTAGTTGGCCGCCTCGGTGCAGAGGAACAGCACGCCGTTGGCGATGTCCTGCGCCTCGCCGACGCGCGCGATCGGTGACGCGAGCTCGGCCCTCTCACGCGGATCTATAGGCGCGTTGCGGCGGTTGCCTTCGGCACCGGTCGGAATCTTGCCCCAGATCGGCGTGGCGATGATGCCGGGATGAACGGAGTTGCAGCGGATGTTGTCGTGGGCATGCTCGAGCGCCACCGACTTGGCGAGCAACCGCACGCCACCCTTGGTCGCCGAATAGGCGGCAAGGCCGGGCGCGCCGCGCAGGCCGGCGATCGACGACATGAGCACGAGCGAGCCGCCGCCCGCTCGCTTCATCGCCGGGATCGCATGCTTGATCGAGAGGAACACACCGTCGAGGTTGATCGCCTGCTGGCGCTGCCAGTCGGCCAGGGTCATCTCGGCGATCGGCGCCATGACGCCGATGCCGGCATTGGCCACCATGATGTCGAGCCGGCCGAAACGCTTCTCGGCTTCGGCGATCACGCCGGGCCAGCCGGCCTCGTCGCGCACGTCATGGCGCAGATAGTGCGCCTTGCCCCCCGCCGTGGTGATGCGCTGGGCGACTTCCTTGCCCAGCACATCGTCGATGTCGGTGATGAGGACCGCCGCGCCTTCACGCGCCAGCGTCTCCGAGCAGGCCTCGCCGATGCCGGAAGCGCCACCGGTGACGACGGCGACCTTGCCCGAGACCTGGCCCATCTGGCTCAGCGACCCTTCCAGTTGCCGGGGCGCTTCTCGGCGTAGGACTTGATGCCTTCCTTGAAGTCCTCAGTCTTGCGCGTCCAATCCTGCTCGGTGAGCTCGCGTTCCGTCGCCGCTTCCGCACCATCGGCGAAGCCGCGGCGCATGGTCTCGCGCGTCGACATCACCGCGAGCGGCGCGCTCTCGGCGATCTCCTTGGCGAGATCGATCGCGGCCTTGCGAACGTCGGCCTGCGGCACCAGCACGTCGGCCATGCCCCAGGCGACGGCTTCCTCGCCGCCGATGCGACGGCCCGTATAGAACATCAGGTTAGCCTTCTGCTGGCCGATCAGGCGCGGCAGGGTGTAGGTGAGCGAGAAGCCGGGATGGAAGCCCAGCCGCGTGAAGTTGGCGGCGAAGCGGCCCTCGGCGCAGGTGACGCGGAAGTCCGGCATCAGGGCGAGGCCGAGGCCGCCGCCGATCGCCGGTCCCTGGATCGCGCCGACGCTCGGCTTCTTGGAGCGGAACAGGCGGGTCGCTTCCTTGTAGAGATGCTTGCCGCTCTCGGCCGCGCCGGTCTGCGGGCGGTTGGCGAAATCGGCGCCGGCGCAGAACGACTTGCCCTGCGCGCAGAGCACATAGGCGCGGATGTTGACGTCGCGGTCGAACGCCTCGAAGGCATCGGCAATCTGGTTGATCAGCGAATTATCGAAGAAGTTGTGCGGCGGACGCTGGATCTCGACGATGCCAACGGCGCCGTCGGTGCTGATGCCGATGTCCTTGGTGGCGCTCATGCGTTTTCTCCCGGGTTAAAACTGTCTAGCTTGGGCGCGATATTGCCCCGCCCGTGGGGCATCCGTCGATAAGGGAGGACAAAGAATGTCGCAAAGCGAACAACGCGCACTCGTCTTGGGGGGCGGCACCATGGGTGTCGGCATCATCGCGATGTTCCTGGGCGGCGGCTGGAAGGTCGACGTGGTCTCGCGCTCGGCCTCGACACGCGATGGATTGCCGGCGGCCACGGCCAAGGCGCTCACGTCGATGGGCAAGCCCACCGACACGTCGGGCCTTGCCACCTATGCGACGCTACCCGAAGCGCCGTGGTCCAAAATCGACCTGGTGGTCGAGACCGTGACGGAGGACCTGGCGCTGAAGCAGCAGATCTTCGCCGACATGGAAAGGCTCGCGCGGCCGGACTGTGCGCTGACCTCGAATTCCTCGAGCTTCCCGATCAGCGAGATCGCCAAGGGCCTGAAGACCCAGGGCCGCATGCTGGGCCTCCACTTCTTCATGCCGGCGCACCTGATCCCGCTGGTCGAGGTCGTGCGCTCCATCCACAGCGACCCGGCCATCGCCGAAAAGGTCGGCGCGATCATGAGCGCGCTCGGCAAGCGCCCGGTGCAGGTGAAGAAGGACGTGATCGGCTTTCTCGGCAACCGCATCCAGGGCGCGCTGATGCGCGAGGCGCTGTGGCTGATCGAGCAAGGCGTCGCCTCGCCCGAGGATATCGACGCCACGGTGCGGCTCTCGTTCGGCTTCCGCTACGCTGCCGCCGGCCCGATCATGCAGAAGGAACATTCGGGCTGGGACACGACCTGCGCCGTGGCCAAGATCATCTGGCCCGATCTCACCAACGCCGACGGCCCGCCGCCGGTGCTTCAGCGCAACGTCGACGAGGGCCGCATCGGCTTCAAGACCAAGGGCGGCTTCTTCCCGTGGAATGACGAGTCGATAGCAAAAGAGCGCGCCCGATATGAGCGCGCTCTTCGCAAGTGTCTCGAAATCTTCCGCGAGGAAGGGATCGTCTAGCCGTCGCTTGGCTACAAGCGACTAAGCTGCACGACCCCGGCCACCGAAGCGGCGGGCACCGCCGTTCGAGCGGGGACGATCACCCTGGGGGCGATCGCCGTGCGGGCGGTCGCCACGCGGCGGACCGTTCGGACGATCGCCGAACGAACGCGGACGGTCACCCTGGGGACGATCGCCCTGGGGACGATCACCGTGCGGGCGGTCACCCTGGGGACGGTCGAAGCGGGGACGATCACCCTGCGGACGATCACCCTGCGGGCGATCGCCATGAGGACGGTCGCCGCGCGGCGGGCCGTTCGGCCGATCACCGAAGGAGCGCGGGCGGTCACCGTGGGGCCGATCATTGTGGGGCCGATCACCATGGGGACGATCGCCCTGAGGACGGTCACCTTGCGGACGGTCGCGGAAATCGCCTTGCGTCCACTGGCGCTCACCCTGAGGACGATCACCTTGCGGGCGATCACCCTGAGGGCGGTCGCCATGAGGACGATCGCCATGCGGGCGGGGCCCACGCGGCGGACCGTTGGGACGATCACCGAACGACCGCGGACGGTCGCCGAAGGAACGCGGACGGCCGCCCGGACCACCGGGACCGCGACCACGCGGACGCTCATCGCGGCCCCGCTCGTCACGGGGGTCGCGTTCCTCACGACTGCGAGCAACCGGCGGCATCACCGGCATGTCCTCGTTGGCCGGGGTCGCCACGACGGCGATCGGCTGACGGGTGAGCTTCTCGATGCTGCGCAGCTGACCGCGCTCGCTCGAGTCGCAGAACGACACGGCGATGCCTGAGGCGCCGGCGCGCGCGGTGCGGCCGATGCGATGGACGTAGCTCTCGGCGTCGGCCGGCAGCTCGTAGTTGATGACGTGGGTCACGCCCACGACGTCGATGCCGCGCGAGGCGAGATCGGTGGCGACCAGCACGCGGGCCTTGCCGCGGCTGAAGTTGTCGAGCGCCTTCTGGCGGGCGTTCTGCGACTTGTTGCCGTGGATCGCCTCGGAGCGCACGCCGCGATCCTCGAGCGCCTCGGCGACGCGGTTGGCGCCGCGCTTGGTGCGGGTGAACACGATCACGCGCTCGAGCGCCGCGTCGGACAGCAGATGGCTCAGCAACTGGCGCTTGCTGGAGGCATTCACGTAATAGACGCGCTGCTCGATCTTCTCGATCGGGCGGCCCTGGGCTGCGATCTCGACGCGCTCCGGGTTCTTCAGGATCTCCGACGACAGCTTGGCGATGTCATTCGGCATGGTGGCCGAGAACAGCAGCGTCTGGCGGTTCTTCGAGACCGAGCCGGCGATGCGGCGCACGTCGCGGATGAAGCCCATGTCGAACATGCGATCGGCTTCGTCGAGCACGAAGAAGGTGACGTTGCCGAGCTTCACGTTGCCGCGCTCGACGAGGTCGAGCAGACGGCCGGGCGTGGCGATCAGGATGTCGACGCCGCGCGCCAGCGTCTCGATCTGACGGGCGTAGCCCAGACCACCGACGACGGTGCAGAGCCTGAGCCCAAGACCGCGGCCGTAGGTGTCGAAGCTGCGCGCGATCTGAACGGCAAGCTCACGGGTCGGCGCCAGCACGAGGGCGCGCGGGCTCTTCGGCTGGGCGCGTTCGTTGGACGCGGCAAGCAGCTGAAGCACAGGCAGCGCGAAGGCCGCCGTCTTGCCGGTGCCGGTCTGGGCAATGCCGAGCACGTCACGACCCTGGAGCAGCGCCGGAATGGTGCGCGCCTGGATCGGCGTCGGGGTGGTGTACTTGGCTCCGTGCAGGGCACGCAGCAACGGCTCGGACAGGCCGAGATCCGCAAACGAAACTTCACTCACTGAAAATAGTCCTTCTCGCCGCCCATCGTGCCTTTCGGGCACGCATATGTAGGGCGGCTTTTGGCCCGCTCCCGCGCGCGGCTGGGACGGCTCTTGCTTTGGGGATTGTCTCGGGATGAAGCGCCGTCACAAGAAATGGGGCGCGTCGCGCGATCGCGAGAAACCTTGATCAGCCCACGAAGCAGCGGGCTGGCGCGTATATGATGGTGCACCGCAGCGAAGTCAAGTGACGAAACTAAGGCAGCAGCGCCTCATGCGGACCGCGGGCCAATGAATTAGCGCTGCCCGCCCTTGCGCAGGAGCTGCCCGGGCAGGTTACCCGTCGGCTCGTTGTCGCGCAGCACGACCTGGCCGTTCACGATCGTGGCGCGCATGCCGTCGGCCTTCTGGCGCAGCCGCTTGGCGCCGGCCGGAAGGTCGCACACCACCTCGGGCATGCGCGGGCCCACCGTGTTGGGGTCGAACACCGCGATGTCGGCTGCCATGCCCTCTCGCAGCAAGCCGCGATCGTGGAAGCCGAACTGGGTGGCGATATCGCAGGTGATCAGCTTCACCGCCTCTTCCAGCGCAAAGGCCTGCTTCTCACGCACCCAGTGGCTGAGCAGGTGCGTCTGCAGCGAGGAATCCATGATCTGCGAGACGTGCGCGCCCGAGTCGGAGAAGGTGACGACGGAGCGCGGGTGCTTCATCAGCTCCAGCGCCTCGGTCTGGTTCTCGTTGGCGATCGGCTGGACCATGAAGAACTTCATGTCGCGTTCGAGCGCCATGTCGATCATCAGCTCGACCGGATGCGTGTTCTTCTGGCGGGCCAGCTCGGCCATCGACTTGTGCGGACCCTGGATCTTGTCCATGGCGTAGATCCAGTCCCATTCCGGCGGTCGGGCCTCGGTGCCGCGCACCTGCGGGCCCTCGTAGGGCTTGGAGGCGATCTCGACCAGGCGGCGACGCATATCAGGGTCGAGCAGTGCCTTCTTCTGCTCGGCCAGCGGCTTGGCGCGCATCTCGCACCACAGCTCCCACTTGTCGAACGGCAGCTGCGTCTCGAACGACAGCAGCACGTTCAGTGCCCGGCTGTGCACCTGGGCGAACATGCGGCCGCCGCGTTGCGCGGTGCGTTCGATGATATCGAAAGTGGTGCGCCAGGCACCCGGCGTCTTGCGCCGGTTGAACAGGCCGAAGGTGATCGGCCGGCCGGTCTCGACGGCGAGCTTCGACAGGCCTTCGTAGTAGATGCGCGCCTTGTCGCTGTCGGCGCCGCGCGGCTCGCCCGCGATCTCGACCAGGCCCGCGCCCATCGCTTTGACCAGGGTCTCGAACTCACCCCAGGTCGCCAGCCGGCTGGCGACCGGCTTGTCGTCGGAGGTCTGATGATTGACGCTGCGCGTGGTCGAGAAACCAATGGCGCCGGCGGCGATCGCCGCCTTCACCTGATGCACCATCGCCTTGGTGTCATCCTCGGTCGCCTCGTCGGTGAAGGCGCGCTGACCCATCACATAGGTGCGCAGCGCGCAGTGGCCAACGTAGCCCGCGTAGTTGATGCCCTTGGGCAGCGTGTCGAGCACGTCGAGGAATTGCGGGAAGGTTTCCCAGCGCCACTTGATGCCGGCCAGCATGGCGGCGCGGCTGATGTCCTCGGCGCGTTCGAGGTTGCGGAACACGAGGTCCGCCTCGCTCTCGCGGCACGGCGCCAGCGTGAAGCCGCAATTGCCCATGACCACGCTGGTCACGCCCTGGAAACAGGAGCTGGTGCCGATCGGGTCCCAGAAGATCTGGGCGTCCATGTGCGTGTGGCCGTCGATGAAGCCCGGCGTCACGACATGACCCTCGGCATCGAGGGTTTCCATGGCGGTCGAGGCGATGCGGCCGATCTCGGCGATCTTGCCATCCTTGACGCCGATATCGCCGCGAAAGCGCGGCAACCCGGAACCGTCGACGATCATGCCGTTCTTGACGATGAGGTCGTATGCCATGGCAGCCCTCCATCTACGGGATAAGGCTACGCTCGCCAGGCGGACGGCTCAATTGCTGGCAAGTGCATGTCTGACGTCCTAGGATTGCGTAACGAAATTGGTGAGGAAGCATGGAATTCGGCGTTCTTTTCACCTCTCACCCCAATCCCAAGGAAGAGCCCTATCCACACCGCGGCGTGCACCAGCGCACGACCGAGGAGGTCATCGAGGCCGAGCGCCTGGGTTACGACACCGCGTGGATCGCCGAGCATCATTTCTCGACCGGCTACGGCATCATGCCGGACTGCTTTGCCTACATGGCCTATCTCGCGGCCAAGACCAGCCGCATCAAGCTCGCCGCCGGCGTGATCACGTTGCCGCTCTACGATCCGATCCGCGTCGTCGAGAACACCAGCTTCGTCGATATCCTGTCCAACGGCCGTGTCATGCTGGGCATCGGCTCGGGCTACCGGCCCTATGAGTTCGTGGGACTGGGCAAGGATTTCGACGGCCGCCGCGACATGGTCGAGGAGGCGGTCGGACTGATGTTCGATGCCTTCCACCGCCAGCGCTACGACCACAAGGGCAAGTATTTCAGCGGCACCGTGGCCGAACCCTACGAGATGCTGCCGCATCCCGTGCAGATGCCGCATCCGCCGCTCTTCATGGCCGGCGGCACCGACCGCTCGATCGGCTACTGCGGGCGCAACGGCTTCGGCTTGATGCTCTCAACCTTGCCCAGCGTGGAGACGCTGGCGGCGCAGACCGCGCTCTACAAACGCGAGCTCGCCAAGGCCTCGGTCGAGCGCGCAAAGAACCCGGCGGCCGGCCAGATCGACATCGCCCGCTGGGTCTATATCGCCGATACCGACAAGCAGGCCCGCGCCGACACCGAGGAGGCGATCGTGCGCCACATCGCCCACTTCGGCGGTACCGGCACCGCGGGCTATCTGGGGTCGGTGTCCGAGAAGGGCGATGCGCTCACCTACGACGACCTGCTCAGCACCACGCTGCTGCATGGCTCGGCGGAAACAGTGATCGCACGCCTGCGCGAGATCCAGGCGCGCACCGGCATGACATCGCTGCTGCTGCACTACCCGCCCTATTACGGGCGCGAGAAGGCGATGAAGAGCCTGAAGCTGTTCGCCGAACGCGTGATCCCCGCCTTCCGTCCCCCGGCGCAGCGCGTCGCCGCCGCAGAATGAGATCGACTGCGGCACGCAACAACACCTCGCTCGGCGCGCTCTACACCATGCTGGCCATGCTGGGTTTCGCCAGCATGGATGCCATCTCCAAGTGGCTGGTGGCCGACTATGCCATCGGCCAGATGATGTGGATCCGCTACGCCATCTTCTGTGTCTTCGCCTGGTTCGTCGTCCGCCGCCGCGGCCTGCTGACGGCGGCGCGCACCCAACGTCCCTGGTTGCAGGGCGGACGAGCCCTGCTGGCGGTGGTGGAAAGCGCCGTCTTCGTGCTGGCCTTCAACTATCTGCCGCTGGCCGACACCCACGCGGTCGCCGCCACGTCGCCGCTGATCGTGATCGCGCTCGGTGCACTCTTCCTCGGTGAACGCGCCGGCGTCGCGCGCTGGCTGGCCGTTGCCGTGGCTTTCGCCGGCATGCTGATGATCGTGCGCCCCGGCCTGCGAACGCTCGACTGGCCGATGCTGCTGCCGTTGCTCGGCGCCCTTCTGTGGGCAGGCTACCAAATCCTGGTCCGGCTCTGCTCGCGCACCGATTCGCCCGACACCACGCTCGTCTGGTCGGCCTTCGTGGCCTTCGGCGCCACCACCTTGGTCGGCCCGTGGCAGTGGCGCTGGCCGGATGCGACGGCCTGGGGCCTGCTGATCGCCATCGCGCTACTGGGCGCACTCGCCCACTACGCGCTGATCAAGGCGCTCGACCATGCCGACGCCGGCGCCGTGCAACCCTACAGCTACACCCTGCTGGTCTGGGCGGCGGTTCTGGGGGCGCTGGTGTTCGGCGATATTCCCGATCATTGGACGCTGGCGGGCGCCGCCATCATCGTGGCGAGCGGTCTCTACACTTGGAATCACGACCGCCGCGAGGCCCATCGCGCCGCCAGAAGAGACATTTCCTAGTGAATTCAATGAGTTATGATAATTCTGGACCACACTGACCGCAAGGATATCCCGCATTGTCGGTGCGATAAGGATATTGAACTGGGCGGCCGGGGGCCTTATTTCCTTGGTGCTCATGAGCGTGCTCGAATCGCCGCCGCACCTTTGTTTTCGCCGGCTGAATAGCTGATCGCCAGCACCGGTACGTTTCCACCCGCGCCAGGCACCCCTGAGCGCCATACATCGATTGGACCGGTAACTAAATGGACGGCGATCTCGACATGCAGCGCGGCAGCCAGGTCGCCGCGCTGACGCCGACTCCCACCCGCAATTCCAGCCTCCCGTTTCGTCGCGGCGGCTTCACCAGCCTGTGCGAGGCGCTGGACTATGCCGCGCAAGGCGAGACCGGCCTTAACTTCTTCGAGGCGCGCGGCCGGCTACTCGCCAGCCTGCCCTATCGTGACCTCAGAACGCAGGCCCAGACCTTCGCCCGCCGTCTGATCGGCGCCGGCATCGCACGCGGCGAGCGACTGCTGATCATCGCCGATACCTGGCCGGGGTTCTGCGTCGCCTTCTTCGGCGCGCAGTATGCCGGCGTATTGCCCGTGCCGGTCGCCGTCCCGGTCGGTCTCGGCGCCAAGGCGAGCTATATCCAGCAACTCAGCCGGCAGATCGCCGCCTCAGGCGCCGTCGGCGTCGTGGCACCAGACGACCTCGCGGCCTACGCCAGGACCGCAGCGCAGGGCAGTTCGGCCCGCCTCGCCGGTCCGATGGCGACGTTCGACGCCTTGCCCGACGGGCCGGTCGACTTGCGGCCGCTCGGCGCCGGAGAGCAGTGCTACGTACAGTTCTCCTCCGGCAGCACGCGCGCACCGATCGGCATCGACATCCGCCAGGACCGGCTGATGGCCAACATCGACGGTTCGATCACCCAGCAGGGACTGAACGAGGACGACTCAGGCGTGAGCTGGCTACCGCTCTATCACGACATGGGGCTGATCGGCTTCATCCTGGCGCCGATGTGCGCGCAACGCAGCGTCGATCTCCTGTCGCCGCACGATTTTGCGCGCCGCCCGACGCAATGGCTGTCGCTGATTTCTCGCCGCCGCGCCACGATCACCTACAGCCCGAGCTTCGGCTACGATCTCGTCGCGCGCCGGGCGCAGACGCAGATGCCGGCCAACCTCGACCTGTCGTGCCTGAAACTGGCCGGCATCGGCGCCGACCTGATTCAGCGGCCCGTCCTCGATCGCTTTGCCGAGACCTTCGCCTCCGCGGGCTTCGATGCGCGGGCCTTCATGCCGAGCTACGGCATGGCCGAACTCTGTGTCGGCCTGAGCTTCACGCCCCGCTTCGGTGGCTTCAAGGTCGACAGATTCGGCAAGCGCGACTTCGTCGTCTGCGGTCACGCGCTCCCCGGCCATCAGGTCGAGATCCGCGACCAGTCGGGCGCCGTGCTGTCCGACCGGCAGATCGGGCGCCTGTTCGTGAAGGGCCCGAGCGTCATGCCGGGATATTTCGGCGAGCCCGAGGCGACAGCCCGGGTGCTCAAGGACGGCTGGCTCGACACCGGCGACCTCGGCTTCTGGAGCGATGGTGAGATCGTGGTGACCGGCCGCGCCAAGGACCTGATCATCGTCAACGGCCGCAACATCTGGCCGCAGGATATCGAGTGGGCCATCGAGGCCCTGCCGCGCCTGCGCCAGGGCGACGCCTGCGCCTTCTCCGTCGAAACGGGAGCCGGCGAGGAAGTGGTCGTCCTCGTGATGAGCTACGTGGGCAATGCCGCGGAGCTCGAGGCGCTGACCGGCAGCATTCGGCAGACCGTCAAGGAAAGCGCTGGCGTCGACTGCCGGATCGAACTGATCTCGCGGAAGTTCGGACTGCCCCTCACCTCGTCCGGCAAGCTCAGCCGCTCGCGCGCCAAGGCAAAGTTCGTCGCCGGCGACTATGAAGCCGGGAGCGCCCGGGCAAAGCCGGCGATCGCCGGCGACTGACGTTCTGCCGCTAGCGCGGCCACTGCCTGAGCGCGACCAGCCCGCCGTCGATCGGCAGCAGGATACCGGTCACCCAGCGAGATTCGTCCGAGGCGAGATAGACTGCGCCGTGGGCGATGTCCCAGGCCGTGCCCTCGGTCTGCATCGGCACCAGCTTCTTGCGCCGGTCGCGCGCCTCGGCGCCGAGATGCGCCACCATCGGCGTGTGCACCGAGCCCACGACGATACAGTTGGCGCGGATGTTCTGGGTTGCATAGTCGGCCGCGACCGATAGCGTGAAGCCGTGCAGGCCGGCCTTGGCGGTGGCATAGGCCACCGCGCCGGCGCTGCCCATCAGGCCGAGCGCACCTGCGATCGACGACACCATGATGATCGAACCGCCGCCGCCTTCCTTCATCCTGGGCAGGCAGTATTTGCTGCACAGCATGGTGGTGGTGAGATTGGCCTCCAGCACCTTGTTCCAGGTTTCTAGCGTCACCGTCTCGGGCGTGCCCGGTCCGCCGATGCCGACGTTGTTGTGCAGGATGTCGAGGCGCCCGTACTTCTTCACGGCGAAGTCGGCCATGGCCTCGGCGGCATCGGCTTGTGCCACGTCACCCGCGAATACCGAGGCCTCGCCGCCTTCGTCCTTGATCTGCTTGGCGAGCTTCTCGGCACGCTCGGCGCTGCGATTGACCAGCACGACCTTGGCGCCCTCGCGCGCGAACAGGATGGCGGTGGCCATGCCGTTGCCGACGCCTTCGCCGCGCGGCGCCGCGCCGGTCACCACCGCGACTTTGCCATTGAGACGTCCGGCCATGTCTTCTCTCCCGACGGAATGCTATTTCTTGAAACGACCTTAGCCGGGAGACTCGCGCCATGGCCAGCAAGACAGAAAACTATGAGGGCGGCTGCACCTGCCGCCAGGTGCGCTATCGCCTGACATCGAAGCCGATGTTCGTGCACTGCTGTCACTGCCGCTGGTGCCAGCGCGAAACCGGCACGGCATTCGCGCTCAACGCCATGATCGAGGCCGACCGGGTCGAAACGCTGGCCGGCGACGTCGAGGTCGTGGACACGCCGTCCAACAGCGGCAGGGGCCAGAGGATCTCGCGTTGCCCCCGATGCCGCATCGCGGTGTGGAGCAACTATTCGGGCGCCGGCGATGCCGTGCGCTTCGTGCGCGTCGGCACCCTCGACGAGCCCGACAGGCTGCCGCCCGACGTCCACATCTTCACCATGAGCAAGCAGCCCTGGGTCGTCCTGCCGGCCGGCACGCCGGCCGTCCCGGAATTCTATGACCGCAAGACGACGTGGCCGGCGGAAAGCCTGGAACGGAGCGCGGCTCTCCGGCGCAGCTAGGCTCATGGCCCTGAAACCTCTTACCCGCGACAAGCTGCAAAGCGTCGGCACGGCCGCGGTCGCCGCGGCGCTGTCCGCGCGCGGCCTGCCCGACCGGCGCATCGAGGGCTTGCGGCCGCTGGCACCATCGCAGGATCCGCTCGTCGGCGAAGCGGGCCTGGCACTCGAGCACTGCCGCGCTGGCGCGATTCTGGTCGTCGAGACCGGCAAGCCTTTGGCGCCGATGGCCTTGCTCGCGCGACGCGGCGTTGCCGGCATCGTGAGCGCTGGTCCCTTGCGCGAGCCGGCCGAGATCGTCCGCCGCGGCCTTCCCGCTTATCACCGGCTGGCCGGTCCCGCTAAACCCCTGTCGATCACGAGCGGCGAGGTGCTGGTGGGCGATCGTCTGGGTGTAATCGCGATCCCCGCCCATCTCGCGGACGAGATCGCGGCAGAAGCGGCAGACGCGCTGGCCTTCGAAGCCTTCACCGCCGAGCAGGTCGACGCCGGCGGCGGCGTCTACGGACTCCACATCCCCAGCGGCGATCAGGCGAGGGTCGCCTTTGCGGCCTGGCGGAAGCTGAGAGGGCGCTAGGCCTTCCAGTAGTCCGGCAGCTTGGCCGCCAGCCATTTGGCCAGCGCCGCGTTCACCGCGACCGGCCGCTCCTGCGCCATCCAGTGACCTGAGGTCACCACGGCTTCGGTAAGATCGGCGCAGTCACGCCGCATTGGGTCGGCGAGCCGGGAGGTCATGGTCTCGCAGGTCGTGTCGTAGGCGCCGTGCAGGAAAAGCACCGGCATGGAAAGCTTGCCGCCGTTCTTCGATTGAGACGCATAGGCGCCGTTGGCCTCGTGGTTCATGTACCAGGAGTCGGGCCCGAAGAAGCCGTTGCGCGTGAGGGCGGCGGTGTAGGCCTCCATGTCTGCCTCGGTGAGGACGTCGCCGTCGCGCGGCACGTCGGGACAGGCGCCGCCGCCGAACCATCCACCAGCCACGCGCACCATGGACGTCGGCGCGGGCTTGCCCACGCGCGTGGGATCGCCCTTGCGGAACAGCGCCTTCACGACATTGCGGATGTTGGCCTCGAAGCCCTTGCAGGCCTTGTCGAAATTCTCCTGATAGAAGAACTGGTAGTCCCACTGGCCGGCCGGGAACTTGTCCGCCGGATAGAGCGAGCGATCGATCAGCGGCAGCATGGCGTCGAGCGTGAAGCCTTCGGAGAGATACGGCACGCAGAGGCTCGCGACACCGACGGTCTTGTCCGGATGGTGGCTGGCGATGTTCCACACCACGGGGCTGCCCCAGTCGTGGCCGATCCAGACGGCCTTGTCGCGGCCGAGGACGTCCAGGAGCTCCAGCATGTCGGCCACGATGACTTCCTGCGAGAAGTCCTCATGGCGCGTGTAGGTGCTCGACCGCCCGTAGCCACGCATGTCGGGCGCGACACAGCGGAAGCCGAGGGCCGCGAACGCCGGAAGCTGGTGGCGCCACGACAGCGAGAGCTCCGGCCAGCCATGGACGAAGATCAGCAGCGGCGCATTTTCCGCTCCGCAGGCGAGATAGCCCGTAGTGTGACGGGCGGACTTGACGGTGTGTTCGGTGACCGGGAATGTCATGCGCAATCCTTGAAGAGTTGAGGGAGGTTCCATGGAAATCGATACCGGCACAACCGAACTTTTGTGTAGCGTTCGCGACGGCGTGGCGCTGATCACGCTCAACCGGCCCGAGGCACGCAATGCCATGTCGCCCGGCCTCACTCAGGCGCTGCGCGACCAGATCAAGGCACGCGGCGACGATCCGAGCGTCGGCGCACTGTTGATAACCGGCGCCGGCACCGCCTTCTGCAGCGGCGGCGACGTCAAGGGCATGGGCGGCCGTGGCCCGCGCGGCCAGATGAGCTCCGAGGAGCGGCTGTCGGACCTGCGATGGCGGCAGGCACATCTCACCGGCGCGCTGTTCGCGGTGCGCAAGCCCACGATCGCCGCGCTGCCCGGCGCTGCGGCGGGCGCCGGCCTCGCCATCGCCTTGGCCTGCGACATCCGCATTGCGGCGAAGTCGGCCTTTGGCACCACGGGCTACGCCAGGATCGGCCTGTCGGGCGACTACGGCATCGCCTGGCTGCTCACCCGCACGGTCGGACCGATGCGCGCGCGCGAGCTGATGCTTACCTCGGAGAAGGTCGACGCCGAGCGCGGCGAGCGCATCGGCCTCTTCAACCGCGTGGTCGACGACGCCAGGCTCCAGGACGAAGCTTTTGCTTTCGCAAAATCGCTGGCCGACGGGCCGCGGGTCGCGCTGCGCCTCATCAAGGACAATCTCGACGACGCGCTGCACATCGACTATGCGACCGCGCACTATCGCGAGGCCGAGCGTCTCGTGTCGGCGTCACGTACCGCCGACCACAAGGAGGCGGTTCAGGCTTTCGTCGACAAGCGCAAGCCGAAGTTCACTGGCAAGTAACGTGTGCAGCTAGTCGCGGTCGGGTGCACCCAGCGGGAAGAACGGCCGGAAGGGCCGGGCGTCCTCGACGGCGCGCGCGAAAGACGGACGCTTGAGCAGCCGCGCGCGATAGGCGCGGACCGTACCGAACCGTTCGGCGATCGGGTGTGCCCAGTCGGCATAGAAGAGCGACGGAGCAGCGGCGCAGTCGGCCAGCGTGAAATCCTCGCCCGCCGCCCAGGTGCGGCCTTCCAGCTCGCCATCGAGCCACTCATAGGACTGGTCGAGCCGCGCCTTGGCGTCGGCCACGCCCTTGGGATCGCGCTCGCCTTTGCCTCTCAGCGCGTCGCCGACGATCCGCTGCATCGGGCCCATGACGTAGTTGTCGAAGACGCGGTCGAGGAAGCGCACTTGCAGTGCGGCTTTTGGATCCGAAGGGATCAGGCGCACCGACCCGGGATGACGCAGCGTCAGATGCTCGACGATGATGCTGGCCTCGCGCACGACCTCGTTGCCGTCCATCAATATCGGCATCAGCCGCAACGGCCACAGCCGTGCCAGCTCCGCAAACGAATCGGCGTCGCCCAGCATCTTCAGCGTGAAGGGCGTGTCGTTCTCGTAAAGCGCGATCAGAACCTTCTGGCAGTAGGACGAGAAGGGATGGGCGTGGAGAACCAGCGCCATGGTCAGACCCGCACCGCCATCTTGCCGCGGTTCTTGCCATTGAAGAGCCCGATCAAGGCCTCCGGCGCCTTGTCGAGGCCGTCGACGATGTCAACCACGGCCTTGATCTTGCCCTCGGCCACCCACTGCGCCAGCCGCGTCTCGGCCTCAGCGCGGCGGTCATAAAAATCCATGACGATGAAGCCTTCCATTCGCAGGCGCTTGGTCACGACCAGGCCCGGCACCGCCATCGGCCCGGGGGCGGGCTTCTCCACATCGTATTGCGAGACGTTGCCGCAACAGGCGATGCGACCGCGCAGGTTCATCAACGAAAGCGCGGCGTCGAGCACCGGCCCGCCGGTGTTGTCGAAATAGACATCGATGCCAGCGGGGCACGCCGCCGCCAGCGCGCGGCGTACGCCGCCCGCCTTATAGTCGACGGCCGCATCGAAGCCGAGCTCGCGCACCAGCCAATCGCATTTGTCCTGACCGCCCGCCGTGCCGACGACGCGGCAGCCCACCAGTTTGGCGATCTGGCCCACCATGGTGCCGACTGCGCCCGCCGCCGCCGACACCAGCACCGTGTCGCCGGGCTTGGGCTGGCCCACGTCCAGCAGGCCGAAATAGGCGGTGAGACCGGTGACGCTGAGCGGGCCGATCAGGAGTTCAAGCGGCGCCTGGGTGGTGCGCTTGGTGAGCCGCCGCGACGGCAACGCCGCGTAATCCTGCCAGCCCCAGTCGCCTTCGACGATGTCGCCTTTCGCCAACCCCGGCGCCTTCGAATCGACCACCTCGCCGATCGCAAAACCGCTCATCACCTGGCCCGGCTCCAGCGCGTCGCGATAGGTCTTGCCCATCATCCAGGCGCGGTTGGCGGGATCGAGCGAGAGCATGCGCGTGCGCACCAGCACCTCGCCCTCCTTGGGCACGGGGATCGCCGTCTCGGTCCACTCGAACGTGTCGGCAGCGATCTTGCCCTGGGGCTGCTTGGCGTAGAGCCATTGGCGGTTCATGACGTCAGTCCTTGTAGTTGGCGGCACGCTTCTGAAGGTTCGACATGATGGCTTCGAGCTGGTTGGGCGAGCCGATCAGCTTCTGCTGCTCGACCGACTCCATCATCAGGCCCGACGCCGCGTCGGTCGCGACCGCAGCATTGAGCAGCCGCTTGTTCGCCCGCATCGCGTCGGGGCTCTTGGAGGCAATTTCCCTGGCCGTCTCGAACGCCGCCTTCAGCGGATCATCGACCACGCGCGTGACGAACCCCATCTGCTGCGCTTCCGTCCCGTTGAAGATGCGGCCGGTGTAGGTAAGCTCGCGCACGACATCCTCGCGCGCGAGATGGCGCATGAGCTGCGTGCCGGCGAGATCGGGCACCAGGCCCCACTTGATCTCCATCACCGAGAAGCGCGTGTCGGCCGTGGCGTAGCGGATGTCGGGGCCCAAGGCGATCTGGAAGCCGCCGCCGAAGGCCACGCCATGAACGGCGGCAATCACCGGCACCGGCAGTTCGCGCCACAGCCAGGCGCATTGCTGCGGCCGGTTGGCGATGCCGTGGGTGCGCTTGGAAAGGTCGCACGACCCGGGCACCGCCGCGTCGCCCTGATTCATGGCGGCAAAGCTTCCCATGTCGAGGCCGGCGCAGAAGGCCTTGCCCTCGCCCGACAGCACGACGCACCTGAGGCCCTTCATGTCGGCGAGCTTGGCACCCGCCTCGATGATGCCCTCGAACATCGCCGGATCGAGCGCGTTCATCTTGTCGGCGCGGATCAGGCGGACGTCGGCCACGCCGTCCTTGAGATCGATCGAGACGCGGTCCTTCATTTGTCCTTCTCCGACTCGGATTTCATCCATTCGCGCAAGCGGCGCTTCACTTCTTCGGGGTCGAGCCGCTGCGGCGGCGCCAGCGACCCGTCGCCCTGTTTAGGCCACATCAGCACGGCGATGCCGCGCTGCACGTCGGCATAACTGCAATCGTCCGGCAGGCGATCGAGCAGCGCCCGCACTTCTGCCTTCACGTTGGGTGCCTTCACGTCCGTCATCCGTGCACCATGCGCCAGATCCCCTGCGCGATATAGACCGCGCCCAGCGCCAGGATGACCCGCCGGGTCCAGTGATAGAATTGCTTGTCCGACATGCGATCGAGGAAGCGGCGAGAGAGCGTGGTGCCGAACACGGCGAAGGCGGCGGCGTAGCCCATCACCAGCCACTGTTCGAGGTCGCGCCCGGCCGGGTTGTCGATCAGCGCGCCGAAATAGACGACTTTGGTGAGATGGCCGAGCACCTGGGCGGCCGCCTTGGTGGCGACATTGACCTGACGCGTCATGCCGGTGCGGACATAGAAGATGTCGAGCAGCGGCCCGGTGACACCCGACACGAGCTGGATGGCACCGCCGATGGCGCCCGCCAGGAAAGCCTGGCCCGGCGCCTCGATGTTGGGAGCGATCCGCCGCGGCAACGACAAGGCGATGAAGGGCGTGACGCCCACCGCCATCAACACCAGCGCCTTGTCGGGCACGAAATCGAAGAACGAGAACACGACCAGCGAGGCGGCGGCCCCCGCGCCGAATTGCAGCACGACGCTCCACTTCACGTGATGACGCCACAGCCAGGCGCGCCAGCCGTTGGCCGCGATCTGGATAACGCCATGAAATACCATGGCTACCGGCACCGGCAGCAGGACCAGCAGGAAGCCGATCAGCAGCATGCCCCCGGCCATGCCGAAGATGCCGGAAATGAACGAGGTCACGACGGCCACGGCCGCCAGTGCCACCAGGATGGGCAGGGAGAACATCGGCTGCGGGCGTAGCGCAGCGCCGGCAGCGTGTCGAGATTGTCGCGTGCTTCGCCTTACCTCAGAGAGACCCCCTCAGACTTCTCAGGGGCCTTTGACGTCGAAGGGATCCTCGTAAAGCTTACGTCCATAGGCCGTGAACATCTTCTGGTAGGTACCCTCCGCCCGGAGTTCCTGCATCGCAGCGGCGACCTGCTCGGCGAGTTGCTTCTTCGACAGGCCGAAGGCGATGACGGTCGGATAGAGGCCGGTGATCGCTTCGGCGAACTCGCCCTTCTCGCCGTAAAGCCGGGCGACGGCATCGACACTGACGGCGGCGTCGACCTGGCCGGCGCGCAGCGCCTGGTATGCCGAGCCGAAATTGTCGAAGGAGCGGATGGTGAGCGGTTTCAGGCCCTTGTCCTCGAGGGACTTCGAAAGCTCGCGTGCCCGCCGTTCCGGCGCGCCGCCGAGTTCGACGCTGACCGAGCGGCCGGCCAGATCCTCGGGCTTGGTGATCTTCAGCGGGTTGCCGGCCTGAGCCGAGATGCTGATGCCGTCGTAGCCATAGCGCACGAGCTGCATGATCTTGGCGCGGTCCTCGGTGAAGAACATGCCCGTATTGATCATGTCCCAGCGCCCGCTCTGCACGCCCGGCACCATGACCGAAAATTCGACGCGGACATGCTCGGGCTTGAGGCAAAGCTTTCGGGCGATGGCGTCGCCCAGCTCGACATGCAGGCCACGCAACTGGCCCTTGTCGTCGACCCACTGCACCGGCGGCAGGGTCGGGTTGATGGACATGACCAGCGTGCCGGGCTTGACCAGCAGGGAGTCGGGGACCTTCGGTGTGCAGGTTTGGGCGTTGGCGGTGGACGCAGCGGCCAGTCCCGCGGCCAGCCCCGCGACCAGTCCGAGGGCTGCGATGCCCAGGCGATTGACGATCATGCGAAGTGCTCCTGCGAGACGGCGATGGCGTCAGGAGTGCAAGGCGCGTGCCGCATCACCATGCATGTTGCGCAGGCGCTTCTCGACCGCCGCGACATGGGCCGCGCGCGCCGCCGCATCGAGATCGGCCGCGGGGCGCGGCTCATGGTCGAAATGACCGTAGCGGTCGCTGCCGCGCACCAGCAGCGCGGATTCGCGGCCTTTGAGCGAGCGGACGGCGGTGGGCACGAAACGCGCCGCAATGCCGACGCGCCGGCCGGTCGAGCGGTTGGGCGCCGATTCGTGCAGCGTACCCGTGTGATGGATCGCCATCTCGCCCGCCGCCAGAACCGCGTCGACTGCGCGGCCGGAGTCGACGTTCTGCGCAATTTGCCCGCTGATGAGCATATTGTCGGGGCCCGGCCGATTGACGACGGGAAGCCGTTCGTCGCGGTGGCTGCCGGGCAGGTAACGCACCGGGCCGCTCGACAGCGGCACGTCGTCGAGGGCGATCCAGGCGGTCGCCTGGGTTGTGGGTTCGATGTGCCAGTAGGTGTCGTCCTGGTGCCAGGTGACGAACCGGCCGTCCCCCGGGTTCTTGATGAAGAATTCGGTCGACCACAGCAGCAGGTCGGGACCGATCAGGTCCTCGATCGCGTCGAGGATCGCGGGTTCGCGCGCCAGTTCATCCAGCCAGGTGAACAGAAGGTGCGGCTTCTGCGTAAGAGTGCCGGTGAAGGCGCCGCCGACCGCACACTCGGACGCTTCGAGGCGGGCGCGATAGGCGCGCGCCCGATCGGCCGGCATCGCGCGCAGCGGAAAGACGAATCCATCCCGCATATAGCGGTCGAGTTCCTCGCAAGTGAGCGCCTTGGGCATCGAAACATTCCCAAGCAAATTGGAGACCGTTATGGTGCGTCCATGTCCAACATCGATCTGCTTTACACCCCGGCCGTGAAGGCCGCCGCCCTTATCCGCTCCCGCAAGCTTTCGCCTGTCGAGTATGTCGATGCGGTCCTCGAGGCCACTGAACAGGCGCAACCCCGCCTCAACTGTTTTCGCGAGGTGATGGCCGATCAGGCCCGCCGCGACGCGAAGGCCGCCGAGCAAGCGGTCATGGACGGCGCCAGGCTGGGGCCCCTGCACGGCATTCCCATCAGCGTGAAGGACCTGGTCGACGTCGCAGGCGTTCCGACCCGGCATGGCTCGGCGATCTTCGAAGACAACCCGCCGGCCACTGCCGACGACGTGCTGGTGCAGCGCCTGCGCGCATCGGGCGCTATCATCATCGCCAAAGCGACGTCACCGGAATTTGGCGTAAAAGGACTGACCGACGGTCCCGCCTTCGGCATCACGCGCAACCCGTGGAACCTCGAGCGCACGCCGGGCGGCTCGAGCGGCGGCAGCGCT
>CANJHI010000028.1 GCA_947474005.1 Alphaproteobacteria bacterium | reverse complement strand
GATGCGCCGATTTCTCCGGCGCCCCGCCCTCTGGCGGATTTGAGCCTCCGAGCGGTGAAGTCGCCAAGCCGGTACGTCGGCGCGATGCCCCCGGCCCGGACAAGCGCCGCGAACGCGATTACGAACCGCGCAAGCGCGGGTTCGACGACGACCAATAGACCGTTCACAGCAGGTCGAGTGCAACGCCGGGGGTCTTTTCCTCCGGCGTTTTTCTTTGCCCTCGTCCATCCGGTGCTATGCTCGACGCCACTGGCGAGAGGCGGGCGGCAGGAGGTGGGCATGAAGCGACGGTCAGCGCTTATGGGCTCCTTGGCGGCGATGGCTGCGACGACGACGGCCAAAGCCGACACGCCGGTCGATCTTCAACTCGTGCTCGCGGTCGACGTGTCGCGCTCGATCGACGAGGTCGAAGCCGAGCTCCAGCGACGGGGCTACATCGAGGCACTCACCAACGAGCGCGTGATCGACGCCATTCTGTCGGGTGAACACAAGCGCATCGCGATTTGCTACACCGAATGGGCCGGCACGCATTATCAGGTCGTGGTGATCGACTGGACGATGCTCGACAGTCCCGCCGCGGCGCGCCGTTTCGCCGAAAAGCTGGCCGAGGCGCCACGCACCTCGCAGAGCTGGACAGCCGTCGGCGCTGCCCTCGCCCATGCCGGCCAACGCTTCGAGAGTTCAGGCTTCGCCCCCAAGCGCCGCGTCATCGACGTGTCCGGCGATGGCCGCACCAACGACGGGCCGCCCGCTGAGATCGTGCGCGACAAGCTGGTCGCGCAGGGCATCGTGATCAACGGCCTGCCGGTGATGATGAACCGCACCAATTTCGGTCGCCCACCCGATCTCATGCTCGACAAATACTACGAGGAGAACGTCATCGGGGGGCCTGGCTCCTTCATGATCGTGGCCGACAACTTCGATCATTTCAGCCGTGCCGTGCGGACCAAGCTGGTCCGCGAGATTTCCGACGCCGGCGGACCACGCCGCTCCACGCCGGCCTGAATTTTCCTTGGCCGAAGAGACCTTAGGCCGCATCATCCGGGCTGCAACGGATTTTGCGAACGGAGTCTCTTCGATGTTGGCCAACGACCCCGTCACCCAGGCGCGTATCGACCTGACGACGGCCCTGCGCGCCGCTGCGCGGCACGGGCTGAACGAAGGCGTTTGCAATCACTTCAGCATGACCGTGCCCGGTCGCGAGGAGCTGTTCCTGGTCAATCCGCAGGGACTGCACTGGTCCGAGATCACGCCCTCCGACATCGTCATGGCCGACGGCGACGGCAACATCGTCGAGGGCAAGTATCCGGTCGAGCCGACCGCGTTCTATATCCATGCCCGCATCCATGCCGGCAACCCGCGCGCCAAGGTCGTGCTGCATACCCATATGCCCTATGCGACGGCGCTGACGTCCATCAAGGACGGCAAGATCGAGATGTGCACGCAGAATGCCTTCCGCTACTGGGGCCGCATCGCCTACGACGACAAGTATGGCGGCGTGGCGCTGTCGAACGACGAGGGCGAGCGCATGTGCCGCGCCATGGGCGACAAGGACATCCTGTTCCTGCGCAACCACGGCATCATTGTCTCGGGTCCGACCGTCGCGCAGACCTATGACGACCTCTATTATCTCGAGCGCGCCGCGATGGTGCAGGTGCTGGCCATGCAGACCGGCCGGGAGCTGCACAATATCGACGAGGCGATGGCCGAGCACACCGCCCGGCAGATCGCGGGCGAGGCGCAGCAGGCCTTCCTGCATTTCGAATCGCTCAAGCGCCTGCTGGACCGGGACGAGCCCGGCTGGCAAAAGCCGACGGTCTAGGAGGACACCCATGCGGATCGTAGCAGCTCTCGTCGCTGTCTGGGCGCTTGCCCACACCACCTCCACCCCGGCGCCGGCACAAGGCTATGGCAACATCGGCACCGGCCCCAAGCTCGGCGAAATGGAGATCAAGGCCTGGCAGCCGATCCCCAAGACCAAGGTCGCCGTGCAACTCGGCTCGGACACGAGACTGGGGCGCGAATTGCGCCGGCAGGTGATGGTTCGCCTGTCGCAGCGCGGCAACGAGGTGGGCTTCAGCGGCAGCAACGTCATGCGTCTGGACGTGAGCTACTTCGACCTTCAGGGCGGCAGCCAGCGAAACTACGGCGAACTCGGCGAACGACCGGGCTACGCCGAGACGGGCTCCAATCCGTTTCTGCCCACCCCCGCCAATCCGATCGGCCGCAACACCGGCCGCACGCCTTCAACCGCCGGCCCGACGCTGCGCATCTCGCTTTCGCTTTATGCCGTCGATACCGGCAAGGTGCTGTGGAGCGCCACGTCGTCCTGCGTAACCCAGGCCGACATCTCCCAGCGGGCCGGCGAGATGATGATCAACAACATCTTCGACAACGCCGACAAGAATCGTGTCGGCGACGCCGGCTGTCCGCTCTAATACCCATCCCGAACTCAAGGAATCTCTGTTCATGCCGCGTCTGACCCCGCTCGACCTCGACAAGCTCACGCCCGAACAGAAGAAGGTGGCCGATGCCATCGTCGCGGGACCTCGAGGCGGCCTGCGCGGACCGTTCGACCCGTGGCTACGCTCGCCGGGGCTGGCCGACCGGGCACAGAAGCTTGGCGAATATTGCCGCTTCAATTCCTCGCTGCCGAAGGATCTCGCCGAGCTCGCAATCTGCCTCGTCGGCCGCCACTACAAGGCGCAGTTCGAGTTCTATGCCCACGCCCGTCTGGCCAAGGAAGCCGGCCTGGCACCCGCCATCATCGAAGCTGTGCGCACGCGCGCCACGCCGCCGTTCACGCGCGACGTCGAGCGCGTGGTCTATGACTTCGTCACGGAATATCTCGACACCAACCGGGTGGCGACGCCCAACTACAAACGCGCCATCGATGCCTTCGGCGAGCAGGGCGTGGTCGATCTGGTCGGCGTCTGCGGTTACTACATGCTGGTCTCGATGACGTTGAATGTCTTTGAGATGCCGCTGCCGCCGGGCGAGCCGGAGCCGCTGGTTTAGTCGCATAAAGGCAACGCGTCTTGGTGCCGACGACTACGTCCGATTCCTGGATGAACCCGCAACGTTCCAGCAACGCACGGGAGCCCGTGTTCTCTGCCCGGACAACCGCCACGATCCGGCGCAGCAACTTCTCGTTGAAGCCGTAGGCGACGACGGCTTCAACGGCTTCTCGCCCCTAGCCTTGCCGCCAAAAGGCCGCATCGAGCGCGTAACCGACTGCGATCTCGGCAAGATCCTTTTCCGGCCTGAGGCAAATCTGGCCGATCAGGTAACCATCCTCCTTCAGGCGGATGGTCCACCATCCCATGCCGGTTTCGTTCCTGCCTGCAGCCACCCGTGAGACAATGTCCTGCACCTCCGGCCGAGTGAGCACACCCTTGCCGATATGCTGCATGACGTGCGGATCACTCATCGCCCTGTGCAACTCGTCGACATCTCGCATTTCGTACGGCGTGAGCACGAGGCGTTTCGTTCTGATCGACGGATGGGTCATCGCGTCGCCTAATCTCCTCTGATCACTCCTCGAAGATTGCCACGGCCCGCGTCCAGCCGGCCGAGGCGCCGCGGATCTTGTGCGGGAAGCAGGAGATGGTGAATCCGTGGCCCGGCAGAGCCTCGAGATTGTGCAGCTTCTCGAGATGGCAGTAGCCGATGTCGCGGCCGGCCTTGTGGCCTTCCCAGATGATCGACGGGTCGTGGTCCTTCGCCCATTTCTGGGCGGTAAAATAGAACGGCGCGTCCCAGCTCCAGGCGTCGGTGCCGGTCAGGCGAATGCCGCGCTCCAGCAGGTACATCGTGGCGTCGTAGCCCATGCCGCAGCCCGAGTTCACGTAGTCGTTGTTGCCGTAGCGCGAGCCTGCACGGGTGTTGACCACGACGATCTCCAGCGGCTTCAGCTCGTGGCCAATACGCTTCAGCTCGTCGTCGACTTCCTTGGCGGTGATGACGTGACCGTCCTCCATCGCGCGGAAGTCGAGTTTTACGCCGGGCTGGAAGCACCATTCGAGCGGCACCTCGTCGATGGTGATGGCGCGCTCGCCCTTGTTCATCGTCGAATGAAAATGATAGGGCGCGTCGAGATGCGTGCCGTTGTGCGTCGACAGGTTGACGTTCTCGACCGCCCAGCCTTCGCCGTCGGGCAGGTCTTCCTTCTTCAGGCCGGGGAAGAAGCTCGCGATCTGCGCCGCCGTATTCTCATGCCTGTGATACTGGATCTTCGGGCCAAACGGCACCGGATCGGAAATGACGTCGTTCTCGAGATAGATGGAGAGATCGACAAAACGACGCTTCATATGGCCTTCCTCCCGTGGGCGGAACGCCTCAGCGTGACGTCTTAGGCGTGCCGGTCAATTTCTTCGGTACGATCGTATCGATGATAGCTTGCGACAGCAGCTTGCCAATGCACTTCTGACCGAAATCGTTGAGGTGCAGGCCGTCGCTGGTGACGAACTGGGCGTACGGCATGCCGTCGTTGTACCAGGCGCGCATGATCTCGAAGCGGCGGAACAGGCCGGCGCCCTTCTCCTTGGCAACCTCGGCCATGACACGGGCATATTCTTCTTCGTCGGGCAGGGCCACGACGGCGGGAACATACTGCAGATTCATCAGCACGAAGTTGGCGCCCAGCGACTTGCCGATGTCGATGCCGGCACGCAGCCGATTGGCGAATTGGTCGGTCGGCGTGCGGCGGATCGCGGAATTGGTGCCGACCTGCCAGACCACGAGCTGCGCGCGCTCGGGCTTCACATCCGCCCTCATGCGCGCCGTCATCTCCTCGGCGTCCTGGCCGCCGATGCCCTTGTTGAAGACATGGATGGCGACGCCCGGCATCGCCGCCTCAAGCTTCATCTTGAGCTGGGCGGGATAGGCGAACTGCGGGTTGGTGGTGCCATAACCTTGGGTCGACGACGAGCCCATCGCGACGATGCGCAGCTCGTGCTCGTCGGCCACGGCGGTACGGGCAATCTCCAGCGGATTTCCGAGATCGAGAAGCTCGCGGCTGGCCCGGCAGTCGCGACTCTGCGCGAACGCGTTGCCCGACCAAACGGCCAGCGCCGCCAAGCCCATCGCCATCAAGACATGCTTCTTCATGCGGCAGCCTTGCGGGCCGGCGGGCCGCTGAACCAGGCGGCGCAGTAGGCGATCACGCACATGATGGCGATGCCAACGATGCTCACGACGACTTGCGACACGATTGAATTTTCATAGTTGGCGACAACCACCTGGGCAGTGAGAGCCAAGAACGTGCCCAGACAGAATACCTGCAAGGAGTGTTCACCGCATCTGCGAACTGGCTCGAATACGCGCCATTTCAGGAACGCCGCATCAGCCGGGACGGCCAGCCGTACCAGCCAGGCGATGGCCAGGAAATGGACGAACCGGAGGATGTCGATATTGGTCTTGTCGATCGGGTAGATCTGCCGGGAGATCCAGTCCGGAATAAGGCGGGACAGTGAATTATACTGCCAGGACAAGGCGATAAGCGCCGAGAACAGCAGGTAGAGAACAGCCAGAATGGCGAGCGGCCAGCGCCAGCGGTCGAGCCAGGCGAGCCGCGGCCCCAGCACCACCGCGGCCGCACCGGCGTGGAAAACGACCTGCCAGGCCATGGGATTGAAGTACCAGACCTTGCCTTCGGGATAGGCGTCGAGATTCCAATTGTAGTGACAAGTCGCCGCATAAAGGGCGACCGACACCCCGATGACCGCCAGTGGCCAGCGCACCACCGCCGGCAGGACGAAGGGAAAAGCCGCCAGCAGGACGATGTAGAGCGGCAGGACGTCGAGGTTGACCGGCCGGAATTTCAGCAACGCCGCCTCGAGAATGGCCTGGTAGGGATTCTGCCCAAGGCCGAGCAGTTCCATCTCCTCGATCAGCGCCGGCGTATCGCGCGCGATCGACACCCAGGCGATCTGGGCGATGAAAGCCACGAACAGCAGGATGTGGGCGACATAGAGCTGCCAGACGCGGCGGTAGATGCGCGATGCCGTGCGCGGCCAGCCGTCGCGCGCCAGCATGCGGCTGTAGGCGATCACGGCGGTATAGCCGGAGATGTAGACGAAGATCTCGGTGGCGTCGCTGAAGCCGTAGTTGCGCACGGTCAGCCAGCTCACGATGTTTTCCGGCACGTGGTCGACGAAGATGAACCACAGCGCCAGCCCACGGAACAGGCCGAGGCGGATGTCGCGTTGGTGTGGAGCGACGTAAGGCGCGGCGGCGGCCATGGCCCATTGGTATCGCAGCCGGAGAGGCCGCGCTACGCTCGTTCCCGGAGGAACGAATGGCCAAGACACCCCTGCTGCTGATCCCGGGCCTGCTGTGCTCGCCGCGGTTGTTTGCCCCGCAGGCCGCAGCCCTTGCCGATGCGGCCGAGGTCGTCGTGCCGGATTGGCGCCGGGCGCCGCTCGCGATCTGGGACAGCTGGGAGAGTGCCGCGCGCTGGTGCGTCGAGCAGATGTCGCCTGGAAAATTCGCACTGGCCGGCCTGTCGCTGGGCGGCATGCTGGCCGTCGAGATCATGCAGCTCGCCGCAGACCGTGTGACAAGGCTGGCGCTGCTCGATACCGGCATGCGCAGCCAGAACGACGCCGAGCGCGCCGTCCGTCGTGCCCGCATCCGCCTCGCCGAGGAAGGGCACTTCGAGCTGGTCCTGGGCCTACAAATGTCGCGCTTCATCCCGGCCTACCGGCTGCCCGACAAGGCGCTGGTCGACGAGGTGATGACGATGTGCGGCGAGATCGGCGTCGAGATTTATAGGCGCCAGGAAGAGCTCGCCGCCATCCGCGCCGACCGGCGGCCCGACCTGCCGAAGATAAATTGCCCGACCATCGTCGTGTGCGGCCGCGACGATGCCGCCACGCCGCTCTTCCTGTCGGAGGAAATGGCGGCCGCCATAAAAGGCAGCGAGCTGATCGTGATCGAGGCGTGCGGGCATCTCATCTCGATGGAGAAGCCCGAGGAAACCAGCGCCATCCTACATCGCTGGCTCAGCCGATAATCTTCTTCCCGCGCAGTGCCACCAGATCGGCGTCGCTTACGCCCGCGATCTCGCGCAGCACCCGGTCGGTGTGCTCGCCCAGCGACGGCGGCGGGCGTGTGTCGTCGACCGGCGTGTCGGAGAAGTGGTAGTTCGAGCCGATGATCGGCACGTCGCCGACCCTGGTGTGCTTGTAAGTCTTGAGCATGCCGCGGCGCTTCACTTCCGGATGGTCGAGCGCCTCCTTCATGGTGCGGATCGGCCCAGCCGGGAGATGGCGCAGTTTCTCGGTCCAGTTCTCCTTGGTGTCGGTCACCAGGACCTCTTCCATGAGGCGCGTCAGCTCGGGTTTGTTGGCCACGCGCTGGGCGATGGTGGAAAAGCGCGGATCGGTCGCCCATTCGGGATGACCCATCGCCTTGCAGGTGTCGACGAACAGCTTCTGGTTGGCGACGGCCATGTAGATCTTGCCGTTCGACGTATTGAACGAGCTGTTGGGTGCCGAAGCGAAATGGCCGTTGCCGGCGCGCTTGGGCTGATCGCCGCCAATCAGGTAATAGGAGCCCATGTTGCCGAGGCAGGCGAGCGCCGTGTCGTAGAGCGCCAAATCGATGTGCTGGCCCTTGTTGGTGTCGCGGCGGGCATAGAGCGCGGCATTGATCGCCGCCACCGAATGGATCGCCGTCATGGTGTCGACGATGGCGATGGCGTGGCGCAGCCCCTCGCCGTTGGCCTCGCCGTTCACGCTCATCATGCCCGACTCGGCTTGTAGCACCGGATCGTAGCCCGGCCGGTCCGACAGCGGCCCGGTCTGACCGTAGGCCGAGATCGAGAGATAGATCAGCTTGGGGTACTTCTTCGCGAGGCTGGCGTAATCGAGGCCGTACTTCTTCAAAACGCCCGGCCGGAAATTCTCCAGCATGACGTCGGCCTTTTCGAGCAGCTTGTGCACCAGCGCCTGGCCGTCGGGCTTGGTGAAGTCGAGCGCGACGCTCTTCTTGCCTCTGTTGAAGGTCATGAAGAAGTGACTTTCACCCTGCTCGCCACCGACCCGCGGGCCGGCGCCCTTGCGCGTGTCGTCGCCGCCGTCGGGGTTTTCGATCTTGATCACCTCGGCGCCCATATCGGAGAGCATCTGGGTGCACATGGGACCCGCAATCACGCGGGAGAAATCGATGATGCGGATACCGTCGAGCGGCGGACGACCTGATGTTGCCATGACTGCAGGGTAGGGCTGCAGGCAGCGCGCTGTCCATGCGCCGCATATGCGCTAGAGTCCGCCGCCATGAACACATTCCGCATGTCGCTGTCTCGTCGCAGCCTTTTCGCCCTGCCCGCTCTCGCCGCGATCCCGGCTCTTGCGCAGACCGAAACCTTCCCGACCAAGGCGATCCGCATCATCGTGCCCTTCGCGCCGGGCGGCTCGGGCGACATCACCGCCCGCCTGGTCGGCAAATACATCGAGGACAAGACCGGCCAGCCCTTCGTGGTCGAGAACAAGCCGGGTGCCAACGGCATCGTGGGCGCGCTCTCGGTGAAGGCGGCGGCGCCCGACGGCTACACGCTGATGCTGGCCACGACTTCGACCAACGCCGCCAACATCCACATGTACAAGAACCCGGGCTACGACCCGGAGAAGGACTTTACCGTCGTCGGCATCATCGGTTCGAGCGGCGCCTTCCTGGTCGTGCCCGCCGACAGTCCCCACAAGATCCTGGACGATTTGCTGATCTATGCGCGGACCAATCCGGGCAAGCTCAACTTCGGCTACTTCAATGCCAGTTCGCAGGTCCCGGCCGAGGTGCTGGGCACGCGCGCCGGCGTCGAATGGCAGGGCGTCGCCTACAAGGCGATCGGCAACGCCTGGACCGACCTCTATTCCGGCGCCATCCAGTTCATGTTCGTCGACCTCACGGCCGGCCGCGGCCAGGTCGTGGCCAACAAGGCACGGCCGCTCGCCCTCACCCTGCCGGCGCGCAGCCCGCTCTATCCCGACCTGCCGACGCTGGCCGAGAGCTTCCCCGGCTTCACCAGCACCGGCTTCCTCGCCATCGCCGTGCCCAAGGCGACGCCGCTGCCCATCCAGCAGCGGCTGAACGCGCTGATCAACGAGGCGATCACCTCGCCCGAGATCAACAAGCGCCTGACCGACGAATTCGCGCTGACCGCCCGGGCACTGACGCTTGAGCAGTGCGCCCAGCAGGACCGCGACGAGCGTGCCAAATGGGCTGAATACGTCAAGATCGCTAAAATCGAACCACAATAGGGGCCGTTCGGCGGAGCTTCCGGGCTGCCGGGGCGTTAGAGCCTTGGAGGTAAGACATGTCCCTCAAGCGTATTCGACTGGAACTGGCCCGCACACCGGACCATCCCGACGGCAGCAACCGGCACGGCTACGAGTTCGTGGCGCCGCTCGATCCAGACGGCCATCTGGTCGCCGCCGACTGGTCCAAGGCCCAGGACGCCTGCACCGTCCGCCGCTTCTGGGCCGGTGAGAGCGACGAGCACGGCAAGCTCATCCACCGCCGCGACGGCAAGTGGGCGTTTTCCTACGCCGCCGGCGAGGATGACGACGAGCCGATCTTCCGCTTCGACAAGCACGTCTTCCGCCAGGGCGAATACGTCTCGGTGACCGAGCACGACGGAGTCGCGCGGCCCTTCAAGGTGGTCGACGTCCGGGCAGCGCTCACCACGACCTGATGCGGCCGGCCAGGATCGAGTAAGGTCGACGACAGATCGGCGTGGCATGTCTTCGACAACGACCATCAGGAGGTAACCCATGGCGTACAAGACCATTCTGGTTCACTGCGATGCCGCCAAGAACGTGGCCCACCGCCTCGATGTCGCCGCGGAACTGGCGCAGCAGCACGACGCGCACCTGGTGGGCTTCCACGCCCGCCCGCCCTTCCGGACGCCGGTCTTCTTCGACGGCGGCTTTCCGATGGATGACTTCTTCAAGTCCTATGAGGCGAGCGCGGCGGCCGACCAGGCCACCGCCCTGGCCGCCTTCGAGAAGGCGACCAAGGGCCGGCACCTGTCGACCGAGTGGCGCGTCGTCGAAGGCTTCGTCGACAGCGAGCTGGCTGTGCAGGCACGCTACGCCGACCTGCTCGTGCTCGGCCAGACCGATCCCGACAACAGCCTGAACACGCCTTCCGACCTGCCCGAGGCAACGGCGCTGGCGAGCGGCCGGCCCGTCCTGGTGGTGCCGCACATCGGCGTCGCGACGCCGCCCGGCAAGACCGTGCTGCTGTGCTGGAACGCCAGCCGCGAAGCCGCGCGCGCCGCCTCTGAGGCGCTGCCCATTCTGAAGGCCGCCGCCAAGGTGATCGTGCTGGTGATCGACGCCAAGCCCTCGCCCGACGGCCACGGCGCCGAGCCGGGCGCCGACGCAGCGGCCTGGCTCGCCCGTCATGGCGTAAAAGTCACGGTCCAGCGCGACACGGCGGCCGACGACGACGTCGGCGCCACCATCCTGTCGCGCGCCGCCGATCACGCCATCGACCTGATCGTCATGGGCCTCTACGGCCACTCGCGGATGCGCGAGATGGTGCTGGGCGGCGCCAGCCGCACCCTGCTGGGCAGCATGATCGTGCCCGTGCTGATGGCGCATTGAGACCGGCCCAACCGATCCCATTTTTTCCGAGTACGGCGCCTCAACGGGCAATGTCACACCCAAGAGTGTCACACCAAGTTGAGACAAATGTTGTGACACAGGCTGAGCGCCCACCTGTGACATCGAGCGGAATCTGACCCTGCGGCCCTACCTCGAGCGACCGCAGATGACCGTCTAAATTCAGTCCTCGGACGTGTTTTTCACGTCTCGGTCCACCCCACAGCCGGACGGATCGTCGGCAGGGACAGCCTTTGCTTGCTACTCACGGCTCAATACTCGGGTACGGACTACCCGGTAATTGCCGCGGGACCTCCCCTGGTCCTCCAGGGATCTATACCCGGCGGGCGCGCCGGGCGGGGCATGGCCAAAGGTGCTTTGTCATCCCGCGAGGGATGACGGGAAAGGCGCACGACAAGGAGCTATCCCGATCGAGGTGAGCGGGCGGCTCGGCCTTTCTAGACAGGCCTCGTGCAACGATAGCGGATTCATAGCATTATTTTGGCTAAACCTGCAACTTTCATATCGCAATCCTGCACTGCGTTTTTTACCGGGGTGCTGGCAGTGCTTGCACGGTCACGTCAATGCGAGTGTCGGTGGTGGCTGTCCGGCGTATGCGGGTGAGCGTGCCGCAGCGGCGTATGCACGTGCCAATGGCTATGCGCCTGTGCGGGATCGACAGGGCCATCATGAGGTCCATCGTGCGGATGGCCGTGATGATCGTCGTGGGTATGGCGGTGTTCGTGCGCGAATTCGGCGTGCTCGTGAAGGTGCTCGTGGCGCTCACTGAGGTGCAGCCAGACGCCGAAGGCCATCAGGGCGCCGGCCGAGACCAACTGAAAGGTGACGGCCTCGCCGAACAAGGGAACCGACACCACGGCGCCGACGAACGGCGCGATCGAGAAATAGGCCCCGGTTCGGGCCGTGCCCAGGTGGCGCAGCGCCAGCACAAACAGCACGAGACTGACGCCGTAGCCTAAAAACCCGGTCACGGCCCCAAGGCCGACCGTGGCCAGCGGCGGCAGGGCGCTGCCCAGCAGATAGCCGATGCCGAGGCTCACCGGACCGGCCACGAGCCCTTTTATCATGGCGATCTGCACGGGGTCGGACAGCGAGACCTTGCGCGTGAGGTTGTTGTCGAGTGCCCAGGCAAGGCAGGCGCCGACGATGGCCGCGGGACCGATCAAATCGCCCGCCGTCGCCTCCGGCTGCCAGTTGAGGACGATGGCGCCGGCAACGATGCTGAGCATCCCGAGCGCGATGCGGCGATCGAAATTCTCCTTGAAGACGAACCACGCCAGGAGAGCCGTCAGCACCCCTTCGAGGGTGAGGAGGAGCGACGCGGCCGAAGCGCTCACCCGCGCCAGGCCGAGGAGAAGAAGGCCGGGACCCAGCACGCCGCCGCACATCACGGCCGCCGCGAGCCACGGCAGTTCACGACGGGTGAGCCGCGCCTCCGCCAACGGGCCGATGCCCCGGAGCGCGACATGCACCCCGAACAAGCCGACCCCTGCCCCGCAATAGAGGATGCCGGCGAGCACCCACGGGTCGGAGGTTTCGAGGAGGACCTTCGCCACGGGCGCCGCAAGGCCAAAAAGGACGGCCGAGCCGATGGCGAGCAGGACGGCTGAAGGAGTCACCGACGTATTATGCCCCGGTCGAAGGCCCGGACCCGCAACAATCGTCGGCCCTGCCCTCCTGGATCGGTGGACAGGGGACGCTCCCGTAGGAGCAGAAGACGCAGCAGTCGCCGGATTTGGGCTTGAGCAGCGTCTTGCAGCCCGCGCATTCGTAGAAGTACTGGCAGGCGTTCGTCGGCATGGTTTCGGCCCTCGTGGCGCCGCACGACGGGCAGGTCAGGGTCGATTGAAGGACGATCGCCATCCGCAGGATACGCACGAAACCGTGCGCCGGATCTCCTCCGCACAACAATATCCTCTCCCTGTTCGTGGTAATCGCAGACGAGTATCCGGTCGCCGGAAGCCGGCGTACTATCGTCGCGCTCGGAAGCCGTGTTGCCCCGTGGCGCCGGACCCTCCGATGCATTCCTGAGTTTCAGGAGGCAACGTTTGTCGGACTACTTGCTCGGTCACGAACCGGCGATCCGTTTTGTCTTGAGCGTCGCCATCTTCGTCCTCGTCGCCTCGGGCGAAGCCCTGTTTCCGCGCCGTGTGCAGCAGATCGGCCGGCTCGTTCGCTGGCCCAACAACCTTGGCCTCGTCGCCCTCAACACCGTGCTGGTGCGCCTCCTGCTGCCGACGGCGGCCGTCGGCCTGGCGGTGATCGCCGAAGCGCGCGGCTGGGGCCTCCTCAACGCGATCGCCCTGCCAGCGTGGCTCGCCCTACCGCTGGCCGTGCTGGTCCTCGATCTCGCGATCTATCTGCAGCACAGGCTCTTTCACGCCGTCCCCGCGCTGTGGCGGCTGCATCGCATGCACCACGCCGACCTCGAATTCGACGTCACGACGGGATTGCGCTTCCATCCCGTCGAGATCGCACTCTCGATGGGCATCAAGTTTCTGGTGATTGCAGCCCTCGGGCCTTCGGGTCTTGCCGTGCTGATCTTCGAGGTGCTGCTGAACGCCACCTCCTTGTTCAACCACGGCAATGTCCGCCTCCCGGGACGCGTCGATCGCATTCTGCGCCGCATCGTCGTCACCCCCGACATGCACCGCGTCCACCATTCCGTTCATCGTGAAGAGACCAACAGCAATTTCGGATTCAATCTGCCGTGGTGGGATCGTCTGCTGGGCACCTATCGCTCTCAACCGCGCGACGGCCATGAAGGCATGACGATCGGCATCGGGCAGTTCCGCACATCCCGCGACCTCCGCCTCGACCGGATGCTGATCCAGCCAATGCGCTAGACGATCTCAGCCGCCAGCGCGCAGGTCGGCAAGAAGGCGGCGCCATGCGGCGATCTCGCGCGCCGGCCGGAACAGCGGCGCACGTCTCGCCACCGCTTGGCGCAAGCGCGCGACAAAACGGGAATCGCCTTCCAACTTCTGCAGCAAGCGGGCGAGTGCCTTAGTGTTTCCAGCTGGGAAATAGCCAGGATAGTTGACGCCGAGCAGACCGACGTTGCCATCGATGCGCGACGCCAGTACCGGCACGCCGGCGACGGCGGCCTCCGAGATCACGTTGGCGCCACCCTCGCTCAATGACGAGATGACCATGGCGTGGCTGCGCGCCAGCAGCCGGCGGACGGCGGCACCCGGCACGTCATCGCGCCAAATGTAGCGCGGATTAGACTCCATCTCTGCCTGCGCACGGACCGCCCACGCTGGCGTGTAGGCGCGGCCGACCTGTTCGATGCGCACGCGGCTCCCGGCCGGCAGCAGGCGCGCCGCCTCGGCCGCGCGCAACGGATCTTTTACATCGCGCAAATGGCCGATCACCGAGACGACGATGGCGCGCGCGCTGGGCTGGCGCGGATGGGGCAACCGGGCCGCCGATTGACGGATGACGCAAAGGCGCGGGCGGAGCCGCTTGGGAACGGCACACCAAGCAAGGTCGTTCAGCCCCACCAGCCGGTCGGCCAGCGCCATTGAGCGCAGCGTCGGCACCGGATCAGTGTCGATGTACTGGTAGATATCGGTGCCGCTCAGCTGCAGGACCACCGGCCGATCCGGGAATTTCGCCTTGAACCGTTCGATCGAGGCCGCGCTTCGCCAGGCGTGGACGGCCACCATGAGATCGGCGGGCGTGCCGTCATAGTCCGCCGCTGTGCGCACGCGATGGCCGAGGCGGCGCAGGATGCGCGCCCAGCGCGAGGCGGCCACGCGGTTGCCAGTGCGTGAAGTCGGACCGTCGGGTGTGATAAGGACGATCCTCATGGACCGTACCCATGAGCAGCGCCCGACCAGCGGAGTGTCCGCGGCCGAACTGGTGGCGCAACTGCGCGAGGCCCGTCATCGCACCCGGCGCTTGACGGAAGAACTTTCATCGACCGAATTGATGGGACCGCAAATCGCCATCGTCAATCCCGTGCTCTGGGAGATCGGCCATGTCGGCTGGTTCCACGAGTACTGGACGCTGCGCCACGCCCATGGACGCGCGCCCCTGATCGAACGCGGCGACCTGATGTGGGATTCGAGCGCGGTGGCGCATGCGACCCGCTGGCAACTCGACCTGCCGGACCGCGCCGGCACTTTCAGCTACCTAGCCGATGTACTGGCACGCCAGGAGAACCAGCTCGGTGGCACCATTAACGACGACGCGCGCTATTTCTACGAATTGGCGCTCCGCCACGAGGACATGCATGTCGAGGCGCTTACCTATTCGCGCCAGACCTTGTCCTATGCGCCGCCCAGCGGGCTCGGCAAGGCCGGGCGACCAGACGCCGTCACCCTCCCAGGTCCATGGCCGGGCGACGCCGCCGTGCCCGGTGGAACGTGGCGGCTGGGCTCGACCGCTGCCGACGGCTTCGTGTTCGATAACGAGAAGTGGGCGCATGAGACGACACTGGCGCCCTTCCGCATCGCCCGCGCACCGGTGACCAACGGTGAGTTCGCAGCCTTCGTCGAGGCCGGCGGCTACGGCGCGCGAGAATTCTGGAGCGATACGGGCTGGGCGTGGCGGCAGAGCCGCAAGGCCGAACGGCCGGTCTACTGGCAGCCCAAGCGCGACGGCGCGTGGAGCGTCCGGCGCTATCGCGAGGTCGAGGCATTGGCGCCGCATCAGCCGGTCGTGTTCGTCACCTGGTTCGAGGCCGAGGCGTGGTGCCGCTGGGCCGGGCGGCGCCTGCCGAGCGAAGCCGAATGGGAAGCCGCCGCCATCGGTGCGCCGACGCCTGATGGCGCTCGACTGGCCGACAGGCGCCGCCGCTGGCCGTGGGGCGATGCGCCGCCCACCTCATCGCGCGCCAATCTCGACTATGCCTTCGATGGACCGGTCGATGTCGCGGCATGCGCCGATGGCGACAGCGCCTTTGGGTGCCGGCAGATGATAGGCAATGTCTGGGAATGGACCGCGTCGGACTTCCTGCCCTTCGCAGGCTTCGCCGCCGATCCCTACAAGGACTATTCCGAACCCTGGTTCGGCACCCGCAAGGTCTTGCGCGGCGGTTGCTGGGCGACCAGCGCGCGCATCGCCCGCCCCGCCTACCGCAATTTCTTTACGCCGGACCGCAACGACGTGGTTGCCGGGTTCCGGACCTGCGCTCTGTGAGCATGCCGGACCCCAATCGGCCTGATAGGGTCCAATCCTGGAAAAGCGCCGCGGGGACCAGGATGGCGTTGGAATGGGTGATATCGCATCCGGATCAGCTGGTGATGGCGGCCGCCAGGGGAGACGTCAGCCCCGGGGAGATCGAGAACTATTTCCATGCTGTCGGCCTGGAAGGCGGCATCGGCTACGCCAAGATGTTCCTCGTCGATTCGGCGAGCATGCTGAGCGACGAGAATATCCGGACGCTGGGCCGCGTCATCGAGCGTTACGCACTCACCGGCAAGATCGGGCCGGTGGCGATCGTGGCGACGACGGACGAAGCCTTTCGTCAGGCCCAGGTGTTTGCCTCAGCCGCGCGCGCCGAGCGTCCCCTCCGGGTTTTCCGCCAGCAGCTCGAGGCCGCGCGCTGGCTCGTCGGCATGAAGCAGGGTGACCCGCCGGCCAACGAGGCGTCGCGCTGGCCGCTCGTGCCTCGCGACAATCAGTGACCGGACTAGCATCCATTGCTGGCGCCTATCGGGCGCCACGGCCGTAACGTGATCGTGCTGCCCTGTGACGCGGCGCCCCCTGACAAAGGCGGAAAGCAGGCCTAATCTCTCGCAGTGATCAAGATCGCCACCCGCACCCTGTCGTGCTTGGCTCTATTTGCGGCGATGCTGTGGGTTGTCATCCCGGCCGTTGTCGCGGCCGCGACGACTCCTGTGCACGCTGAAAGCATCCCCTGTTCGTGCTGTGAAAGGCAAGCGGCACTCGGTGGCGGAGTCGCATGTCCCGGCTGCCAAGTTAGCGTTCCTGCAGAAAGCGCGATGCCCGTCCAGCACACGATCGTTACAGTCGCTTGGCTAGGAAATGTTCCTTTAGGAAGCGACGGCATTGACCCGGCCCCCG
Organism: Alphaproteobacteria bacterium; assembly: GCA_947474005.1. Classification (GTDB taxonomy): domain Bacteria; phylum Pseudomonadota; class Alphaproteobacteria; order Reyranellales; family Reyranellaceae; genus Reyranella. Next base: position 22,325 of record CANJHI010000028.1, on the reverse strand, counting down.
CAGAACCCCCACCCCGTTGATCAGTCTCCGTAACTCGAACTTTTCTCATCCAACGGAGAACAACATGTTGCGTACAATTCTCTCCACTCTCGTCCTGCTGTTCGCCTTCGGAGCAGCCGCACACGCAGCCGAGTGCTGCGATGGCGGGCCTTGCTGCGAAGAGGCGAGCCCCTGCTGCGACGAGTAACGACGACCGGCGCCCGCCCCTCCCGGGGCGGGCGTTTTCGCTAGGGCTTAGTCGAGATACTCGCGTCAAAACCAGAACTTGAGCCCGACCAATCCGCGGAGATTGGACGTCACCCCGCCTTCCGCGGCGACGAAGCCCGCGGTCGGACCGGTGAACTGCTCGAAGCTTACGCCGATGTAGGGCGCCACCTCCTTGATGATCTCGTAACGCAGGCGGAGGCCCACCTCGTAGCGCGCGAGCCCGCTGCCGAGCTGGATGGCAGGATCGTCCCTGGAGGCGAGCATCGCCTCGGCGTAGGGCCGGGCGATCAGCTTCTGCGACAGCATGAGGTCGTAGTAGGCTTCCACCCGTGCGCTCAGCACGCCGGTCTGGCTGACGCCCACCACGGCATCGAGGTGGATGCCGTAAGGCGCGAGCCCCTCGACACCGGCCAGGAAGCCGGAGCGCGTGACACCCTGGTCGAAGACCGTGAACTGCACGCCGGCCTTGGCGTCCCAGAAATCCGAGACCAGCCGGCTGTAGAAGAAGCGGTTGTCGATGCCCTTGGTGCCGCCCTCGTTGTCGATATGGCCGTTGTCGTCCAGCACACCGGAACTCTGCAGCCGGAGCTTGGTGAGATCGTTGCCGATCCACGCCTGTCCCTGCCACTCGGTCGCGGGCGCCATCGAGGTGAGTCGCTTCTCGGCAAAGCCGTCGACCCGCCAGAAGATGGCCTGGTCGTCCATGGCCAGGACGGGTGTGGCGAGGAGAGTCGCAAGAAGCGCGAGCATCCCCCGGACCGCGGGTCTCCAGACCCGCTCAGGGCTTCTTATCGTACACGAAGAGGCGGGCCTGGAGGCCCGCGGTCCGCTAATGATGCGCATGGCCGCCTCCCGTCGACGTGGACGTGGCCGCGGGCAAAGGCGTTCCCTTGGGATGCACGACGAACTCGCGGAACATTCCCGTCGCCATGTGGAACAGCAGATGGCAATGGAACGGCCAGCGGCCGACCTCGGTCATCTGTACCGTGACGCTGACGGTGCGGCCGGGCGGCACCACGACGACATGCTTGCGCGGCCGCGCGTCGCCCGCGCCATTCTCCAGGTCCATCCAAAGACCGTGCAGATGGATCGGATGGTTCATCATGGTCTCGTTCTTGAAGACCAGTCGCACCGTCTCGCCTTCGGTGAAGTTCACGACCGGATCCTCGGAATACTTGCGGTCGTTGAACGACCAGAAGAACTTTTCCATGTTGCCGGTCAGCCGGAGCTCGATCGTGCGGCCGGGCGGGTTCAAGGCATAGCCGCGGTCGAGGCGCTTCAGGTCGGCATAGCCCAGGACCCTTGTGCCAGCCGGTGCATCGAGCGGCGGCACGTGCACGAGCCCCGACAGATCGGCATTACCTGCCGCAGCGGCCGGCATGGCGTGTCCCATCTTTGCGTGATCCATCTTTGGATCCATAGCCGCCATGCTGCCATGACCCATGTCCGCCGCACCGAGCACGCCCGGCGGCCGCAGCGCCGGCAATGGCCCTGCCATGCCCTCGCGCGGGGCCAGCGTGCCACGGGCAGCCCCACGCCGGTCGATCGACTGCGCCTCGATCGTGTAGGCACGATCCTCGCGCGGCTCGACGATCACGTCGTAGGTCTCGCCGACACCGATGCGGAACTCGTCGACCTCGACCGGCTGCACGTCATTGCCGTCGGCCTGCACGACCCGGAGTTTCAGGCCGGGAATGCGCGCATCGAAGATCGTCATGGCCGAGCCGTTGATGAAGCGCAGCCGCACCTTTTCACCGGACTTGAAAAGGCCGGTCCAGTTGTCGGTCGGGCCACGGCCGTTCACGAGGAAGGTGTAGCCGGTCACATCGGCGAGATCGGTCGGGTCCATCCGCATCTCGCCCCACATCAGCCGGTCGGCGATGATCGCCTGGCGCTCCTCCGTCGTCTTCGCCGCCGACAGGGCTTTCACCAGCCCCGGCAGCGTGCGTTTGCGATCGTTGAAGTAGCCGGGCTCCTGCTTCAGCTTGCGCAGGATTGCGTCCGGCGACATCGGGTGCTGGTCGCTCAGCATCACCACGTAGTCGCGCGCCACCTTGTAGCGTTCGCCTTTCGCCGGCTCGATGACGATGGGCGCGTACATGCCCGCCTGTTCCTGGCCACCGGAGTGGCTGTGGTACCAGTAGGTGCCCGACTGCCGGACCCTGAAGCGGTAGGTGAAGGTCTCGCCCGGCTTGATGCCGGCGAAACTCACCATCGGCACGCCGTCCATGTAGAACGGCAGCAGAATGCCGTGCCAATGGATCGAGGTTTCCTCCGCCAAGCGATTGATGACGTTGACCGTCACCTCCTCGCCTTCCTTCCAGCGCAAGGTCGGCGCCGCGATCTGGCCGTTGATCGAGTAGACCCGGCGTTGCTCGCCGTCGATGACGACTGTGCTGCGGTCGATCACGAGGTCGTAGGTGCCCGCGAAGGCCGGCGAGGCGCCCAGCAGCAAGAGGGCGAGCGCGCGACGTAAAAATGCAGTCATGGCAGATCCTCCCTTCTAGCGGCTGAACGTGATGGCGCCCTTCATCCCGTCCTCGTAGTGGCCCGGGATGTCGCAGGCGAACTCGAGATCGGATGTGCGCTTGAAGATCCAGACGAAGGTCGCCGTCTGGCCGGGCTGGATCGAGACGCCACTCGAGTGGTCCATCGCCATCGTCGAATGGTCGTGCTGGCCCTTCTTCTGGGCCTCGATCATGGCGCGCATCATCTTGCGATGCTCGGCGTGCTCGGCTGCGGTGCCGATGATCAACTCGTGCGGATCAAGGCCGTCGTTGCGCACGACGAAGCGGACGGTCTCGCCGTCCTTCACCTGAAGGGATTTGAGGGAAAACGCGTGGTCGGTGGCCACGATATCGATCACGCGCGTGACCTTGCCGGCCTCGCCGAACTTGCCACCGCTCATGGGGTGGCCGGGGCCGTGGGCCGACGCCGGCGCGGCCGCAGCCAACGCCAGAACGCCGACGAATGAACGTCGATACAACATGCTGCTTCTCCGTGTCTGAAGGGGAACCGCGGGAAACGGTTCAGACTCGGGGAGGCGGCGGATCCTGCGTGAAGGTGAGCCCGCGAAGCCGATGGGCAAGCGCCAGGTGCAGCGGCGCGACGCGCGACGACGCCTGTTCGGCGGCCGTCGAGGGCAGCAGCGCGACAGACCCCGACATCAGCGGGCAGCACTGGCTGGCCGCATGCTTTGCCGTTCCCTGCTCGGGGCAGGGCTTGGGCGGCGGGGTGTGATCGGGACAGTCGACCAAGGCGGCTTGCGCTTCGACAACCACATCAGGCGTCATCGCATGGCTTGCCGCCGCGACCCCGAACGACGGGACGACGAAGGCCGCCAGGGCGATCAGCCAGATCAGGGTGCGGGCGCGCGTCATGTCAGCGGCGTCGGCTGTCCAACACTTCGAGCAGTTCGTCGATCTTGATCTGCCGATCCTTCTCGGAGCCGGCGTGGAAAGCGTGCGCCACGCAATGCTGAAGATGGTCGTTCAGCGTCTCCTGCTCGACCTTGTCGAGCGCAGCGCGGACGGCGCGGATCTGCGTCAGCACGTCGATGCAGTAGCGCTCTTCCTCGATCATGCGCGCCACGCCGCGCACCTGGCCCTCGATTCGGGCGAGACGCGCAAGCTGGGATTTCTTCAGTCGGTCGTCCATGCCTTGAACTATACCCCCGTAGGGTATAAATAGCAAGCATGACCCAGGAACATCAGCACGGCGCCCACTGCGGGCACGACCACGACGTCGCCATCGACCCCGTCTGCGGCATGAAGGTGAAGATCGCCGGGGCCAAGAACACGACCGTGCACGACGGCCGGACCCACTATTTCTGCAGTTCCAAGTGCCTGCAGAAGTTCACTTCAGGGCCGGACCGCTACCTGAAGCCGGCCGACTCGAGCCCCGCGCCGGCAGCACCGGCGGGCACGATCTTCACCTGTCCAATGCATCCCGAGATCCGTCAGGTCGGGCCGGGAAGCTGCCCGATCTGCGGCATGGCGCTGGAGCCGGCCGAAGTCTCGCTCGACCAGGGGCCGAACGAAGAGCTTTTGGACATGACGCGGCGCCTGTGGATCGGCGGAGCGCTCACCGTGCCCGTCGTGGCGCTCGACATGGGCGGACACCTGTTCGACCTGCACGCGCTGCTGCCGCATGGTTGGACCAACTGGCTGCTGCTGGTGCTGTCGACGCCGGTCGTGCTGTGGGCCGGCTGGCCGTTCTTCGTGCGCGGCTGGCAGTCGCTGCTGACGCGCAACCTCAACATGTTCACCCTGATCGCGCTCGGCACCGGCACGGCCTGGCTCTATAGCGTCATGGCGACGGCGGCGCCCGGCTTGTTCCCGCCCTCGCTGCGCGGTGCCGACGGGTCGATGCCGGTCTATTTCGAGCCGGCCGCCGTCATCGTGGTGCTGGTGCTGGTGGGCCAGGTGCTGGAACTGCGCGCGCGCGACGTCACCGGCGGCGCCATCAAGGCACTGCTGGGCCTCGCGCCACGCGTGGCACTGCGCGTCGGATCCGATGGACATGATTCGGAAGTGGCGATCGAGGCCATCGCCGTCGGCGACAGATTGCGCGTGCGCCCCGGCGAAAAAGTGCCGGTCGATGGCGTCGTCGTCGAAGGCCGCAGCGCCGTCGACGAATCGACCATCACCGGCGAGCCCATGCCCGTCACCAAGGAGGCCGGCGCGCGCGTGATCGGCGGCACCGTCAACCAGAGCGGCGCCTTCGTGATGCAGGCCGAGCGTGTCGGCGCCGATACGATGCTGGCGCGCATCGTCAAACTGGTATCCGAGGCGCAGCGCAGCCGCGCGCCGATCCAGCGCCTGGCCGACGTGGTTGCGGGCTGGTTCGTGCCGGCGGTGATGCTGGTGGCCGTCGCAGCTTTCGCCGCCTGGATGATCTGGGGGCCGCAGCCCACCTTCACCCATGCGCTGCTGGCGGCCGTGTCGGTGCTGATCATCGCCTGCCCCTGTGCGCTGGGCCTCGCCACGCCGATGTCGATCATGGTCGGCGTCGGCCGAGGGGCTGCGGCCGGCATCCTGATCCGCAATGCCGATGCGCTCGAACGGCTGGAGAAGGTCGACACGCTGGTGGTCGACAAGACCGGCACGCTCACGCTGGGCAAGCCGAGTGTCACCGCGATCGAGAGCCTGGGCGATCTGCCGGCCTCGGAGATCCTGCGGCTGGCCGCCAGCCTGGAGCGCGGCAGCGAGCATCCGCTGGGGGCGGCCATCATCGCCGCCGCGAAGGAACGCGACGTGACGCTGGCCGACGTCGGCGATTTCGACTCGCCGTCGGGCAAGGGCGTGACGGGCACGCTCGAGGGCAAGCATCTGCTGTTGGGCAACGCGGGCTTCCTGGGTGAACGCGGCGTCTATGCCGATGCGGCGGAGCGCAAGGCCGACACGCTGCGCGAAAGCGGCGCCACGGTCGTGCTGTTCGCGGTCGACGGCAAGGTCGAGGGGCTGATCGCCATCAGCGACCGGATCAAGGAGACGACGCCCGCCGCATTGGACGCGCTGCGCAAGGCCGGCCTCCGCCTGGTCATGCTGACCGGCGACAACCGGCGCACCGCGGCGGCCGTCGCCAGGAGCCTGGGCATCGACGAGGTCGAGGCCGAGGTACTGCCCGAGGACAAGGCGCGGATCGTCCAGCGTCTGAAGGCCGAGGGCCGCGTCGTCGCCATGGCGGGCGATGGCGTGAACGACGCCCCGGCGCTGGCCGCGGCCGATGTCGGCATCGCCATGGGCACCGGCACCGACGTCGCCATCGAAAGCGCCGGCGTCACCCTGGTGAAGGGTGACCTTTTGGGCATCGTGCGCGCGCGCCGGCTGTCGCAGGCGACGATGGGCAATATCCGCCAGAACCTGTTCTTCGCCTTCGTCTACAACGCGGCGGGCGTGCCGATCGCGGCCGGCCTGCTCTATCCGCTGTTCGGGCTCCTCCTGAGCCCGATCGTGGCCGCCGCGGCCATGGCGCTGAGCTCGGTCAGCGTGATCGCCAACGCGCTCCGGCTGCGGCGGCTCAGGCTCTAAGGGGCATGCGTCTGCGACATTTCGGGACGGCCCTGTCGTTTTGCACTTGATCTGCAATCGGCCGGGGCCGAAATTGGCCGGACCATGCGCCTGATCGACCGCTCACCCCGCGCCGCCAACGCCGTCCGGACCGTTTCTCCCGGCGGTGAGTTGTTCGTGGCGTCGGTCGTGATCTGCATGATCCTGGCCTCGTTCGGCGACGCCGTCGATCCGATGCTGTTCGGCGAGGCGGGGCTCGAATTCGCGCTGTTCGACCTCGGCGGTGAATTCTCGGTGCTGGCGATGCGGCACTGGCATCTGCTGCAGCTCCTGCTGGCGGGCGGCGTCCTGGCCGCCGGCATCACCATCCTCCGCGTCTGCAGCCCCGCGTTTTTCAAGGCGCTGCGGCCTGCCCCTGCCGGGGGCGTTGAAAAAGTTCCCATAAAGCTCTGACGACAGACTGAAAGCGCCGCCGCCCTTCGGGTTGGCGGATGATGTTCATTTTTCGTTGGAGATCGTCGTGGAACTCGAATTCTTTTCGGCCGCCTTTCTGTCGGCCCTGCTCACCATCATCCTGATCGACCTGGTGCTGGCGGGCGACAACGCCCTCATCATCGGCCTGGTCGCCCGTAACCTGCCCAAGAACACCCAGAACAAGGTCATCTTCTGGGGCACCTTCGGCGCCATCGCCATCCGCGCCACGATGGCCATCCTCGTGGTCTACATCCTGGCCGTGCCCGGCTTCATGCTGGGCGGCGGCCTCGCCCTGGTCTGGATCGCGCGCAAGCTGCTCATGCCTGAGTCCAATACCGGGGCCAGCCATCTCGCCAAGGCACCGGCCGCAACCTTCGCCGCCGCAGTGCGCACCATCGTGATTGCCGACGCGGTCATGGGCGTCGACAACGTGCTGGCGATCGGCGGGGCGGCCCACGGCAGCATCCTCTTGATCGTGCTGGGCCTCGCCATCAGCGTGCCGATCATCGTCTGGGGCAGCCAGCTCGTCATCAAGCTGGTCGACCGCTATCCCTCGGTCATCCTGCTGGGCGGTGCGGTGCTCGCCTGGACCGCCTACTCGATGGTCGTGCGCGAGCCGCTGCTGGTGGCATGGTTCGAAGCGCATCCCGCGACCAAGCTGATCCTGGCGATCCTGATCTTCTCGATCTCGCTCGGCCCCTGGTACAGCGCGCGGCTGTCGGAGAACATGAAGCCGCTGGTCGTCCTGCTGCCGGCGCTGCTGGTCTGGATGCTGGCCTTCGAGGTCGCGGCCAGCGTCTGGAAGGTACAGGTCGACTACCTGCTCGCCCGCGACCAGGGCGAGTACCTGTTCGAGGCGGTACGCTGGCTGGGTTGGCTGCCGCTGGCGGCGGCGTTCCTGTGGCTGCGCGAGCAGGTCGTGAAGCGTAGCAGCCGGTCTGCACGCGCCTAGAGTGGCGGGAGCTTGCGGGAGAGATCATTGCCGCGTAACAGCGCGGCATGACCCGCAAGCTCCTGCCTCTATTGCTTGTCCTCTCCGCTGCTGCCTGCACCAGGAGCGGCGACACGACCACCACCCCCGCCCCGGCCGCAGGCCCTGCCAGGACCTATACCGCAGAAGAAGACAGGGCCTATTGCGGCAAGCTCGCCGGCCTCTATCTCCGCTACGTCGGCAGCATCGGCTCCCGCGTCATGCCGAACGTCTATATAACCGGAGCGATCAACGAGTGCGCCCAGGGCAACTATGCCGCCGGTATCCCGGTACTCGAAAAGACCCTGCGCGAGTCCGACTTCACCCTGCCGAAGCGGTCATGACACGCCGCTGAAGGCGGCACCTATCAGCAGGCTGTTTGCCTATTCCGCGGCAGCCTCGACGACCTCGCCGGTCGTGATCTTGTTCAGGTCAGCGCCCCACAGCTTTCGCGTCGCCTTGAACCGCGACATCAGGAATTCGCCGGACTGGATCGGCGGGTATTGCGCCTCGGCATCGCCGACGCCGAGATCGCGCGGATCGACGATGGTGCGAAAGTTGGGATTGCAGAACAGCGGCATCGAGTAGCGCGACTTGTCCTGCAGATGCACGACGCGATGCACCGTCGCCTTGAAGCGCCCGTTGGTCCAGCGCTTCATCAATTCGCCGATGTTGATCACGTAGCTGCCGCGGAGCGGCGTCGCCGAAATCCACTGGCCATCCTTGCCCATGACCTCGAGGCCGCCCAGGCTGTCCTGCCACAGGATGGTGACGATGCCGTGGTCGGTGTGCGGACCCGAGGCCTGGTCCGAGACGTGCAGGCCGGCGGCGCCGAGATAGTGGTTGATCACCATGTCGGCGACCGGCTTGGTGAAGTGCTGAGTGAAGAAATCGTCGGGCTTATCGAGATAGATCGCGAAGCCTTCCAGGATCTTCATGCCAAGCTGGTAGGTCGCCATGTAGTAGGGCTCGACGGCCTCGCGAAAACCCGGCATGTCCGGCCACAGGTTGGGCGCGTAGAACGGCGTGCCGGCCTTGACCTCGGGATCGTCGGCGGTCACCGGAAATCCCAGATCGAAACTGTCCTTGGCGTTGGTCTTGCCGTTGCGGTGGACGCTGTCCCAGATGTCGCGATAGCCGCGGTTGTTGCTGTTGGCCTTGATCTTGAGCCTCTCGGCTTCGGGCAGGGCAAAGAACCTGTCGGCCTGGGCGACCGCGCGATCGATCGTCTCGACCGGTACGTTGTGGTTCACGGCATAGAAGAAGCCGATGTCGTCGCAGGCCGCGCCGAGCTTGGCGGCGACCGCCTTCCGGGCGGCCGGATCGCTCGAATAGAGTCCACCGATATCGATCACCGGGATGCTGGCGGGCATCGCCTGGGTTTGTGCCGAAAGACCTGCTGCCATGACCGCCTCCAACGCCTGAGAAATCTATCCGCGCCGCTGCTCGCCGGCCGCGCGCCAGTCCAGTCTCTTTCCCAGCGCGTGTACGAACGAATATATCAGAAAAGACAGGGCCGTCGCGAGCAGAGCGACGGCATAGACCTTGTCGCCCCGGTAGTTCTGCATTGCATGATTGATGACGTAACCGAGGCCAGTCGACGAGATCATCCACTCGGCGGCAATGGCCACGATGATCGATCCGCTGCCGGTGATCTCCTGCGCCGCCACGATGGAGGGCAGCGCATAGGGCAGGCGCACCTGGCTGAAAGTCTGCCACCAGCTCGCGTTCAGGATCCGCATGCGGTCGAGCTGGACCTCGTCGGCCGCCCGCAATCCATGCATGGTGTTGATCAGGACCGGGAAGAAGCCGGCCAGCGCCACGATCGTGGTCTTGCTCAGGATCGAATCGCCGAAAGCCAGCATCAGGACGGAAATCAGGGCGATGTAGGGCACGTTGCGCAGGGTAATGGCCGCCGGCATCAGCATGTGCCGCGTGGGCGGCAACAGGTCGAACAGCACGGCGAGCCCGATGCCCGCCACGTTCGCCCACAGGAAGCCGATCGCCGCCACCTGCAGGGTCGACAGCAGATGGCCGAAGATGAAGGCGCGTTCCTCCCACAGCACTTCCAGGACACGCTCGGGCAGCGGGATCACGAAGGCCGGAAGGCCGGAGAGCCAGATCGCGAGGTACCAGAGCAACATCACCGAAACGACCGGCATCGCCACCCGCATCGCCAACCACAGCACACGCCTGGCCAAGCGGACCGGCGATGTCGGCCGGAGCCTGGCGACCTTGGCACTTTGGTTCAGGGTGACGTCCGCCGGCATCAGGCGGTCGCCTGGTGCATCAGCAGGCCGCGCACGTGGGCCGCGATGGCAACGAAGCGTGGATCCTGGCGGAACGCGTGATTGCGCGGCCGCGGCACCGGCACCGACACCGACACGACCTCGATCACGCGGCCGGGCGCCGGCGAGAACACCAGCAGCCGGTCGGCCAGCATGACCGCCTCATCGATATGATGGGTGACGAACAGAACGGTCTTGGGTCGCACGCTGAGCTCGCGGTCGAACCACTCGCCGATTTCCTCGCGCTTCATCTCGTCGAGGGCGGCGAACGGCTCATCCATCAACAGCACGGAGGGATCGTGCGCCATGGCGCTGGCAATGTTGACCCGCTGCAGCATTCCGCCGGACAGCTCACGTGCCCGCTTGTTCTCGTGGCCGGCCAGGCCGAATTCGGCCAGCACCTTGGCCGGATCGAACCCGACGCGACCGGCGATCTTCTGCGTGAAGCGAACATCGTCGATGGCGCGCTTCCACGGCAGCACCGCCGGGCGCTGGGAGACGAGGCCGAGCAGGCGCTTGCGCCGCGCTTCGGCCGCCGAATCCTCGCCAATCCGGACCTCTCCGCTCGTCGGGTCCTGCAGGTCGGCGACGATCCGCAGCAACGTCGTCTTGCCGCATCCGGAAGGGCCGACCAGGGCGATGAACTCGCCGGCAGCGATCTCCAGATCAACCGGACGCAGCGCCCAGTTGTCGCCGAAGCGCCGCGAGACGTTTCGGATGGAGATCGGCGCGGCCATTACTTCTTGGGCAGGAAGGCGTCGGTCATGACCTCGGCCACCGGAATGGCGCGCGGGATCTGCTCGCCGTCCTTGAGGAACTCCACCATCTGCTCCCAGGTCGCCGGGTTCATCCAGAGCAGGCCGTTCTTCTTGGTGTCGTCGCTCTGGAACAGCGGGTTCTGCAGCTTGAAGCGCCAGGCGAGCTTCTTGGCGTCCTCGATTTGGCCCGGGAACTTGGCGAGGATGTCGACCGATTCATCGGGATGATCGATCACGTACTGCATGCCGCGCTGCACCGCCTTGAGGTAGCGCCGCACCAGTTCGGGGTTCTTCTTCAGCATATCGCCCGAGGTGAAGATCACGTCGGTGTAGGTCGGCACGCCCCACTCCGCGAGCCGGAGCGCCCGCCAGCTCTTGCCCTTGACCGTGGCCGGCGCGTCGGGTTTCGCCGCCTCGGTCTCGATCTGGAACGTCTGGTTGATCACCCACCCGGAGAAATAATCGATCTGGCCCGCCATCAGCGGTTCGACGGTCGCCTTGACGAAAGTGACCTTCACTTTCGAGAGATCGATGTTGTTCTTCTTGGCGAAGGCCTTGAAGACGAACTCCGTCTCGGCTTGCACGCCGACGTTCTTGCCTTCCATGTCCTTGGGCTTCGACGGCGGAGCATTGGCCTCTGTAATGCTGATGTAGGACGACGGCGCCTGCTGGAAGAGCGTGCCGATCGCCACGACGTTGACCGGATCGCGCGCCGCGCGCGCCGAGATGATCTGCATGCCCTGGGTGGCGAGGCCGAACTGCGCCTGGCCGACGGCGACGATGGGAATCGGGTTCTTGCCCGGACCACCATCGACCGTCTTGTGGTCGATCCCCTCGTCCTTGAAGAAGCCCTTGGCCTCCGCGACCAGGATCGGCGCGTATTCGCCGATGCGCAGCCAGCCGAGTTGGGTGACGGCGGTCATCTGCTGGGCCTCGGCGGCGGAAGCAGCAAGTCCTGCGATGCCGGCCGCGACGACGGCCAGATGGCTCATGATCCTCATGCCTGCGTTCCCCCAAGTCCCGTGTTCAAATCCCAGTGTTGCCGGCAAATCCTAGCATCGCCAGAGGTGCAAATGTCATGCCGGGGGTGTCGAATATCCCGGCCGATTCAGTCTGGAACGACGAGGTCGGCGCCGGTCAGCCGGCGATAGGCTTCCAGATAGCGTTGGCTCGTGGCCTCGACCACTTCCGGCGGCAGCTTGGGCGGCGGTGCCTCGCCGTTCCAGCGGCCGGCGTGGCGCTCGACGTCGAGCCAGTCGCGCAGCGGCTGCTTGTCGAAGCTGGGCTGCCCCCTGCCCTCGGCATAGCCGTCGGCCGGCCAGAAGCGCGAGCTGTCCGGCGTCATCACCTCGTCGATCAGCAGGATCTCGCCGGACGCGGTGCGGCCGAACTCGAACTTGGTATCGGCGATGATGATGCCGTTCTTCAGGGCCACGTCGCGCCCGCGCGTGTAGACGAGGCGCGACAGCCGCTCGAGCTCGCCCGTGACGTCGGCGCCCAGCACCTTCTTCATCTCGGAGATCGTGATGTTCTCGTCGTGGCCGCTCTCGGCCTTGGTCGCCGGGCTGAAGATCGGCGGATCGAGCCGGCCGCTTTCCCTGAGGCCGGCCGGCAGGCTTTCGCCCGCCAGCGTGCCGCCTTTGGCATACTCACGCCACGCCGAGCCGGTGATGTAGCCACGGATGACGCACTCGATCGGGAACACCGTGCCGCGCCGGCAGAGCATCGCCCGGCCGGCGATCGCGGCGCGGTGCGGTTTCAGCACCGGCACCGCTGCCGCGATCTCGTCGGCGTCGGCCGAGATCATGTGATGCTTCACCACATCGCCCAGCTGCTTGAACCACCAGGCGCTGACCTGCGTCAGCACCGCGCCCTTCTTCGGGATCGGCTCGGCCATGACCACGTCGTAGGCGCTGACCCGGTCGGTCGCCACCAGCAGCAGCCGGTCGGCGTCGACGGCGTAGACATCGCGCACCTTGCCCCGCGCGATCCGCTCCAGGGGCAGATCGCTGGTCGTCATCAACATCATGCTACTTCTTCTCGTTGTTCATCTCGTGAAAGACTTCCCTGGCGATCAGCAGCGCCTCGCGCACCGACGGCAGGCCGGTGTAGCCGCAGAGATGCATCAGCGCCTCGCTGAGTTCGTCCTCGGTCCAGCCCTGGTTGCGCGCCATGCGCAAGTGGATCGCGAGTTCCGGCCAGCGCGCCTGGGACGTGTCGGAGATGACGCAGATCAGGGCCCGTGTCTTCATGTCGAGGCCGGGCCGCGACCACAGCATGCCGAACACCGCCTCGCGGGCGTAGTCGCCGAACTTCTGCATCATCGGATCGTCGTAGACGCTCTTGTTCATCTTGTCGGCGTAGGCCTCGCCCATCAGCTTGCGGCGGATCTCGGTACCCTTCTTGTAGTTCTCGCTCTCGGCCATTCTTCCCTCCCTTTGCAATCAGAACTGCAGCGTCCCGGAATTCGCGTGTAGGATCAATCGTTCACACGGGCGTTCACGCGGGAAAAGGCGAGGCTTAGCCGGCATGACGGGCAGCAATTCCGCAAATGCACCGGCCGGCCGGACACGCACCGCCACCCTCACTCTGGCCGCCCTTGGCGTCGTCTTCGGCGATATCGGCACCAGCCCGCTTTATACCGTCCAGACCTGCTTCAGCGACTATACTGGCCTCAAGCCCACGCCCGAGAACGTGCTCGGCATGCTGTCGCTGATCACCTGGGCGCTGATCATCGTCGTCACCCTGAAGTACGTCGTGGTGGTGATGCGGGCCGACAACAACGGCGAGGGCGGCGTGCTGGCGCTGATGGCGCTGGTCTCGCAGGAGCCGGGCATCTCCGACAGGCGGCGGCGGATCTACATGATGTTGGGCATCGCGGGCGCGGCGCTGTTCTACGGCGACTGCCTGCTGACGCCGGCGATCTCGGTGCTGAGCGCGGTCGAGGGCCTCAACGTCGCCACGACCGAGTTCGAGACGCTGGTCGTGCCGATCTCGATCGGGCTGATCGTGGGGCTGTTCGCCGTCCAGCACTTCGGCACCAGCGGCGTTGCCCGCTGGTTCGGCCCGATCATGCTGCTGTGGTTCATCGCCCTGTTCGCGCTGGGCATCGTCCATGTCATCCATCATCCGCAAGTGCTGGCGGCACTGTCGCCCCTGCATGCCTTCGAGTTCACCATGCGCCACAAGGTCGTAGCCTTCGTGTCGATGGGCGCGGTGACGCTGGCCTTCACCGGCGCCGAGGCACTCTATGCCGACATGGGCCATTTCGGCCGCCTGCCGATCCGCATCGCCTGGCTGGCGCTGGTGTTTCCCGCGCTGCTGGTCAACTACTACGGCCAGGGCGCCCTGCTGCTCGACGATCCCTCCGCGCTGGCCAACCCGTTCTTCCGCCTGGCGCCCGGCTGGGCGCTCTACCCGCTGGTGGTGCTGGCGACGGCGGCCACGGTCATCGCCTCGCAGGCCACCATCTCCGGCGCCTTCTCCATGGCCCAGCAGGCAACGCTTCTTGGCCTCAGCCCGCGCGTGCGCATCCTGCACACATCGGCCAGTGAATACGGCCAGATATACGTGCCGTCGGTGAACTGGCTGCAGATGATCGGCGTCGTGGCCCTGATCCTGGGTTTCAGCACCTCCTCCAGCATCGCCTCGGCCTACGGCATTGCCGTCACCGGCACGATGCTGGTGACCAGCATCCTCGTCCTGGGCCTGGCGCGGCGGACATGGAAATGGAGCTGGCCGGCATCGATCCTGGTCTTCGGCTGTTTCCTCACCGTCGATGTCACGCTGTTCTCGTCCAACATGCTGAAGTTCTTCCACGGCGGCTGGGTGCCGCTGGCCATCGCCGCGGTGATCTTCATCTGCATGTGGACGTGGCTGCAGGGCCGGCTCGCTGTCTCGGTGCGCGAGAAGGAGAGGACCGTGCCGCTCGACGCGCTGCTGAACGGCTTCAACATCAGCGGCTGGCACCGGGCCACGGGCACGGCGGTCTATTTCACCGCCTTCTCCGACAATGCCTCGAACTGCATGCGGCGAAACCTCACGCACAACGAGGCGTTTCACGAGCATGTCGTGCTGCTCACCGTGCAGACCGTGGACGCGCCCTTCGTGGCGCCCGAGGCGCATCGCGAGGTGGCCGATCTCGGCAACGGCATCCACCGCGTGCTGCTGCGCTATGGCTTCATGGAAAAGCACGACGTGGCGCGCGCCATCGCAGGCCTTGCTGACAGCGGCATTCCGGTCGACCTCGAACACACGACCTATTTCATTGGCCGCAACACCATCGTCGGCGGCGACCATCCGCTGATGCCGCGCTGGCAGCAGAAGCTCTTCCTGATGCTTGCCCGGCTTGCCGCGAGTCCCGGCGACTTCTTCGGCCTGCCGGTCAATCGCGTGGTCGAACTCGGCGGCCGGCTCGAAATCTGAGTCGGCCACGCCTTCCTATCTTGCGCGGCCAATTCCGTCCCAAGCCACTGACTTATATGGATTTCCTTCGGCGTGCGTGAGACGCCAGATGTCGAATTTTCATCTTCCTCTCCACGGTTCAAATGCCGCCGGAACACAAGAAAATGGCTCTCCACCGGAGAGCCGCCCGGCAGGTCGATTGGATCAAACGACGGATAGAACGATTCATAGGATATAGGAATATATAGGAATTCGTCTAGGCCGCTGGGCCGCAGCTCCTACCATTCGCCGCAGCCGAACCGGAGCAGGTTGCCGTGCGGATCGTGGATGTAGAATTCCTTCATGTTCCACGGCCGCACCTCGAAGGGCGACAGCCGCGGCACGCGCTTCTGCGTGTACTCCTCGAACAGCGTCGTCACCTGGCCACCGCGTATGTAGCAGGAGGTGTTTTCGGGGAATTGGCTCTGGTCGGTCTTCCAGAAATGCAGCTCGATATCGTCGCGCTTGACGATGAGGTAGTGCGGTTCCTCATAGCCGACGGAGAAGCCGAGCTGCCAGACATAGAAATCGCGCGTCTCTGGAATGTCGAGCGACGCCAGGACCGGAATGGCGCGCGCCGGATCGGGAGTCACGCGTCGAAGCCCGTGAGGGCCACCGCATCGCCCTTCGCCGGCTGAATGCCCGACGACAGGAAATGGGCCAGACGGGCGAAGATGCGGCCCGCTTCGGCACAACCGACGTCCTGGGCGACTGCTTCGGCGGCGATGTTGAGCAGCGCATTGCCGGCGAGATCCCGGCACTGCAACGGCAAGGCTTCGACCGCATCCGTGATCAGACGCATGGCGAGATGCAGGTCGTCGACACGACCGGGGGCACGGGGCATCATGGTCAGTTGAGCCGCGCGCCGGCCGTGCCTGCCGCAGGTGCCAGCCGCAAGCCTGCGGTCGAGAGGGCAACGGCGAATGCCTTCAGCCGGATCGCCGCAACCCGCGAGGCGGTCGGCGCCATCATGAGATCGAGCGAGGCCAGCATCGGCCCGTCGAGGTCGCCTTGAGCCAGGCCGCAGAGGGCGACCAGCGTCGCCTCGTCGCGGCTCACTTTCGAGCAGGTCGGCAGGTGAATTTCCATCGCGCGCCGGGCGCCGAACAGAAACGCGTCCATGGCGATGGCGAAGTCGGGAAGCACCTCGAGGAGGCCCGCCATCTGGAAGCCGCGATGGAGCGTCGAGCCTTCCGCCGGCAACGCCCGGTCCTGTTGCCATTGGCGCAACGCCCAAAGCACGAAGCGTTCGCCGACCGGCAGGCCGCACGCACAACCAAGCCTGCCGCAGCCCGGCTTGGGCGACGCTTGGAGAGCGCTAAGTCTTTGTTCCGGCGAGCTTTCCATGACCTCTCCAACGGTTAGTAAAGCGTTGACAGCGCCCCACAGTCTATGCAATTGAGAGTCAGTCGCAACTCAATTATTCGGAGGGAGGTGAGAAGCGCATGAACCAGCCACCGCGCGCTGCGCGGGCGAGTGATGGGGAAGCCGAAAGGCCGGATTCCGCCACGCCGAGTGTCGACAGCGTCACGCTGATGGGCGGCCGGCGCGAACTGATCATCCGGCACGGCACCGACGCCTACCGCCTAAGAGTTACCGCTTCGAACAAGTTGATTCTCACCAAGTAATCAAAAACCCCGGGGAGCCATCCCTCCTCGGTTAAACTGCCCAGCCAGCCGGCCCGTGAGGGCCACTGCCAGCCAGGCGTCCTTTTCGTCTCTGGGGGACCTGGCAATGAAAACCCGCTCACTTCTCTATGCGCTACTGGCGACAACGACGATCGGCAGCATGATCGCGGCGCCGGCCTTTGCACAAACACCGCCTGCTTCAACACCGCCTGCTTCAACACCGCCCGCCTCGACACCACCCGCCGCGACACCGGACCCGTACGCGACGCCCATCGGCGTTCCCACGCAGCTCGACGCCGTGACGACGGCAGCAACGCGCAACAGGCGACCGCTCGACGAGGTGCCGGCCACCGTCTCGGTGACCACGACCGAGGACATCGAGCGCGAGAACATGCAGGACGTTCGCGATCTCGTGCGCAACGAGCCCGGCGTCACGGTCGGCAACAATCCCAATCGCGCCGGCTTCCAGAACTTCCTGATCCGCGGTATCGGCGGCAATCGCGTTCTGGTCATTGTCGACGGTATGCGCGTGCCCGACTTCCCGGAATCCAACCAGGGCGCCGGCACCTACAGCCGCGAGCAGCCCGACCTCGAGGACATCAAGCGCGTCGAGATCATCCGCGGCCCGGCCTCGGCCCTCTACGGCTCGGACGCGATCGGCGGCGTGGTCGCCTACACCACCAAGGATCCGGGCGAATACGTCAGGGAAGGCGAGAACGTCTACGGCAGCGTCAAGAGCGCCTACAGCGGCGCTAACCAGATGTTCGCCGAGACATTCACCGGCGCGGTGAAGACCGGCAAGCTCGAGTTCCTCGGCATCTACACGCGCCGCGACGGTCAGCAGTTCACCCCGGCGCAGTCCTCGCTCGGCCCCAATCCGACGACCTGGTTCAACAACAATTTCCTGGCCAAGATCGTGATCCGGCCGACGGAAGTCGACGTCATCCGCATCACCGGCGGCTACAGCCAGGGCCAGCAGACCACCCAGGCGCTGTCCGGCGTCGGCGTCTTCCCGAGCCTGGTCACGCGCGTCTACGACGAATGGGGCAAGGACTACACCAACACCTACCGGCTGAGCGGCCAGTGGGAGCACACGGCGCCGATCGCCTTCATCGATCGCATCAACCTGCTGGTCTACTACAACTCGACCAACACGCAGGCCGATACCTATACGCTGCGCGGCGCCACCCTGGGCATCATCCCGACCAACGCCCGGGCGTCGACATTCCTGTTCAACCAGTCCGTCTCCGGCGCCGAACTGCAGATGAACACCGACGCGACGTTCTTCGGGTTGCGCAATTTCCTGACGTATGGCCTGAGTTTCACCTATACGGACACGACCCGACCGCGCAACCGCGCGCAGATCACGCTGGCGACCGGTGCCACGACCCAGGTGGTGGGCGGCGAAACCTATCCCAACAAGAACTTCCCCGACACCACCACCGTCCAGGGCGGCGCCTACATCCAGGACGAGATCACCGCGCTCGACGGCAAGCTCGTCGTCACGCCGGCGGTGCGGCTCGACTACTACAGTCTCACGCCGAACCCGGACAAATATTTCTGGAATTCGACCGGCGCCACACTTGGTATCGTCCCGAGCGCCAGCACCTATGTCTCGGCGTCGCCGAAGCTGGGCGTCCTCTATCACTTCAACGACAGGTACTCGAGCTACTTCCAGTACGCGACCGGCTTCCGCGCACCCCCCTACGACAACGCCAACTTCGGCTTCACCAATACGGCGTCGTTCTATCAGATCCTGCCCAACGCCAACCTGAAGCCGGAAACGGCAAACAGCTTCGAAGTCGGCTTTCGCGGCAAGTATCCCACCGGGTCGAGCTGGCAGCTCACCGGCTTTTACAATCTCTACAACAACTTCATCGAAACGGTGGTCGTCAACCAGGTCGGACCGGTCACGCAGTTCCAGTACGTCAACCTGACCAACGTCACGATCTGGGGTGTCGAAGCACGCGGCGAATATCGCTTCACGCCGGAGTGGGCGGTTCTCGGCTGGACGGCGTTCGCCCAGGGCACCGATCAGCGGACCGGCCTGGCGGTGGATTCGGTCGCCCCGTGGGCCTCGCAGGCGCGCGTTCGCTACGGCGGCGAAACGGGCGTCAACGCCCAGATCATCGGCACGATGGTCGCGCAGCACAACATGGTGAGCAACCCGACCTACTTCCAGGCGCCGGCGTACTTCAACCTCGATGCCACCGTTGGCTACACCTTTGGCAATCACATCAAGCTCAACGCCGGTGTCTTCAACGTCACCAACGCGAAGTACTGGAACTCGGCGGACGTGATCGGCATCCAGACCACGAACCGGCAGCTCGATCTCTACGCCCAGCCCGCGCGCTATTTCGGCGCCAACCTCACGGCAAGATGGTAGTCCCGGCAGCCCTCTCCGCCGGACGACTGCCGGCGCCATCGGCACGCGCACCCCGCGTGCCGATGGCGTTGTCGCTGACGTTGCATGGGCTCGCCGTTCTTCCACTTTTCCTGATTGCCGGAACCCTGGGCAGCACGTCGTCCCAGGAGCCTGCCCTCATCGTCGAATTCGCCGTTGCCGCACCGACCGTGGGACCCGACGCTGAACCTGACGGTGCGGTTGCGGACCTGCCGTCGCCTCCGGAGCCGCCGCTTCCCACGCCCGTGGAAATGGCGGCGCAGCCACCCGAGCCGCAGCCGCCTGCCGAGACAGCCCCTCCGGAGACGACACCGGAGGTCGCGGCTGAGATTGCCGTCGATCTTCCCCCGCCCGAGGAGCCGCCGCCGCTCAACATGGCGGACCTGAAGCCGGCCGAGCCACCCAAGCCGAAACCAGCGCCCGCCCCTCCGCCCAAGCCCGCAGCGCAGCGCCCGGCCGCGAAGCCCGCCCTTGCACAGGCGGCGATCGCGCCCGACACGGGGAACGCGGCGGTCACCCAGCAGGCAACGGCCGCACCCGCCGAAGCGATCGTGTTCGAGGGCAGGCCGCGCTATCGCGTGCCGCCCCAACCGGCGGTCTATCCCGCGCGCGCTATCGAACTCGGCCAGCAAGGCGAAGTCCTGATTCGCGTGCGCCTGAACCTCGACGGAGCAGCGGCCGAAATCAAACTATGGCGCAGCAGCGGCTTCGAGGTGCTCGACCGGTCCGCGCTCGCCGCCGTCCGCGGCTGGCAATTCCATCCGGCGATGCGCGGTGGCCATGCCGTCGCCGCCTGGGTCGAAATTCCCGTTCGTTTCCACCTGCGTTGAAAAGGAGACTCTCATGCTTTCGACATCGAACGGCGATCTTGCCGCCCGCTGGACACAGCTGCGCGACGAACGGCCGACACTGCGCATTCGCGATGCCGCCACGACACTGGGTGTCAGCGAAGCCGAGCTGGTGGCACTGGGCGTCGGCCGGACGGCAACGCTGCTCACGGCAGACTGGCGCGCCATTCTCAATGAAATGCCGTCCGCCGGCCGAGTCATGTGCCTGACGCGCAACGACCATTGCGTCCACGAGCGCCATGGCCGCTTCGAAGATATCTCGGTGAGCGGCCCACACGGCCTGGTGCTCGGCCCCGACATCGACCTCCGCCTGTTTCTGTCCAACTGGACCTACGGCTTCGCCGTCCGCGAGCCGCTGAAGCAGGGCGAGCGGCTCAGCCTGCAGTTCTTCGACGCCTCGGGCGAGGCCGTGCACAAGATCTACGCCACCGAGGAGACCGACCGTACCGCCTTCGATGCATTGGTCGACCGCCATCGTGCCGAGGCGCCGGCCGCAATGGTCATCGCGCCGGCTAAGCCCGACGCCACCGACCGCCCCGATTCCGAGATCGACCTGGAAGGCCTGCGCACGGCCTGGCGGGCGATGAAGGATACGCACGAATTCTTCGGCATGCTGGCCAAGTTCAAGGTCGGTCGCGTGCAGGCGCTGCGCCTGGTCGGCCAGGAACTCGCCCGCGAGCTGCCGGCACGCGCTTTGCGCTCGGCAATGGAGGCCGCATCCGCAGATGAAACGCCGATCATGATCTTTGTCGGCAACCGCGGCTGCATCCAGATCCACACCGGGCCGGTCAAGCGGCTGGTCGAGACGCACGGCTGGTTCAACGTGCTCGATCCGACCTTCAACCTGCATCTGCGCGACGAGGGCGTGGCGCGTGTGTTCTCCGTGCGCAAGCCGACGGAGGACGGCATCGTCACCTCGATCGAGGCCTTCGACGATCGCGACCGCAACATCCTTCTGATGTTCGGCGCACGCAAACCCGGCAAGCCCGAACTTGAGCAGTGGCGGGCACTGGTGGCCCGGACCGAGAAGCAGGCAGCTTCCTGATGAAACGCCGCCTTGCCTTGACGCTCGGACTGGGCGCTGCAGTCACGGCATCCCTGCAGGTCCGGGCGCAGACGCCGCCGCGCATGGTTTCCGTCGGCAGCGCCCTCACCGAGATCGTCTACGCCTTGGGCGCCGAGAACCTTTTGGTCGGCGTCGATACCACCAGCCAATTCCCTGCGGCGGCGCAAGCGCTGCCGCAGGTCGGCTATATGAGGGCATTGTCGGCGGAAGGCGTGCTGTCGCTGAAGCCGACGCTGGTGATCGCCACGACGGCGGCGGGACCGGCCACGACGCTCGATCAACTGCGCGCGACGGGTGTCGAGGTTCTCGTGCTGTCCGACCACTACGACTACGACAGCGTGATCGCCAAGATCGCGGTGGTCGGGCGCGTGACGGGCAAGCAGACGGAGGCCGACGCGATGATCGCGCGCGGCCGCGCCGACATGGCCGAGCTGGCGAAGCGGCTCGCCACGGCAACGAGCAAGCCGCGCGTGTTGTTCCTGCTGTCGATGGGGGGCGGCGCGCCCCAGGCCGCGGGCCGTGACACGGCGGCCGACGGCATCATCCGCCTCGCCGGTGGGACCAACGCGATCGATGCCTATTCGGGCTATCGGCCCCTGACGCCGGAGGCGGTCATCGCGTCCCGTGCAGACTTTGTATTGGTCACGCGCCAGACCGTTCAGGCGATGGGTAGCCTTGAAGCAGTCCTCAACCAGCCTTCGCTGCGCCAGACGCCAGCCGGCCGGGCAGGCAAGATATTGCAGTTCGACACTTTGCTGCTGCTGGGCTTCGGCCCCCGTACTCCGCAGGCTGCCCAGGAACTGGCAATGGCCCTCCATCCCAATCTCACGCGCGCACCGTGATGGCGTTGACGTCGCAGCGAACACTGCCGCTTTTTGCTCTCGCGGCGGTGGTAAGCGTGGTTAGGACACCCTCAACTATAACTACAACGATTTAGTGGTCCTTGGCATGACGGTGTAGTTCCATTCAGGATGGAAGGTGTCGCCTCGGATGTCGAGGCGTTCCATCTCGGCCTTGCCGACCTTGATGCCTTTCTCGTAGGTCCGTGTATCGAGCGCACTTTTGATCTTGAGACCGGTCTTCGTTGTGGTTGCGGCGATCAGATCGACCACGGTGGCGCGATCTGCGAGCGGCCGGCCTCGCCAGTTCTGCGTGATGTGACAAAACATCCGGTGTTCGATCTTGTTCCACTTGGAAGTACCCGGCGGATAGTGGAGGACCTTGATGG
>CANJHI010000027.1 GCA_947474005.1 Alphaproteobacteria bacterium | reverse complement strand
TCGCTCACGCTTTTCGAGAAGATGCCCTTGCAACAAGCCTTTTCAGCCAATCATCCCAGCTCCGATGACGTCGCCATCGGCAACCAATTGAATCTGTTCTCTTTTTAACCGGACAGCAGTGACCTTGATGAGCAATCCATTCAGCCTGATTGGACGATTACGATTGGCCTGAGCTTGGTCGAGGTAGCTGGGCAGTTACGTAAAATCAATCATTTAGGATCTATTTCTAATGCAAAAGGCGCGCGGACCGGAGGTCCGCGCGCCCTTCGCTATCGAACAGGTGGCAGGCTTAGCGCGCGCCGAACGCCCGCTTCAGCTCGGCCACGAGATCGGTGCGCTCCCACGAGAAGGCGCCGTCGCGCTCGGGCTTGCGGCCGAAGTGGCCGTAAGACGCGGTGCGCTGGTAGATCGGCTTGTTGAGCTGCAGGCCGCGGCGGATGTTGGTCGGGCGCAGCGGGAAGACGTCGGCGAGGACCTTCTCCAGCTTGCGCTCGTCCACCCTGCCGGTGCCCTGGGTGTCGACATAGAGCGACATCGGATCGGCCACGCCGATCGCGTAGGCCACCTGGATCAGGCAGCGGTCGGCGAGGCCCGCGGCCACCACGTTCTTGGCGAGATAGCGCGCGGCATAGGCTGCCGAGCGATCGACCTTGGTCGGGTCCTTGCCCGAGAAGGCGCCGCCACCGTGCGGTGCGAAGCCGCCGTAGGTGTCGACGATGATCTTGCGGCCAGTGAGGCCGCAGTCGCCGTCGGGACCGCCGACGACGAAGTTGCCGGTCGGATTGCAGAAGAAGTCAGCCGTCTTCTTGGGCATCCAGCCCTTGGGCAGCGACTTCTCGACATAGGACGTGATCATCTCGCGGATCATTCCGGAGTTGTACTTCTTGCCCTTCGCAGTGGCTTCGCGGTGCTGTGTCGAGACCACGACCTTGGTGGCGCCGACGGCCTTGCCGTCGACATAGCGCACCGTCACCTGGCTCTTGGCGTCCGGCTGCAGGTCGCCAAGCTCGCCCGAACGGCGGGCCTTGCTCAGCACTTCGAGGATCTTGTGCGAGAAGAAGATCGGGGCCGGCATGAACGAGCCCTTCTCGTATTCCTCCGAATCGCGGCAGGCGAACCCGAACATCAGGCCCTGGTCGCCCGCGCCTTCCTGGTCGCCGAGATTGCCGCCCTTCTTCTTGGCGTCGACGCCCATGGCGATATCGGGTGACTGGCCGTGCAACAGCACTTCAACGTCGGCGCCGTGATAGCTGAAGCCGTCCTGGTCGTAGCCGATGTCGCGCACGACCCCGCGCGCAATCTCGGTCAGCGCTTCGCGATTCACGACGGTCTGCTTGCCGTACTTCTTCATGAAGGGCGCCGAGGCGCGGCCTTCGCCGGCGATCACGATCTTGTTGGTGGTGACCAGCGTCTCGCAGCCGAGACGTGTATTGGCGTGGCTGTCGTCGGCGATGCCGAGCTTGATGTCATTGGCGATGAACGCGTCGAGGATGGCGTCCGAGATCTGGTCGCTGACCTTGTCCGGATGGCCTTCGGAAACGGATTCACTGGTAAAAAGATAGTCCTTGAGCGTCACAATGCCCTCCCACGGTTCACGCTGGACTCCGGGCAGGGCAGCAGGGCCGCCAACGTCCGGCTTAGCCTTTGTTTTCGCGGTGGCAAGTCGTCCAAATCCGTCCGCGGCGGCATCGACCATCGAGGCCGCGCCGTTAAAAACGCCAATTGTCGGCAAAAATCAAGGGGTTCGCGGCAGGGGGTCCTGCGACCCTTTCCGCCGGTATCCGCCCTTAGCGACCCTTGCGGCCCCCCAGGACCTCGGCGTGGCTAGCGGCGCCCACGGCCTTCACCATCTCGAAGATGCGCTTACGCACCCGGGCTTCGCGGATCTTGTAGTAGGCGCGCACCAGTTCGAGGGTCTCGCGCTTGATCAGGGGATCCTTTTCCTGCTCGAACGGCGTGCCGGCCTCGCCGAAGCCCTTGCGGCCGCGTCCCGACATCGGCCGCCCAGCCAGCGCATTGGCCGGCATCTCGTCGAAGAAATACGACACCGGCACATCCAGGACCTTGGCGAACTCGAACAGACGGCTCGAACCGATCCGGTTGGACCCGCGCTCGTACTTCTGGATCTGCTGGAATGTCAGCCCGACGGCCGTCCCGAGCTTCTCCTGGCTCATGCCAAGCAGCGTACGCCGCTGACGCATGCGCGCGCCGACGTGGACGTCAACCGGGTGTGATTTTGCCATCGGTCCAGATTCCTCTACATACAATTCCGCAACGGCAAGACGGTTGCAAGATCGCCATCGAATACATGCAGAAAGCGCAGTGAATTAAGAAATTCACATGTGCAGAAATGCATATCTACACGCCTAAGCTGCATATGACATTAATCCCTCTTACCCATAATGCAAGCTGAACCTCAGGCCGCTGAATCTCGAAGCAGACTAAATCCGGGCTCGGCCGATCCGAGTTCTGCCGACGACCAAGAAGCCACCCATCAGCACCAGGATGACCAAAAGAACCCCGTCACCCCAACGACCGTAGGGCGTCGCCGCGCGGGCCTGCGGGAGGGGGTGGTCGATAATGCCCTCCTCCATCATGTCGAGCGACACCAGGACCCGGCCATAGGCGTCGATCACGGCGGATACGCCGGTGTTGGCGACGCGGATCATGGGCAGGCCTTCTTCCACTGCCCGCAAGCGGGCGCTGACGAGATGCTGCAAGGGGCCGCTCGAGAGGTCGAACCATGCATCGTTGGTGACGTTCAAGAGCCAACGGGGCCGCTCGCCGGGGCCCGTCACCGCCGCCGGAAAGATCACCTCGTAGCAGATCACCGGCGAGAACGACGGCAGGCCGGGAATTCCAAGGGTGACGCGATCCTCACCCACTTCGAACGATCCGCGCCCGATCAAGCCGGACACCGGGGCGAGTTGCTTGTGGAACGGAATGTACTCGCCCAACGGCACCAGATGGACCTTGTCGTAATGCGCGACGATGGTGCCTGCCCGGTCGATGACCAGCAGCGAGTTCCACACGCCGTCCTCGCGCCGGCCGCTACCACGAGCGGCACCGGTCAAAAGGTAGCCGCGGGGCGGCACTGCCGCGGCCATGGCTTCCAATGCCGCTGACCCCGGCTCGATGATGAACGGAAGGGCTGTCTCCGGCCAGATGACGGCGGCGAGACGGTCGAAGCCGGGGCGGCGACTCATCTCGATCAGCTTGGCGAGTTGGCGGGCCTGGGTATCGGGCCGCCACTTCTCCGACTGTGGGATGTTCGGCTGGACGATGCGCACAACAGGGCCGTCGTCAGCCGCCGGCTGGATCACTGCCTGGCCGACGGCCCCCGCGAGGCCGACCGTGACCAGGGCCGCAACCGAGGCGCGCCATCCCGCCGTCGGCGCCGCCAGAACAAGGAAGGTGAAGGCCCCGAGCCCATAGACTCCGAACAGGGCCGCCCCCTGGACGAGCGGCGCGGCGAAGGCCCAGACATGGCCGAGCGGATTCCACGGAAAGCCCGTGAACACGTGGCCACGCAGCCATTCGGCGAGGGTCCAGGCGATAGCCAGCAGGATGAGGCGGCGATAGCGCCCCGCCAACGCCGGCCATCGCAGCGCCGCCCATCGCGCCACCCCGGCCGCGAGGCCCGGAAAGAGGCCCAGGATGACCGCCAGGCCGCCTACGATCGGCGGTCCCAGCAGTTCGTAGTCGGCCGGCGGCACGGAAAAGGCCGCGAGGATCCAGTAGGAGCCGACGGCGAAATGCCCGATGCCCCACGCCCAGCCCCGCAGGAACGCGCTCCGCGGCCCGGGCGCGGTCTCCCAGATCCAGACGAAGACGACCATGCCCACGACGGCCAGCGGCAGCCAATAGAGCGGCGGCATCGCCAATGCGGCCAGTGCGCCAGCCAAAAAGGCCACGCCCGCGACGCGCCATCCCTTGAGGTTCATTGCCAAGAGAGGCTCATTGCCAAGACGTCGCGATCAGGCGGCAGACCGAGACGACGTCGGCTGCCGCACACGCAGGCGGCGGATGCGCCGCGGATCGACATCGAGCACTTCGAACTCGACGCCGGACGGATGGCGCACGACCTCGCCGCGCTCGGGGATGCGGCCGAGCAGCGAGAAGATGAGTCCGCCGACCGTATCGATCTCGCGCCGTTCGTCCTCCGACAGCACGCGACCGATCTCCTGCTCGAGAAGCTCGATGGGCGTGCGGCCATTGACGTCGATGGTGCCGTCGACGCGGCGGGCGACCGTCGGCGTCTCGGCGACGTCGTGCTCGTCTTCGATCTCGCCCACGATCTCCTCCACCAGATCCTCGATCGTGAGCAGGCCGTCGGTGCCGCCGAACTCGTCGACCACCAGCGCCATGTGCGTGCGCGAACGGCGCATGTCGAGCAGCATGTCGAGTACCGGCAGTGTCGGCGCCACGAAGACGACCCGGCGCAGGATGTCGCGGAGATTGAACTTCTTCGACGTGCCCCAGTAGGCGAGCACGTCCTTGATGTGGATCATGCCGATCACGTCGTCGAGAGCCTCGCGATAGACCGGATAGCGCGAGTGGGCCTCGGCCTGGATGATACGCACGACCTCGTCGAGCGGCGTGTCGGCGGCGATGGCGATGATGTCGACGCGTGGCACCATGACGTCGGCCACCGTCTTGTCGCGCAGCTTCAGGATATTGGCGAGCAGGACGCGTTGATCCTCGCTGATCGGCGTGTCGCTCTCGGGCGTCTCCTCGATCAGCTCTTCGATGGCCTCGCGGACCGCCTCGTTCTTCTCGCGGCGGCGCAGCTTGCGCAGAATGGCGCGCAATATTCCGCCCGTGGAAGGAACCTCGGGAGCCGCCGAAGGGACCGATGCCCCTGGGGGTTCGCTTGTGGATTCCGGGCCAGCAAGGCCCGGCCGCGTACTGTGCGCTGTGGAATCGGGCATGGTTCATAAGATAGGCTATCGGCCCTGCGTTGCAATCTCGGAAGTTCTTGATGCGTTCCTGTAAATTGTCCTCCGGCGCGACGATGCCGGCCCTGGGCCTCGGTACCTGGCGGATGGGCGAAAGCCCCCGACGGCGCGCCGAGGAGCTCGATGCCCTGAAATACGGGCTGGATCTCGGCTATCCGATGATCGACACGGCCGAGATGTATGGCGACGGCGGCGCCGAAGAAATCGTGGGCGAAGCGATCGCCGGCCGCAGCGAGCGCCCGTTCATCGTCAGCAAGGTCTATCCGCACAACGCCTCGCGCGCCGGCACGATCGCGGCGTGCGAACGCAGCCTGAAGCGGATGCGGATCGAGCGGATCGATCTCTATCTGCTGCACTGGCGCGGAGGTGCCAGGATCGAGGAAACCTTCGAGGCATTCCATCGCCTGCGCCAAGCGGGAAAGATCGGCGACTTCGGCGTCAGCAACTTCGACCTCGACGACATGGAGGACGCCGCCCGTCTCGATAAGGGGCTCAACGCCAGCAACCAGGTGCTTTACTGCCTCTCGCGCCGCGGCCCCGAATACGATCTCCTGCCGTGGATGCGAAAGAAGTCCATCCCGCTGATGGCCTACTCGCCGCTCGACCAGGGCGGACTTCTGCGCGAGCCCGCACTCAAGAAGCTCGCCGATGGACTGGGTTGCACGCCGGCCCAGCTTGCGATCGCCTGGCTGCTCGCGCAGCCGGGCGTCGTCACCATTCCAAAATCGTCGACACGCGACCGCGTGAAGGAAAATCTCGGCGCGCTCGATGTGAAGTTGACGCCGCAGATCCTGGCCGACCTTGACCGGGCGTTCCCGCCGCCCAGGGGCAAGCAGCCGCTCGAAATGCTTTAGCGCACGACGTAGGGATCAGCGATCCCGAGCCGCTTCAGGATGCGGCTCTCGAGCGCTTCCATGCGTTCGGCGTCGGCATCGCCCGTCTCATGGTCATGGCCGAGCAGATGCAGCGTTCCATGCACCACGAGGTGCGTGACGTGATCGGCGGGTGATTTCTTCTGTTCGCGCGCCTCGCGCCACACGGTCTGGCGGGCCAGCACGATGTCGCCCAGGAATGCCCGCTCCCCCGAGGGGTAGGACAGAACGTTGGTCGGCATATCCATTTTGCGGTCGCGCTTGTTCAGCACGCGCACGCCCTTGTCGTCGGCCAGTGCGACGTTCAGAGACTTGCCGCGCCTGGCCGCGGCGCGCGCAGCCTTGCGCACCAGACGTTCGACACCGGGCAAGGCTTTTAGCCAGCCGGCATCAAGCACGACGACGTGGCAGCTAAGCCTTGGTCTTTTTGTCGCGCGCGTCATAGGCCTCGACGATGCGGGTCACGAGATCGTGGCGGACGACGTCCTTGGAGGTCAGCCGCACGAAGCGTACGCCATCGACGTCCGTCAACGTGTCGACCGCATCGTTCAGGCCCGACTTCTGGCCGCCCGGCAAGTCGGTCTGGCTGGGGTCGCCGGTGATCACCATGCGCGAGCCTTCGCCGAGCCGCGTCAGGAACATGCGCATCTGCATTGGCGTGGTGTTCTGCGCCTCGTCGAGGATGACGAAGCAATGGGCAAGCGTGCGGCCGCGCATGAAGGCGAGCGGCGCGATCTCGATCTCGCCCGACTCCATGCGGCTGGCGATCTGCTCGGCCGGCACCATGTCGTGCAGCGCGTCGTAGAGTGGCCGCAGGTAGGGATCGATCTTTTCCTTCATGTCGCCGGGCAGGAAGCCCAGCCGCTCGCCGGCCTCGACCGCCGGCCGCGACAGCACGATGCGTTCGACCTTGCCCGCGAGGAGCAGCGACACGCCCATAGCGACGGCGAGGTAGGTCTTGCCGCTGCCGGCCGGCCCCAGCGCGAACACCATGTCGCGCTCGCGCAGCGCCGCCAGATAGTCGCGCTGTCCGGGTGTGCGGGCCTGCACGGTGCGGCGGCGCGTGCGGATGCCGTCCTCGTCGCCGCGTTCGGCGCCGGTCCGCGCGAAGCGGACCGCCGCGTCGATGTCGGCCATCTCGATGGACAGGCCGCGCTTCAATCGCTCGTAGAGCGCGGCCAGGGCCTTGTGCGCCACCGTTGCGTCATCCGGCGTGCCGGCGATGGCCAGCTGGTTGCCGCGCGCGCTCAGCTGGACGTTCGCAAGCTGTTCGATGCGCACGAGGTGCCGGTCGTGATTGCCATAGAGCGCCGCCACCAGGGCATTGTCGTCGAACGACATGCGGCGAACGTCGGCAGCGCGGACGCCGGCAAGCGGAACACTCACGCGGCGACCTCAAATCGAGGGGGCGCTTCGCCCGTCGCGACCTCGCCGGCGAGGCTCAGGGCGTAGGCGGCGAGCAGCCGCACATTCACAAGACGCCCGATCATGTCGGCATCGCCCTCGACGTAAACGGACTGCAGCCAAGGGCTCTTGCCCAGCACTTGCCCCGGCTTGCGTCCGGCCTCGGCGAACAGCACCGGCACGATGGTGCCGACCTTGGAGGCGTTGAAGTCGCGTTGCTGGCGCCCGAGCAACGATTGCAGCGCGGCGAGACGCGCCGTCTTGATGTCTTCGGCAAGCTGATCGCCCAGCGCCGCTCCAGGCGTTCCCGGCCGGCGGCTGTACTTGAAGGTGTAAGCCGACGCGAAGCCGACCTCGTCGACCAACCGCATCGTATCGTCGAAGTCGGCGTCGCTCTCACCCGGAAAGCCCACGATGAAGTCCGACGACAAGGCGAGATCCGGGCGAACGCCACGCAGGCGATCGACCAGCCGCCGGTAGTGGTCGCGGCCGTGGCCGCGGTTCATCGCCTCCAGGATACGGTCCGACCCCGACTGCACCGGCAGGTGCAGATAGGGCATGAGTTGCGGCACGTCGCCGTGCACGGCAATGAGATCGTCGTCCATGTCGCGCGGGTGCGAGGTGGTGTAGCGGATCCGCACCAGACCATCGATCTCGGCCAGCGCACGGATCAGCCGCGCCAGCGTCCAGGTCGATCCATCAGCGCCCTCGCCGTGATAGGCATTGACGTTCTGGCCGAGCAGCGTGAGTTCGACCGCGCCCGCCGCCACCAGGCCGCGCGCCTCCTGCAGCACCGCCGTCGCCGGCCGCGAATATTCAGCGCCCCGCGTATAGGGCACGACACAGAAGGTGCAGAACTTGTCGCACCCTTCCTGGATCGAGAGGAACGCCGAGCCGGCGCGCACGTCGGCGGCCGACGGCGCCGGCAGATGGTCGAATTTGCTTTCGGCCGGAAACTCCGTGTCGAGCACGCCGGCGCCGGGCAGGCGACGGCCGTCGGCGCGGCGATCGTCGGACTGGCGCGCCGCCCGGGCCAGCAGTTCGGGCAGGCGATGGTAGGCCTGCGGCCCGACGACGATATCGACCGCTGGCTGGCGCTGGATGATCTCCTGGCCTTCGGCCTGCGCCACGCAGCCCGCCACGGCAATCGTGAGATCGGCGCCGTCACGGCGGCGCTCGACCTTGAGGTCGCGCAACCGGCCGAGTTCCGAATAGACCTTTTCCGAGGCCCTTTCACGGATATGGCAGGTATTGAGGACGACCAGGTCGGCCTGCTCGGGATTTTCCGCCAGGGAATAGCCAAGCGGCCGCAGCACATCGGCCATGCGGTCCGAATCATAGACGTTCATCTGGCAGCCGTAGGTGCGAATGAACACGCGCTTGCGCTGCCCGGTGGTGCGGACGTCCTTCATCGGTCTCCGTTGCTGGAACGACCAATTCCTAACACCGGCAGCGGCCGGGGTCGAGAGGCTCTAGGCAGCGCCCGGCGCCGGCGGCAGCATCTCGGGGTGGCCGGAATTCGCCGATTGCACGCCGAACGATACCTGCTGGAAGCAGTATTCGGCGAGCTTCTTGCGATCGCCGAGCTGGTCGATGTCGATCGTCGGGAAAAACGTCACGATCGCCTCCGTCTCGCCGAGGCAAACCATCTGCCAGAGATGTGGCACCAGGTCGAGATCGCCAAACCATGCAAACAGAGGCCGCCAGTAGCGGCCGAGCGGAATGCCATCAAGTCGCGTGTAGGCGATCGCGACGGGCTGCACGGCGATCGGCTTGTCGTTCTGGCGCAGCTGCGCCACGGCAAACAGGGCGCTGCGAAAGGGCAGAACACGCGTGCCGTCGCTGCTCGTCCCTTCGGGAAACAGCATGAGGTTGTCGCCGGTGTTCAGTCGCTTCAGCATTTCATTGCGGCTGGTGCTGGCCTTGCTCGAGCGCCGCTCGACGAAGATGGTGCGCTGTGCCTTGGCGAGCGTGCTGAAGAACGGCCAGGTTGCGACTTCGGCCTTGGCGACGAAGCAGCCGGGAACCAGGCCGCCCAGCAATTCGATATCGAGGTAGGAGACGTGATTGCAGACAAAGAGTGTCGGCGTCGTCGTCGAGGGTCGGCCGTGGACCCGCACGCGAATGCCCAGGATGACACAGACGATGCGATGATAGACCACCGGCAGCCAGCGGATGACCGGCGTGATCCGCAGCGCGAGCGCGAGCAGATGAAAGGGCAGCAGCGCCAGCGTCAGGAGCAGATAGCTCAGCAGACGAAACGCGCCGCGCAGGGGAGAACCGATCCACATTGTCGCTGTCGGCGCGTCAATCGTGCTGGTCACGAATCCCGCGTTCGTAATGCCGGATGTATTTTTCCGTCACCAATTCGGTCTTGACGATGATGAAGACGTCGGTGGTGTTGAATTCGGGATCGATCACGGCACCGTCGCCGACGAAACCGCCCAACCGCAGATAGCCCTTGATGAGCGGCGGCACGCGCGCCATCGCCTTGCGGGCGTCGTAGGTTCCCGGCGCAAGCACGTCCATCTTGACGCAGCGGCTGGCCAGCGCGCGCACCCTGATCTCCGGCGGGGCGAGATGATGGTGATAGAGATAGCTGAGCGGCAGCGCATGCTGTGACGGATCGGTTCCCGGAAAGCTGGCGCAGCCGAACATCACCTGAATGTTGTAGTGGAACGCATAGAGCGCGATGCCGCGCCACAGCATCTGCATGGTTGCGGTGTTGCGCGCATCCTTCTCGATGCAGGACCGGCCGAGTTCCAGCACCTCGCCGGGATAGTCGATCATCGGCTGGATGTCGTATTCGGCGGACGAATAGAAGCGACCCATCTTCGCCGCCGCCGACCGGCGGATCAGCCGGTAGGTTCCGACGATACCCTCGGGGCCCTCGCCACGACGCCGGTCGAGCACGAGCAGATGATCGCAAACCTTGTCGAACGAATCGAAGTCGCGGCGCTTGGCGGCGATCTCCGCCGTCGGCCGTGCCTTCATTTCTTCGTAGAAAACCCGGTAGCGAAGCGCCTGCGCCGCATCGATCTCGGCGGTGTCTTTGGCCAATCGGACTTCGAAATCGCCGGCAACGACTTTGACGATCTCCGCACTCGAAGTGGGAGTCCCAAGAAGTTCGGCTTCACTGTCAACGCGGTCGATGCGCATGCTTCATCCGCAGGGAGCCGCCCCAATCATTCGGCTATTATCGGGGTGGCGATGGTTCAGTCCACTCATTTTTGCCGTTCGGTCTTTCCGTCCAAAGGCACGCCATACAATTCGAGCCGGTGACCGACCAGCCGATAGCCCGCCTTTTCCGCGATCTTGCGCTGCAGTTCCTCGATCTCGTCGTTGTGGAATTCCACGACCTTGCCGCTCTGGATATCGATCAGGTGATCATGATGCTCGTCGGGTGTTTCTTCATAGCGAGCGCGACCATCGCCGAAATCATGCTTGGCAAGAATGCCGGCTTCCTCGAACAGGCGAACCGTGCGGTAGACGGTCGCAATGGAAATGTTCGGGTCGATCGCGGTGGCGCGGCGATGAACCGCCTCCACGTCGGGATGGTCGGACGCGTCCGAGAGGACACGCGCGATGACACGGCGCTGATCGGTCATCTTGAGACCGCGTTCAACACAGAGGAGTTCGAGCTTGGCTTTACGGTCAGGCATGTCGGAATACCCTACACCGGTCGGCGTTCGCGGTATAGTTGGGGACATGTCCATACAGCCAAACGCTATACAGCCCGACCATGACATCGATATTACCGGCGAGGTCTGCCCGATGACATTCGTGCGAACGAAACTCAAGCTCGAACGCATGAATTCGGGCGAGGTTCTGAGGGTCAGGCTGCGCGGCGAGGAACCGCTCAGGAATGTCCCGCGCGCCGCCCGGGACGAGGGCCACTCCATTTTGGGGATCGAGGCAGACGGCGATACCCATATGGTGACAATCCGGCGGGCATGATCAATCGAGATCGAGACGCATTACAAACGCCTCCACCGCGCGGCCCTGGCCGCGCTTGAAGTAGGCCGGCCGGCTGCCGACGTCGCGAAAGCCCTCCGACCCATATAACGCCCGGGCAGCGGGATTATCGGCAGCGACCTCGAGAAACAGGGTCCGGGCACCGGCTGCCCGCACATGGTCGAGGACCGCCGACAGCAAGGTCCGCCCGGCACCCCGGCGGCGCTCGGCCGACCGGACGGCAATGGTGACGAGTTCGGACTCGTCAGCCGCCACCCGGCAAATGGCCATGCCGACATCGGCGCCGTCGATTTGAAGCAAAAGACCCGCAACGCCCGGTGAGGCCAGCAGCTCGGCCATGTCCTGCCGCGTCCAGCCGCGTTCACCCAGGGGCACGAAAGCCTCGCCGTGCAATGCGGCCGCGCGGTCCAGGTCGAGCGCGCCCAGAGGGCGCAGGACATGGCGCATATCGAGTGCGGGCATTCAGTCCACCGTCCGGCGCGCGCCATCCGGCAGGGTGATGCTGACGCCGCGAAGGTACAGCGGCCGCGGCAAGCCTTCGCTCGCGTTGCGCGTCCGCCAGGCGTCGATCCCGGGGGCAAGTGCCAGCCGCGCGACGGCGACCGGATCGACAAAAGCCACCTCGGCCTTGGCATCGACGCCGGCGGCAGCCAGTTGGGCGACAAGCGGGCCGACGTCGGGACCCACGACGACGCAGGACCTGGCGTTCAGGCGTCGCGCCAATTCGTCCGCGGTCGCCGCAAAGGGCGCCTGCGCTGCCTCACCGATTGCGCAGAACCAGTCGCCGAGGCGGCTGTCGACAGCGGCGACGACAAGCCGGTCCTGCTGCGCGGCCTGGGCTATCAAAACCGATGTCGTTGCAAGACCGGCGAGCGGCACGCCAAGACCAACGGCCAGGCCGCGGGCGGCAGCAAGGCCTACGCGCACGCCGGTGAAACTTCCCGGACCAATGGTTACGCCGATCAGCGACAATTCGTGTCGCGCGACGCCCGCGTCGCGAAGGACCGACGACACGGCCGGAAACAACCGGACCGCCTGATCCCGCCCCTCTTCGCGCAGGGATGCCAGGCAGGCGCCGTCGCGCACTACCGCGACGCCCAGTCCGCTGATCGCGCAGTCGAGTGCGAGCACCAGGCTCATGCCAGGCTCGGGATCGATCGGCCCGTCCGCCAGCCTCTGGCGCTCGATCGGGCGGCTGGGCATTGTTTGGTCATGAAACTCGATCTGATTGCGATCGCCCCGCCCAACTTCGATGTCGACGTGACGCTGGTCTATGCGACTGACGCCAATCTAACGGGACGCCCGGTCTACCGGAATGCCGAATGCTGGCTGCATAGCGAGGCCGCCGGACGGCTCGACGCCGCGATTGCCCTGGCCCGGCCGCTCGGCCTGCGCCTGCGCATCTTCGACGCGCTGCGGCCGGTCGAGGCGCAATGGGCGCTGTGGAACGTCAATCCCGATCCGGAATTCCTCGCCGATCCGCGCCGTGGCTCGCCGCATTCGCGCGGCGTGGCGGTCGACCTCAGCCTGCTGGACGAGAGCGGCCACGAACTCGACATGGGCACGGCGTTCGACGCCTTTACGCCGCTGTCGCATCATGGCCGAACCGACGTCTCCGCCGAGGCCCAGCGCAACCGGCTGCTGCTGATGGGCCTGATGACCGCCGCAGGCTGGGACTTCTACCGCAACGAATGGTGGCACTATCAGCTCTTCGACGCCCGGCGCTATCCGCTGGTTTGCGACGCCGACCTGCCGCGCCCGATGATGTAGCTCAGAAGCTCGAGAGCCGGGACTTGTCGAAATCGCCGAGTTCGTTCTCGCGCATGATCTGGCGCACGAACTGCACATAGCCCTGGCCGCGCTCGGAATAGCGCAGCAGCGTGCCGATCAGGCGATAGCCCTCGGGATGCTCGCCACGATCGCGCATCGCCGCGCGTTCAGCGCGAAAACTGGCGTAGGCCGGATGGGTGTTGAGGTTGGTGATGTAGGCGTCCGTCGCCTCGCCGACATCCTTGAACGGCTGTGGCATGCCGGCGCCTGGCGTCCACGGAACGGAAACACTG
The DNA here is from genome assembly GCA_947474005.1 of Alphaproteobacteria bacterium. Classification (GTDB taxonomy): domain Bacteria; phylum Pseudomonadota; class Alphaproteobacteria; order Reyranellales; family Reyranellaceae; genus Reyranella. The sequence goes on along the minus strand of CANJHI010000027.1, from coordinate 25,872 downwards.
TGGCGGCCCACCGTCTGGATCTGACCGAACAGGGCATTGCCGTTGCGCGCGGCGAACGAGGTGCCCCAGCCCGATTCGACACCACCCTGGGCGATCGCCATCGACGGCGGCACGATATCGACGCGGCGCGCCAGTTCGTCGAGCTTGTCGACCGACGCTTCGTAACGCTCGGCGAGATTGTCGAGCCAGATCCGCTCGATCGGCGTCATGCGCTCCGGTGCCGCCGCGATCTTGTCGCGCAGGTAGAGAAGCTGCTCACGATCGGCGAGCACGCGCTGATTGACTTCCAGCACCACCGGCAGGATCGCGGTGATGAAGAGCATCTTCCGCTCGTTGCCGTCCTTGGTGCCGAGATCGCCCGGCACACGATCGACCTTGATCGGCGGAACGGCTTCACCCAGGCGGACTTCGGTCAGGGTATAGGCGACGTCCCGAAAGAATCCGGCAAGCTCGTCGGCAGTGCGCGGGCTGATGGGCCGCAACTGGACCTGTCGGCGCACGGCGTTGCCGGGCGCCGCGAAGCGTCCGTGCCCGAGGATCGTTTCGCGCGGGGAGAAATGAGGCCAATAGTCGTCGGGCTCGATCGGTTCGTGGCGCACGAACGTCAAGGCCGCTGGCTGGGCGTCCATGGCGAGAAACGCCGGTTGCTCCGTCGACGCGGCATTCGCCGTCCCGATCGCGGCAAAGGACAGATACGGCGCGACATCGACGTTCGGCAACGGTTCGCTGAGACCTACCCCGGTGGCGACCATGGCGAGCCAGGCCGCCGGAAATGCATAACGGCGCCCGCGTTCGACCGCGGGCCGGATTGACAACTTCATTCCACACTCTTCGTTTCGTTGGCTCGAACGAACGACCCCACCACGCGCGGTCCCCCCACGAGGACCGCGATGCTGTAACGACGCTGTACGCTTGAGCTGAGGCGACCTACTGGGCCGCCTGGACTTCCACTACTTCCGGCACGTAGTGCTTCAGAAGATTCTCAATCCCCATCTTGAGCGTAGCGGTCGAGCTGGGGCAGCCGGAGCACGACCCCTGCATATGGAGATAGACCACGCCGTCTCTGAAATCCTGGAACACGATATCCCCGCCATCCTGGGCCACGGCCGGACGGACGCGCGTATCGAGCAATTCCTTGATCTGGGCGACGATCTCGTCGTCGTCCGATGCGGCAACGGCCGTATCGCCGCTGTCGACCACCACCGGGTCGCCCGAGGTGTAATGTTCCATGATGCCACCCAGGATGGATGGCTTGAGGATCTGCCAGTCAAGGTTCGCCTCCTTCGTGACGGTCACGAAGTCGGAGCCGAAGAACACCCGCTCGACGCCCTCGATCGCAAACAGCCTCTTGGCCAAGGGCGAAGGCGTGGCGGTATCGGCGCTCGCAAAATCCATCGTCCCCTTCTCCATGACCACGCGGCCCGGGAGGAACTTCAGGGTGGACGGATTGGGCGTCTGCTCGGTCTGGATAAACAAACCTGGTCTCCTTCATCGAACGCTTGGCGGCGGACCGCTCGGCATCGCTCAGGCTGGGAACGGGACGTCTCCGCCCCCAATCGGTACCCCGGACGTAGGAACCGGCGTCCAGTCGATCAAGTTGATTCTTATGCGTCGCGGTATATTAGTTATGGAAAATAAATATATTATCTAATAATTACAATATACTATAAATAATAGGATAGATTCACTTGCGATTCACAATCCCAATGCAAAACCCGATTGCCCACCGGGGCCTGACAGAACGACGCGGAGATTGCGCGCACGGTCTATGAGATTGCGTCGATCTCGGACTCGGTCAGGGCGCCCGGAACGATGGTCAGGGGAATACGGAGTTGGCCCCCGAGCTTGCCGGTGAAGGCCGTGACCAAGGGGCCTGGCCCCTCGCCACTCGAGGCGCTGCCCAGCACCAGAACCGAGATCGAGCGGTCCTCGGCAACGAGCTTGAGCAGTTCGTCCCGGCTCTTGCCCTCGCGAATGTGGATTGTCGGAGGCTGGCCGGTGAGAGTGGCCGCCGTGTCGGCATGTCGGGCCACCACGTCCTCGGCCTGCTGGCGCGCTTCCTGGCGCATGAGATCGACAACGGCCCCCCATTGCTGACCTTCCGGCGGATCCATGACGTAGAGCATCGCCACCCGCCCGCCGGTCCGCTTGGCCCGACGGCAGGCATAGCGTAGCGCGTTACGCATCTCGGGGCTTTCGTCGACGACGACCAGAAAGACGCGTTCGTCGGCCCGGCCGGGCTGCTCGGTCACACTCATGGTGTTCTCCCTTCTGCGCCCATCGTGTCTGCGCCCACTCTCCGGCCCTCTACAGACGTCGCATGATCGCGCCGCCCAGCCAGCCGGCGAACAGCGCCATGACAATCGCACCCAGGCCGTAGAGCGCGCCGTCATGGCTCGCCCATCCCGCCAACTGGGCACTGAAGCCGACCTTGCCGACCGGCAGCGGCCGCGACACCGCGGCGACGATCTTGCCGTCACGCAGCAGGTAAGCCTTCACCTCGTAAACACCCTCAGGCAGCCGGGAGGGAAAAGGCAGGTCGACGCGAAACAGCCGGCCGGCCTGCACCGTGACCTGCCCGATGGCAGCGGGATAGAGGCCTTCGCGACGTTTCACCTCGAGCAGGCCGCCGCGGAACCTCGCCAGTTCAGCCGCCGCCCGCGAGCCGACCGGCTTGACAGTCGACATCCGGTCTTCCAGCGACAGGATCTCTCCGCCGGTACCGCGGGCGAGCAGGCGCTGCAGCGGCTGGCTGGCGGCAATGGCGTAGTAGGCCGGCACATCATCGAAGGACTGGCGACCGGTGTTCAACCACAAGCCAAAGACGCGCTGCTTGCGCATTACCGTCTCGCGCGCCTCCGGCCCGACCACGACCACGACCACCTCGCCCGGCGGGTCGAACATCCCGAACATCAGGATGCTCTCGCCCTGAAAGGCCGAGGTGATCGACACGCGGGCGCGCGACAGATCGACAATCAACTCGGGCGTTGCCGACTCGTTGGGCACCGACGGCGGCGCACTGGAATCCGTCGATCCGCCCAGACTGGGGGCCGGCAGAATACCACCGGGCGGCTCGATGCGCGGACCCTGGGCGTGCGCACCAGCCGCACAGACGAGGCCTGCCGCGAGGGCGAGCAGGAGGCGTCTCACGGTTGCACCTCGCGGATACCGAGCGAGAACAGCGAACTCGGCGTGCGCAGGAGCTCGGTCAGCAGTTCGACCGCGACCGCCAGGATCAGGACCGACATCAAGCCACGCAGCACCACGCCCGGCAGCTTGGCGGCCAGCCGCGAACCGATAGGCGCCCCCACCACGCCGCCCAGGATCAGGAGCAACGCCAGCACCACGTCCACCGTGCCGTTGGTCGTGGCCTGGAGGAACGTGACGTTGGCGGCCACGAACAGGATCTGGAAATTCGAGGTGCCGATCACCACCGCCGTCGGCATGCCGAGCAGATAGATCATGGCCGGCACCAGGACGAACCCGCCGCCGACGCCCAGGATCGCCGACAGGATGCCGATCAGGAAGCCCAACCCCACCGGCAGCAGCGCGCTGATGTAGAGCTTCGACTTGTAGAACCGGAGCTTCAGCGGCAGGCGGTGTACCAGGTAATGGGTGTGAAGCTTGCCACGCGGCGCGCCGGGATTGCGCCGGCGCTTCACATAGGTGCTCAGGCTCTCGACCAGCATCAGGAGACCGATCGTCGACAGCATGATGACGTAGAGGACGGCGATGACGAAATCGATCTGGCCGATGCTCTTGAGGTAGGTGAACAGCCAGACGCCGGCCGAGGAGCCGAACATGCCGCCCAACAGGAGGACCATCCCCATGCGCAAATCGACGTTGCCGCGGCGCCAATGGACCTGCAGCGACGACACCGAGTTGGCGACCACCTGGTTGGCCTGGCTGGCGACCGCGACGGCCGGCGGAATGCCGACGAAGATCAGCAGCGGCGTGGCAAGGAATCCGCCGCCGACCCCGAACATGCCGGCGAGCAGTCCGGCCGCGGCGCCCAGGCCCAGCAGCACGAACACATTCATCGACTGCTCGGCAATGGGAAGGTAGATCTCCACGATGCCGGCCTACTTCAGCAGGATGTTGCTGATTTCGCGCAACTGCGTGCGCGCCCGCAGCAGGTAGAAGCCCTGTGCGGCCAGGTGATTGGGAATGAGAAACCCGTCGAGATAGCCGTTCCAGACGACCCAGGGCTGGAGCTGGGCGGCGAGGCGGAATGTCTCGACCGTGCCGTTCCAGGCACTCGTCAGGCCCTTTTCCCGAATGACGCCCTCGAAGTCGGCACCCAGTTCGCGCAGCAGCAGGTAATTGGCGTAGAGCCGGCCCTTGTTGAAATAGAAGATGTCGTCGCAGCGCGAATCGAACAGGTCGCCGGACTTCTCGATGATGTGCTGGTCGATGACGCCCGAATCGGAGCCTTCATCGTTGGCGATGCGATCGAGCAGCGCCTGGAGATTGTCGGCGCGGCGCTCGAAGATTGCCTGCCCCGAGGCCAGCCGCTTGTTGTAGGCCAGCAGCTTCTCGCGGCCGGCGCGGTACTTCTGCGCCGATGTCGCCGACGGCATCAGCGACACGCTGGGCTGCCAGACCCAGATGTTGGGCTGCTCGTTCAGGAAGCCGCGCGCCTGCTCGAGGTCGCGGTCGGTCTGGCTCGAGCCGCGGGTGCGGCCGAGCTGGTCCATCAGTTCCGTGCTGAAGCGACCGAGTGCCGCCGCGACGCCGCGCTGGAAGTTCGGCATGTTGTCGAGCAGCCCGGACGGCATGAAGAAGGGCTGCATCGGCGTCCAAGTGTGGACGTTGACTTCACGATCCACCAGCTCGGCCGCAACGGCCACCGCCCGGCTTTCGCCTGGCGTTACGTTGCGCGGTGCGAACTGCGGATCGTCGTCGATGTCCTGGGTCACCAGCGCACCCACGGGATAGTAGAGGATCACCACCACCAGAGCGGCACGCCACCCCCAACCCCAGGCCGTGCGACGGCTGCTCGACCCGGCTGCTTTGGAGGCGAAGGGACGAAAGGCGCGCACGCGATCCCATGCACGACGCGCCCAGGAGGGCGCCGATGTGGGGGCGGCACCATGATCCGGATCGAATGTCATGGCCGACCTTACCATTCGTCTCGTGACGAAACAGGGGCGTGGCCTGCTAGAGTGCCGTGTTTCTTCGTCCAATGGAGTTGGTGGAATGGCGCTCGATCCGGAATCCCAGCGGCTGCTCGACCTGGCCGCGGCGGCCGACCGTCCGGCATGGAACAAGCTGAGCCCGCAGGCCGCACGCGAGCAATATCTGTCGCTCCGCCCGCCCGCCCAAGGTCCGCGCCCCGCCGGCGTCGCAGTGACCGACCGCACGATTCCCGGTCCCGGCGGCGCGATCCCGATCCGGCTTTATCGGCCCACCGCGGCGGCGGCCGATGCGACCTTGCCGGCGCTGCTGTACGCCCATGGCGGCGGCTGGGTGTTCGGCAATCTGGAAAGCCATGATGTGCTCTGCGCCCAGTTCGCCCTCGACGCCGGGATCGCCGTCTGCGCCGTGGATTATCGGCTGGCCCCGGAAACCCGCTTCCCCGGCGCCTTCGACGATGTCGTGGCAGGCCTGCAGTGGGTCGTGGCCAACGGTGCATCGGTCGGCATCGATGCCACCCGGCTCGCCATCGGTGGCGATAGCGCCGGCGGCAATCTCGCCGCATCGGTCGCGATCTGGGCCCGCGACAACGGCGGGCCGCGCCTGCGCCTGCAGCTTCTCGCCTATCCGGTCACCGACGCCGTGGCGCGCACCGAGTCCTACCGCCGCTTCTACGACGGCTACGGACTGAACGCCGAGACCATGGAATGGTTTTTCGATCACTACGCGCCCGACAAAACGAGCCGCGGTGACTGGCGCGTGTCGCCGCTGCGCGCCGCCTCGCTGGCCGGCCTGGCCCCCGCCCTGGTGATCACCGCCGGCTACGATCCGCTGCGCGACGAGGGCCGCGCCTACGCCTGGCGGCTGCAGCAGGAAGGCACGCTGGCCGACTTGGTGGAGTTCGGCGGCATGCTGCATGGCTTCCTGAGCGCGCCGATGCTGCTGCACGGCGCGCGACGCGGCACGGCCATCTGTGCCGCAGCACTTCGCGAAGCGCTGGTGCTGCGCGCCCAGTGACGGCGACCAACCCTACCTCTCCCGGCGCCACGCCCACTGGCACACCTGTGGGCATGGCCTTGCCGGGACTGGTCATTGCCTTCGCCATGATCGGCGACACGCTGCTCTATGCCGTGTTGCCGCTCTACCACGAGGACTTCGGCCTCAGCCTCGTCATGGTGGGCGTCCTGCTGTCGCTCAACCGCTGGATCCGCCTGTTCGCCAACTCAGGCGTGGCGGCAATCGGCGAGCGCGTCGGGCCGCACAGGTTGATGGTGGCGGCAGCCATTGGTGCAGCCGTCTCCACCACGCTTTACGGCCTGGTCGAAAGCCCGGCCGTCCAGATCGCCGCCCGTTGTCTTTGGGGCATCTCCTACGCCTCGCTCAATCTCGCGACGCTCGCCTATGCCGTCAGCGACCGAGCCAATGCCGGCAAACGCGTCGGCGCCAGCCGCGCCGCCATCGGCATGGTGCAGGCGGTGTCGCTGGTCGGCGGCGCCTGGATCGTCCTGCAGGCCGGCCCGCGTTCGGTCTTCCTGATCTTCGGCGCGCTCACCCTGGTGGCGCTGGGCGCCGCCCTGATGCTGCCGCGCCTTCCGCGCGAATTAGTGGCGCACGGCAAGGGCTTCCGCCTGCCCCTCCCGCACCGCCTTGAAATCTGGGGCTTCGTCATGGGCTTCTCCGGCGACGGCGTGTTCCTGCTCACGCTCGCCTTCCTGTTGAAGGACTCGATCACCTCGGTCGCCGCCGTCATGGCGACCGCGTCGCTGCTGGCGTTGCGCTGGCTGGTCGAGATCACGACGGGACCACTCGGCGGCTGGATCGGCGACCGCTTCGGCGCGCGGCGCATCGCGATCGCCAACGGCACCCTGCTGGTCGGCGGCTTCGTGCTGATCGCGGTCGGCCACGACGTCATCGGCGCGCTGCTGGTCGTGATGAGCCGCGGCATGTTCAATACCCTGATCCCCGTGCTGGTGATCGAGCGCGGTCACGGCGGGGTACTGTCGAGCCAGGCGAGCTATTCGACCTGGCGCGATTTCGGCGCCGCTGTCGGGCCGCTTACCGCGCCTTGGCTGTTCCTCAATGTGGCGCAGGGCCCGCTCTATGGCGCGCTCGCCGCCGCGCTGGGCCTTGCCGCCTGGTTCTGCCTGGCCCGACGCTAGAAAGCCACGGGCTCAACTTTTCAAAATTGGCCCAAATCGACGTGTCGAAATTCGGCTCTCCGCTTGCCGGAAAGCCAATAAATACGGGAATTTTCCCGGCTCATCGGGCCCACCTGAACGAGGGGAGTGTTGGGCCCCAACGTGTGCCCGGATCTGGCCCCGGGTCTGGGTCCGAGCGTGCGCGCAATACCGTCCACGATTCGAGGCGTGGCTCTTTTCCCTGTTGGCGCCGGCACCGCCGGCACGAAGCCCTTTGGGCTGATTGGATTGGATCTCACCCACAGGTCAGGACCCGTGGCGGCTGCACCAGGCGCATAGCGCGAACCCGCGGGCGGCCGCGGATAGGTCGTGCCGGAAACGAAAAGGCCGGCGCAATCCCGCCAAGCTAACAAAATATTAGACCTAATCATGCTGAACCGTCAACCTTATATTTGCATCATAAATGTTGCCTAATTACTTGCATATGGAAGTATACCGGCCTATATCCTCGCCATGACCAACCCCTCCTTCTCCGCCGTTCTGCGCCTGCTCGGCGCCAACGCCCGCCTCGAAGAGCGCTTCTCGGGGGGCCTCGGCTCCTTGCATGGCCTCGCCCTCAAGGAAGTCCTGCTTCTGATGCATCTGGCACAGGCGCCGCGACGTCGACTCAGCCGGATCGACCTCGCGAAGCGACTCTATGTCAGCCCATCGACGGTGACCCGCATGGCCGCGCCGCTCGAAAAATTGAAGATGGTGAGCCGCGAGGCCGATCCGCGCGACGCGCGCCTCGCCTACGTCGTCCTCACCGAAGCGGGCCTGGAACTCGTCGCCAATGCCCAGGCCTCGCTCGAGATCATGGCCGCCGACGTCTTTCGCGACCGCTGGACCCAACCGGAGATCGCAACCCTGGCCGACCTGCTGGGTCGCCTGACCGCCGGCCAGCCCGGCGATCTGGGCTGATCAAGGGAACAATCCGATGATCCACCTCGTTTGCGGCTCGACCGGCGCGGGCAAGACCACCTACGCCGGAAAACTCTCCCGGCAGCTCGGCGCCCTGCACCTGTCGATCGACGACTGGATGGTCGGCCTGTTCAGGCCGGACAGACCCGAGCGCCCCGACTGGCAATGGATCGACGAGCGGGTGATGCGCTGCGAACGCCAGATGGTCACCACCGCCCTGCAGCTCGGCCACCTCGGCGTTCCCTCGGTGCTCGATCTCGGCCTGCAACGGGCCGAACAACGTCAGCGCGTCGCCGCACCTGCGCAGGCAGCCGGGCTGGCCGTACATCTGCATTTCCTCGACATCGACACCGCGGAACGCTGGCGGCGCGTCGAAGGACGCAACGATGTGAAGGGCGAAACCTTCCGTCTCACGGTCACCCGGCCCATGTTCGATTTCATCGAAATGATCTGGCAGCCACCCGGTGCCGATGAAATGGCTTCCCTCAACGGCGTGCGGGTGACGGCCTAGCAGAACACGTCCTTGCGGTGCCGGACCTTGCGCACAGATGACTCACGGCAACCTTCTGGTCGATTGACGCGGCTACGGCTCAGCCACTCACCGTCTTTTCGGCGAGCCAGGTCTTGATCAAGGACTGGTAGGGAACATCGCGCTTGTTGGCAGCTATCTTGATCTGGTCGAGGAGCGTCACTGGCAACCGCAGGGAAATCGACGTCGTCGATGGCTTGAGGTTCGGCAGGCGCACACGCTCCGCCTTGCTCCAATCGACAAGGCCGCTGGAGTCGTGCGTCTCCCAGAAGCGGCGCTCCTCGGCTTCGTTGCGGAATTTCGGAATGGACTTAGGTTTCTTGCTCATAACGCACACGTTCCTTGCGATGCATCGTCCGTGCGGAAATTACCCTGATCAACCTACCCTCGCCGCGTAGCGTAAAAGTAACGTGGAGCAATCGACCGACGTCGGTGTGCCCCAGTGCCTGCAGTCTAGGCTCATGAACACTGTGCCTGACATCCTCGACGACCAGGAGCGGATCGTTGAAGAAGATCTGCTCGGCTTCACCCTGCCCGACATCATGCTTTTCGACGCTCTTGCGGCTATTGCCCTCATCCCAATCGAAGCCTTCGATCCGCAACAGATCAAGCATCGGTGTATATTACCATAATATACATCCTCGGCAAAGAGACCAAGAAGTCCTCGGGCACGCCGCTAACGGTACTTGTCATGCCGTTCTGGACTGCTCATGAGCGTGCGGGACGCGCGCGGTCCGGGAGAGCATGAAAGCCCGCAGGCCTAACGAAACACGTCCTTGCGGTGGCGCACTTCGGCGAACACCGCCGTGGGATCGCCGCCGGCCATGCCGACCGCGGCCTGCACCGCCGGGATGTCGACGCGCAGGAACGGGTTGGTGGCTTTCTCCTCGCCGAGCAGCGATGGCACGGTGGCCTCGCCGCGCGCACGTGCCGCGTCGATGGACGCCGCGCGCGCCATGAGCTGCTTGTTGCCGGTCTCGATGGTCACGGCGAAGCGGGCGTTGGACTGGGTGTATTCGTGGGCGCAATAGACCCGCATGTCGTCGGGCAGCGCGCGCAGGCGGCTCAGCGACGTCCAGAATTGCTGCGGCGTGCCCTCGAACATCCGCCCGCAGCCCAGCGCAAAGATCGTGTCGCCGCAGAACAGCGCGTGCTGGTCGCGGAAGGCATAGGCGATGTGGCCGGACGTGTGACCCGGAATGAAGAAGACCTCCGCCTCGGCCTCGCCGAAGCGGTAGCGGTCGCCGTCGTCGACCTCGACGTCGATCCCGGGAATGCGGGCGCGGTCGCGCCGCGGACCCACGATGGTGCAGCCGGTCGCTTCCTTGATTTCGAGATTGCCGCCGACGTGATCACCGTGGTGATGCGTATTCAGGATATGCGTGATCTTCCAGCGGCGTTTCTCGGCCTCGGCGAGGATCGGCCCGGCCACCGCCGGATCGACGACGGCCACGGCGCCGCTCTGGGGCTCGTGCATCAACCACACGTAATTGTCGCTCAGGACCGGGATTCGGACGATGTCTAGTGTTGTGCTCATGATGCGCAACGCTAGCAGAGCTGGCTTGCGCAAGCCATGGCTTCCCCATGGTGCCCGCCATAGTGCTCGCGGCGCGCTTTCTGCTAGGATCGTGGCATGTGGAACGACGTCCTCGACCTTGAGGAATTCTACGGCAGCACACTCGGCCAGACGACGGCGCGGCTGCTGCGCGCCCGGCTGCGCGAGGTGTGGCCGAGCGTTCGCGGCGAGAACGTGCTGGGCCTGGGCTACGCCACGCCGCTGTTGCGGCCGTTCGTCGAGGAAGCCCAGCGCGTGCTGGCCTTCATGCCGGCCCCGCAGGGCGTCACCCGCTGGCCGCGCGAAGGGCGCAACCGCGCGACCCTGGTCGACGAGATGGATCTGCCGCTGCCCGACCGATCGGTCGACCGCGTGCTGCTGGTCCATGCCGTCGAGTGCACCGAACAGCTTCGCCCGATGCTGCGCGAGATCTGGCGCGTGATGGCGGACGGCGGCCGCCTGATCGTGGTGGCGCCGACGCGCGCCGGCTTCTGGTCCCAGGTCGATCGCTCGCCGTTCTACCAGGGCCATCCCTATTCCACCGGCCAGCTCGCAGCCCTCCTGCGCGCCAACATGTTCGCGCCGCTGCGCCAGACGCGCGCCCTCTACATGCCGCCGACCCGCTCGCGGCTCGCCATGCGCATGGCGCCGGCCGTCGAGCGCTTCGGCCAGCGCTGGCTCGGCCGCTTCGCCGGCGTGAGCGTGATCGAGTCCGGCAAGCAGCTCTATGCCGGCATTGCCGAGCGTGCGCAGAACCAGACGGTCGCCGTCGTGCGGCCAAAGCTGCGCGTCGCCAGTTCGCGCGACAGGCCCCAGATCGCAGGGGCGGCGCGCAACACCAAGGACGGCGAAGCCCCCGCCTCCTGAACTCCGGAACAACGACATGTCCTTTTCTCCGCGCGTGATCGCGCTGCTCGGTTTTGGCGAGGCGGGATCGGCCATCGCCCGTGGCCTCTGCATCGAAGGCGGCTGGCGTGGGTCACACGATGAAGGAGGGCCGAAGCCCGGCGACAACGCACCACGGCGCGTGATCGCCATCGACACGGCCCTCGACAAGGATGCGCGCGGCACCGCGCTGGGCAAGGCCGCGCGCGGTCTCGATGTCGCGATCGAGGGCCACTACACCGCAGCGCTCGGTGAAGCCGACTTGGTGATCTCGGCGGTGCAGGGCGAATTCGCCCGCGACGCCGCCGCTGCCGCCGCGCCGCTCCTGAAGAAAGGTGCGCATTTCCTCGATCTCTGCACCATCACCGGCAAGATGTCGGACGAGGATCGCGCCGAGATCGAAACCGGCGGCGGCCGCTACGTCGATGTCGCCGTGATGGGCGGGTTCTTCAAGCAGGGTATCAAGGCGCCGATGCTGGTGGCCGGTGAAGAAGCCGAAGCGGCCGTCGCATGGATGAACGCCAACGGCTTCGACGCCAAGCTGCTCGGGCTAAAACCCGGCAGCGCCTCGTCGGTAAAAATGCTGCGCAGCGTGCTGGTCAAGGGCATCGAGGCGCTGGGCGTCGAGGCACTGGTGACGGCGCAACGCCAGGGCATCCTGGAAGAAGTGCTGGGCTGCCTCGGCGACGCCGACGAGGCGACGCTCGGCGGTTTCATCGGCATGCTGGTGCAGACGCATATCGTGCACGCCCACCGCCGCTGGGAGGAGATGGGCCTGGTAGCCCGAACCCTGCGCGAGACCGGAGTCGATCCGCTGATGACCGAGGCGATCGAGCGCAGCCACCGCCGCTCCGTCGATGCCCATATCGCACCGGCCGACGGCCAGGTGCCGAGCCTCGAGGAAGCGCTAAAAATCCTGTCGGAGAAGGTCATCCGTGGCGTCTGATGTTTTCGACAAGCTCGTCGCCCTGCTAGGCGAAGCCAAGGCGAAGTTCCGTGTCATCGAACACGAGGCCGAGGGGAAGTCCGCCGAGATCAGCGCCATCCGCGGCAACCGGCCGGACCAGGCCGCCAAGGCGATGGTGCTGGACGTGCGCGGCGGCGGCGGCGGCCGCCGGCACGTGCTGGCCATCCTGCCGGGCAGCCGCAAGCTCGACTTCGCTGCGGTGGCGACCTTGTTCGAGGCGCGCAAATGCGGCTTCGCCTCGCCGGAGACGGCCCAGGAGCTGACAGGCTGCGTGATGGGCGCGGTGCCGCCCTTCGCCCTCGATCCCTCCCTCACCGTCGTGGTCGACGAAGATCTGCTCGCCAACGAGACGCTGTTCTTCAACGCCGGCCGCCTCGACCGCTCGATGGAGCTCGACACCAGGGACTGGCTGGCGGTCGCCAAGCCGCGCGTCGCCAAGATCGCTTCACGTGTCTGACACCGGAACGGGGGACTGGCGCTTCGGGCCAGTCAGCGAAGCGGACTTCGAGCCGCTGCTGGCGTTGCGCATCGACGTCATGCGCGAACATCTGGAGCGCGTCTTCCGCTATTCGCCCGAGCGCGCCCGTCGGGTTTTCCGCGCGACGTTCGAAGAGCCGGGGATGCGGCTGATCCTGCTGGGGGCTGAGCGCGTGGGCTGCGTCGGCTTTCGCAGGGGCGACAGCGAGATCAAGATCGACTCCTTCTATCTCGATCGTCGCCTGCACAATACCGGGCTCGGCACGAAGATCCTGAAGGTTCTTCTCGACGAAGCCGACGCGACGGGCCTGCCGGTGGGTCTCGAGGTGCTGAAGGGCAGCAAGGCCGACCGTTTCTACACGCGCCACGGCTTCGTGAAGCTCGAGGAAGACGAGATCGAAGGCTACTACGAGCGGCCCGCACGCGGTCAGCCGATCCACGCCCTTCTGCCGCGCGGCCAGGGCCATCAGTTCGTCCTCTATGGCGACGCTTGCTCCGGCGTTTCCGGCGCCTTGCACGAGCGCACCTTCGCCGGCGTCAACGCGGCCGTTCGGCGTCTCGCGCCATCGCCCGAGTTCATTCTGTTTCTCGGCGACGAGATCGCAGGCTACACGGCCGATGCCGACACGCTGCGCAAGCAATGGCGGCACTGGCTCGACCACGAGATGGCCTGGCTCGACCGCCGCGCGATCCCGCTGTGGCACACGACCAGCAATCACGCGACCTATGACGCCATGAGCGAGGCGGTGTTCCGCGAGGTCCACGATCACCTGCCGCGCAACGGCCCGCCCGGACAGGAAGGTCTGTCGTACTGGGTGCGGCGCGGCGACCTGCTGCTCGTCTTCGTTCACACGCTGTGGACGGGCCTCGGCGGCGAAGGTCATGTCGAGACCGACTGGCTCCACGCCGTGCTGCACCAGCATGCGGATGCGCACCACAAGCTCGTCGCGGGCCATCATCCGATCCATCCGGTCAACGGCTTCGCTGGCGCCTATCAGCGCGATGTCGGTCCCGAGCACGCGACGGAATTCTGGGACGTTCTGGTCGAGGGCGGTGTGCTGGCCTACCTGTGCGGTCATATCCTGGCGTTCGACGTGCAGGCCCATCGTGGCGTGCTGCAGATCTGCACCGCGGGCGCCGGCACCGCGCACCGCATGCCGGAGGGCGTCGAATATCTCCACGCCGTCCAGGCCGCGCTCGATGGGCAGGGGCTGCGGTATCAGGTGTTCGATGCCGAAGGCCGCGTCCGCGAGCGCCTGTCGTGGCCGCTGCCGGTGCCGCCGGTCGAGCAGTGGCAGGCATTGGGCGAAGCCGGCGTCGGCAAGGACGAGATCGTGGCATTCCGCTTCACCGGCGACGCCGCGGCGGCCGGCACAAGCACGATCCAGACACTTCTCTCGGCCTTCCAGCCCGGTGTCCGCGCACCGCTCTGGATCGGCCTCACCGGGCCGGCGCAGCGGCTGACGGTGATTCTGGAACCCGAGCCCGGCCGCAGCCCGCACTACTGGCTCGGTCCGGCCCTCGACGCCGGCGCGCCTTTCGACATTCAACTGCTCGTCCATCCGGGCATGGGGCCCGGCGGCCTGCTGTATCGCCTCGCGGCCGATGCGCCCTGGTCGTCTTTGTCGGCCGCCTCCGCCTGGGGCGCCGAGCGCCTGGACTGGCCGCACCGCTGGAGCATCGGCCATGGCCAGGAAGGCCCGGGCGACCGCGCGTTTCTCGGCAGCAATCTCGCGGTCTCGACGACAACCGTGGAAGGCTAGAGCCGGTTCCGTTGGAATAGACTCACATCAAGAGGGACCGCGGGCCTCCAGGCCCGCTCATGATCATGATGCAGGCCTGGAGGCCCGCGGTCCGATGACACCCTGAGTACTAATCCCGCCGCAGCATGAACACCGCCTGCTCACCGAATACGTTGGCGAGCAATGGTGGCATGTGGATCGGCCGGCTCTTGCTGTTGAGCACGATGGCGCGCTCGATGCGCACGCCCATGTCGCGACAGAGCGCACGGAAATCGTCGATGCTGCAGAGATGGATGTTGGGCGTGTCGTACCACTTGTAGGGCAACGACGTGGTCTGCGGCATGCGGCCGCCGAACACCATCCGCAGGCGCACCTGCCAGTGCGCGAAGTTGGGAAACGACACGATCGCGCGCTTGCCGACCCGCAGCATCTGCAGCAGCACCTCGCGCGGCTCGCGCGTGGCCTGCAGCGTCTGGCTGAGGATCACGTAGTCGAAGGCGGCATCGGGATAGGCCTGCAGATCGGCGTCGGCGTCGCCCTGGATCACCGACAGGCCGCTGGCCACACAGGCATTCACGCCGGCCTGGCTGAGTTCCATGCCGCGCGCATCGACGCGCTTGAAGTTCGTCAGGTAGGCCAGCAGGGCGCCGTCGCCGCAGCCAACGTCGAGCGCGCGGGTGTCTGGCTTCACCATGTCGGCGATGAGCTGGAGGTCGACGCGAATAGCGGCGGTCACGGCAGATCCCTCCTCATGCCGCCTGCTTCAGCCCACGCACGGCAGCCGCCCCCTTGAGGAAGCCGCTCAAGGTGCGGAACATCTCCGGCTCGTCGAGCAAGAAGGCGTCATGGCCCTTGTCGCTCGCGACCTCGACGAACGACACGTTGGCCGCCGCCGCGTTCAGCGCATGGACGATCGTGCGGCTCTCGCGCGTCGGAAACAGCCAGTCGCTGGTGAAGGACATCAGGCAGAAGCGCGTGGGCGAGCCACGGAAGGCATTCGCCAGCACCCCGCCATGCGCGCCGGCGAGGTCGAAATAATCCATCGCGCGCGTGATGTAGAGATAGCTGTTGGCGTCGAAGCGATCGACGAAGGTCGAGCCCTGGTGGCGCAGGTAGCTCTCGACCTGGAAATCGGCGTCGAAGCCGAAGCCGAGCGCATTGCGGTCCTGCAGGGCGCGGCCAAACTTGCGCTGCAGCGCCTGCTCCGAGAGGTAGGTGATATGGGCGGTCATGCGGGCAACGGCGAGGCCACGCGCCGGCACGGTCTGGTGCAGGCGATAGTCGCCCCCCTTCCACTCCGGATCGGCCATGATCGCCTGGCGGCCGACCTCGTGGAACGCGATGTTCTGGGCCGAATGGTGCGCGGCGCAGGCGATCGGCACGGCCGAAAAGACACGGTCGGGATAGGTCGCGGCCCATTCGAGCACCTGCATGCCGCCCATCGATCCGCCGATGACGCAGAACAGGTCGGGGATGCCAAGATGATCGAGCAGGGCCGCCTGGGCGCGCACCATGTCGCCGATGGTCACCACCGGGAAACGCAGGTTCCAGGGCTGGCCGGTCGCAGGCTCGCGCGCCAGCGGGCCGGTCGAGCCCATGCAGTGGCCCAGCACATTGACGCAAATGATGAAGTAGCGCGCCGGATCCAGGACCTTGCCCGGCCCGACCAGGCTTTCCCACCAGCCCTCCTTGCCGGTGACGGGATGGCGCTCGGCGACGAACTGGTCGCAGCTCAGCGGGTGGCAGATCAGGATGGCATTGGTCTTGTCGGCGTTCAGCGTGCCGTAGGTCTGGTAGGCCACCCGGTAGGGGCCGAGATCGACGCCGCAGTCGAGGCTGAGCGGCTGTTCGGCGCCCAGGACCGCGTGGCGGCACTGGGCGAGCGCCATTTGTTCGGCGTCGGTCAGGTCCTGGAGCAACGTCCTCTCCAACGAAAAAGCCCCCGACCGGAAGGGCGGGGGCTTTTTCAAGCACTCCGACCTTTTAGCGGGGATTAACGTGGCCGCAAGCCGGTCGGCTCAAATTCCACGGATGACTTTTATACGAACCTCGCCGTGCGGGTGCAAGCGCCTTGAGGCTTGTTTGCCTTTACGCGGTGTGGCTGAACGTAGTATCGCCGCTGCGCACAGGAATTACCGGCCTCATGAACGCACCCAGTCTCGACAGCCTGCGGCAAGAAATCGACGCCATCGACGGCGAACTGCACGGCCTGATCGGCCGGCGCGCCGACGTGGTCGGCCGAATTGCGGGCGTCAAGCCGGCCGGCGGACTGGCGCTGCGGCCGGGCCGTGAAGCCCGGGTGCTGCGCCAGCGGATGGCCTCCCACCAGGGACCTTTCCCGGTCACGGCCGTCTTCCGCATGTGGCGCGAGATGATGTGTGCGCTCACCCTGATGCAGACGCCGGGGCTGAAAATCGCCATCTGCCGGCCGGCCGAGCAGCCCGGTTACTGGGATCTCGCGCGCGACCACTTCGGTTGCCAGATTCCACTCGTCGCCCACGACACGCCCGCCCAGGTGCTGGCGGCCGTGCGCGGCGGCCCGACGACGATCGGCATCGTGCCGGCCCCCATCGAGTCCGATGTTGCCCCGTGGTGGCCGCTGCTGGCCGGGGGCGACGCGACATTGCCCAACGTCGTGGCCCGCCTGCCCTTTCTCGCCATGCCCAACGCCCGGGCGCGCGGCATTTCGGCCCTCGTTCTCGCCCGCATGGAGCCCGAGGAAAGCGGCGACGACCGCGCCCTCATCGCCATCGAAACACCGGCCGGCCTCAGCCGCGACCGCATCGCCGGCGGCCTGGCCAAGGTTGGCCTCCCCGCCTTCACCTCGGCGCTGGACCAGGTTGTCGACGGCGTGCATCACTATCTCATCGAAATGCCGGGCGTGATCGCCGATGGCGACCCGCGACTGCGCGAACTCGGGGCGGCGCTGGGACTGAAGAGCGGCCGCGTCGCCGCGATCGGTGCCTATGCCGTTCCGGCCACCCTTCGGTCCTAGGGCCCAGCCCTGATCGCTACCTACGGGAGACTGCCATGACCGCGCTCACTCCGCGTCCGGGCATCATGAAAATCGCCCCCTATGTCCCCGGCAAGGACTCGGTCGACGGCAAGGAGACCATCGCCAAGCTCTCGTCCAACGAGGGCGCGCTGGGACCGTCGCCCAAGGCGATGGCAGCCTACGCCAAGGCGGCGGCCGAGCTGCACCGCTACCCCGATGGCAACACCGAGAAGCTGCGCGGCGCGATCGGCCGTCACTATGGACTCGACCCGGCTCGCATCGTCTGCGGCGCGGGCTCCGACGAGCTGCTCAACCTCCTGATCCGCGCCTACTGCGGGCCGGGCGACGAGCTGCTCTACAGCCAATTCGGCTTCCTCATGTACCCGATCAACGCGCTCGGCGTTGGTGCCACGCCGGTGGCGGCGCCGGAAACCGACTACAGGGCCGACGTCGACGCGCTGCTGTCCAAGGTCACGAACAAGACGCGCGTCGTCTGCCTCGCCAACCCGAACAACCCGACCGGCAGCTATGTCACCAAGGACGACGTGCGACGGCTGCACGCGGCCCTGCCGAAGAACGTGCTGCTGGTGATCGACGCGGCCTATGCCGAGTATGTGAGCCGCAACGACTACGAATCGGGCGTCGAGCTGGTCGACCAGGCCGAGAACGTCGTGATGACGCGGACCTTCTCCAAGATCTACGGCCTGGGCGGCCTCAGGCTCGGCTGGATGTACGGTCCGGCCGGCATCGTCGACGTGATGAGCCGGCTGCGCCAGCCGTTCAACGTCAACCTGCCGGCGCAGATCGCCGGGATCGCCGCCCTGCAGGACATCGCCCACACCGATGCCAGCCGCACCAACAACGACATCTGGCTGCCCTGGCTCAGCGCCGAACTGGCCAAGCTCGGCCTCAAACCGCTGCCCAGCGTCGGCAACTTCTTGACGGTCGGCCTCGGTTCGAAGGAGCGCGCTGCCGCCGCCAACGACTGGATGATGAACGACGGCCTGATCCCGCGCATGATCGCGGGTTATGGCCTGCCCGAGCACCTGCGCATCACCATCGGCACCGAGACCGAGGTGAAGGCGGTGCGCGATTCACTGGCCAAGTTCGTCGCCGCCGTCAAATGAGCAAGGTTCATTTCGACAAGATCTCGCTGATCGGCATCGGACTGATCGGCGGCTCGATCGCGCTCGAGGCGCGCAAGCGCGGGCTCGCCACATCGATCGTGGCGGCGACGCGCAGCGCCGAGACGGCCGCCCTCGCCAACAGACTGAAGCTCGCCGACCATTGCGGCACCGACCTCGCCGCAGCGGTGAAGGATGCGGACCTGGTGATCGTCTGCACGCCGGTCGGCGCCTGCGGCCCGGCGGCCGCGGCGATCGCCTCGTCGCTGAAGCCCGGCTGCATCGTGTCCGATGTCGGCTCGGTGAAGCAGACCGTGATCGCCGACATGCTGCCGCACATCCCCAAGGGGGTGCATTTCGTGCCCGCCCATCCGGTGGCCGGCACCGAGAATTCCGGACCCGAGGCCGCCCTGCTCGACCTGTTCGAGGGCCGCTGGACCATCCTGACGCCACTGCCCGACAGCGATGCCGGGGCCGTCGACAGGCTGGAAGCCTTCTGGAAGGCGCTGGGCAGCCAGGTCGACCGCGTCGATCCCGCCCACCACGACCGCATCCTCGCCATCACCTCGCACCTGCCGCACCTGATCGCCTACACGATCGTGGGCACGGCCGACGATCTCGGCGGTCACCTCAATGCCGAGGTGCTGAAATATGCGGCCGGCGGCTTTCGCGACTTCACCCGCATCGCCGCCTCGGATCCAACCATGTGGCGCGATATCTTCGTGAACAACAAGGAAGCCGTGCTCGAAGTGCTGCAGCGCTTCCAGGAAGATCTCTTCTATCTGCAGCGCGCCATCCGCTGGGGCGAGGGCGACAAGCTGTCCGAGCTGTTCACGCGCACGCGCGAAATCCGCCGCGCACTGATCCATCTCAACCAGGCGTGAGCTCGGCGAAACCCTTTTGGGTCTTCGGCTACGGCTCGTTGATGTGGAACCCGGGCTTTGCCACGCCCGAGACGCAGCCGGCCCGTCTGCACGGCTGGCACCGCGCCTTCTGCATCTACTCCGAACATTACCGCGGCACGCCGCAGAAGCCCGGCCTGATCCTGGGGCTGCTGCCGGGCGGCGCCTGCCGCGGCCTCGCCCATCGCCTGCCACGCACCGGCTACGACGCCGTGCGCCGCTATCTGCGCACGCGCGAGATCGACAACGACGGCGTCTATGAGGAAGAAGTCCGGCCGATCCACCTGCACGACGGGCGCGTGGTCGAGGCGCTGGTCTATCTCGCCGACCGCCGGCACCGGCAGTTCGCCGGCAAGTTGCCGGCCGCCAGGGCCGCCGCCCTGGTCCGGCGCGGCAAGGGCGCCACCGGCACCAACGTCGACTATCTTCGCAATACGGTGACGCACCTGCGCGATCTCGGATTGCGCGACCACACCCTCGAAGAGCTGGCGCGACGCGCTGGCGCTAGCGGCGCGCCCCGCCGTTGAGCGCGGCGTCCACGACGAAGCGCAGTTCATCGCGGGCCCGCTCGACCGACAGACCGAGCCGCCGACGCAGGGCGACCCAGCTCTCGGGCGAGAGCGCCAGGGCGAGAGCATTGAGCGTCCGCGCGCGCTGCTCGGCGGGAAGGCCCGAAAGCTCCCGGTCGAACCAGCGAGCCAGGTTGACCTGGTTGGTGGCATAGATCTGCGCGACCATGTCGGTGGCCGGCGCCGACCGCCGCTGCAGGGTCTCGACGAAGGTCCACATCGGCAATAGCCGCTCAAAGCGGTCTGCGCCTCGGTCGACGATGAACTGGATGCGCCCATCCAGCGACGATGACGCGCCCGGCTCGGGCATGTCGCCGAACTCGATGGCGAACACGCGATCGAGAACGGCCACATAGAGCTCGGCCGTATCGGCGAAATGCTGAAACACCGTGCGCGCCGAGACGCCGGCCATCCTGGCGATGTCGCGCACGATGGGCGCAACTTCGCCAGTCGCTGCCAGTGACAGCGCCGAGGCGACGATGGCTTCGCGGGTGCGGGCGACGCGGCTGCCGTTGACCGCGGGATGTGGCATCACTTGCCGATGTAGAACTTCGACTTCCATTCAAGCCCCCTGCTTTGTCGTCACGGACGCACCACGCTCTCCTTGGGGAGGGACCGGCACCACGCTTTCATGTATCAACAGCGTCGGATGCAGCGGATACCAATGCGTCCGCGAAGACAACCCAACGACGTGCAATTAAATACTGCTCCAAGTAAGCCATTCGTAAGCTCACGGTGTGCCGATGACAGACAAGAAATTCTCTGCTGCTTCCCTCGCTGCTCAGGCGATGGGCTGGATCGATCCGGTGACCAAGGCCGTGGTGCCGCCGATCCATATGGCGAGCACCTACCTGCGCGATGAGGACAACGGCTACAGCTCCGGCCGGATCTACGCCCGCGCCGACAATCCGACGTTCGACCAGGCCGAAGCGACGCTGGCGGCACTGGAAGGCGGCGCCAAGGCGCTGGTCTTTTCCTCGGGCATGAGTGCGGCAACTGCCTGCTTCCTGGCGCTTGCGCCCGGCGACCACGTCGTCGTCCCCAAGGTCATGTACTGGTCGCTGCGCAACTGGCTTGCAAATTTTGCAACCCACTGGGGCCTGAAGGTCGAGTTCGTCGACGCCGACCGGACCGATGCGATTGCCGCCGCCGTCCGGCCGGGCGCCACCAAGCTGGTGTGGATCGAGACGCCGGCCAACCCGACCTGGAGCGTGACCGACATCGCCGCCGCCGCCGACATCGCCCATCGCGCCGGCGCACTGCTCGGGGTCGACTCGACGGTAGCGACGCCGGTACTGACGCGGCCGATCGAATTCGGCGCCGACATCGTCATGCATTCGGCAACCAAGTACCTGAACGGACACTCCGACATCATCGCCGGTGCCCTGGTTGGTGCCCGCGACGATCCGCATTGGGCCAAACTGCGCACCATCCGCGCCCAGCTCGGCACCATTCTCGGCCAGACCGAGGCGTGGCTGCTGATGCGCGGCATGCGCACGCTGTTCCCGCGCGTCGACTGGGCCTGCCGCTCGGCGCAGTCGCTCGCCGAACGCCTGGCCGCCCATCCCATGGTGACCGAGGTGCTCTATCCCGGCCTGCCGTCGTTTGCCGGCCACGCGGTCTCGCTGAAGCAGATGACGGGCGGCTTCGGCGGCATGCTGTCGGTGCGCATCAAGGGCGGCGAGCGCGCGGCGATTGCAACGGCCGCACGCGTGGCGTTGTGGAAGCGCGCGACGTCGCTGGGCGGTGTCGAAAGCTTGATCGAGCACCGCGCCAGCATCGAGGGACCGGGCACGCCCTGCCCGCCCGATCTCCTGCGCCTGTCGGTGGGCGTCGAGGACAGCGGCGATCTCTTCGACGATCTCGACCAGGCGCTGCGGCGCGCCGACAACGCCTAAAAGTTTACGTCGGTACGCCGAACACCGCGGGCAGGCCGGCGCCGATGCGCTCGTTCATCATCTCGATCGAGCCGTCGGTGTAGGCCGCGATCTTGGCGCCGGCGAGATGGCGGGCCAGCGGATACTCCGCGCGCAAGCCGTTGGCGCCCATTGCCTGGATACAGTCGGCGATGCGATTGACCGCCATGTCGGTGGCGAACTTCTTGGCGTAGGCCGCCGGCAACACCGCATCGCCCGCTTCGTCGATCAGGCGCGCCGCGCGATAGGTGAGAAGGCGCGCGGCCTCGAGGTCAGTCGCGGCATCGACCAGCTTCCAGCGCACGCCCTGATGGTCGATCACCGGCTGGCCGAAGGTCTGGCGCTGCTGGGTGTAGCGCACCGCGGTTTCGAGCGAGGCCTGCAGCATGCCGCAGCACATGGCGGCGACATAGGCGCGGGCGCCGTTGATGCCGGCAAGGGCGGCCTTGAAAGCCTTGCCCGGCTCATGCAGCACCGCCTCATCGGGCGCGAAGTAATCAACCAGATGGAAGCCACCGACACCGATGGCGTGGCCACCGTGCAACTCGAACGGCTTGTCGCGGTGAAATCCCGGCCGGTCGGCCTCGATCGCAAAGCAGGCGATGCCGCGATAGCCCAGGCTCTTGTCGGTCTGGGCGTAGGCTACCGAGAGGCCGGCTACGGCAGCATTGGTGATCCAGGCCTTGGCGCCATTCAGCTTCCAGCCGCCGTCGACCCGCACCGCCGCCATTTCGAGGCCGCCGAAGTCGCTGCCGACACCCGGCTCGCTCAAGCCCGCACAGCCGATCACCTCGCCCGCGATCATGCGCGGCAGCAGGCGCGCGACATGTGCCGGCTTGCCGTCGCGGGCAAAGCGCGCGCAGGCGTTGTGATGGTTGATCAGCGCGAAGGCAAAAGCGAAATCATGCCGCGCGATCTCCTCAAAGGCGCGCAGCTTGCAGGAGAAGGAGAGCCCTTGCCCGCCATGCTGCCGGGCCAACTCGATCGTGTTCAGGCCCTGGGCGCACGCCGCCTTGATCGTCTCCAGCGGGTAGCGGCGTTCCCATTCCCAGCGCGCGGCGTTGGGCGCGACATGCGCCTCGGCGAAGGCCTTGGCACGGGCCACGACGGCGCGTTCCTCGGCGGTCAGGACTTCATCCAGCATCGGCTTCAGATACACGATTGGACCTGCAGCGCAACCGCGAGCTAGAATGCCGGCGACGCGGGTGTAGCTCAGGGGTAGAGCGTCGGCTTCCCAAGCCGTAGGTCGCGGGTTCAAATCCCGTCGCCCGCTCCAAAATACAACGACCGATCGTTGCAGGCAGGAACGTCGACATGGATGCGGTGATTTCGGCGCCGGTCGCGGCCAACGGCGACTATGAAACCGATGCGGCCGCCTTCTCGGCCTTTTGGCGCAGCACCCGCGAGCGGCTCGGCCGCCTGCCGGCCAAGCCGCAGCGCGATGCTGCCGCGGTCGAGATCGCCGAGGCCCTCAAGCAGGCCGCCCGTGACGCGCGCTTCACCTTCCTGCGCACGCACGCCCGCGCGCTCTACGATCGGCTGACCGATGGGCGACGGAAGTTCGTGCGCATCGAGCGCCTCGCCTACGACGCCGCCGATGCGGTCCCCGGCCTGGTGCCATCGCGCGCCGATATCTCGGCCGAGTCAGGCTTGCGACAGTCGGAGAAGGAAGGCCTGGAAATCGACCAGGGCATCCTGTTCAACCAGTTTCTTGCCGATCCCGCGTGCGGGCTGCATCTCTGCCACACCATGCTGCTGCCGCACGAAGAATCCGCCGAGGCCCTGGCGAAATTCCTGCGTGACGGCCGGCTCGACCTGGGCGCGGCCAAGGTCGAACGCCAGGGCAAGGCGGCGGTGTTGTTGCTGTCCAATCCGCGCTTTCTCAACTCGGAGGACGTTTCGACCCAGCTGGCGACCGAGATCGGCGCCGATGTCTGCATCCTCGATCCGCAGAGCCAGGTGGCTGTGCTGCGCGGCGACGTGGTTCCCACGGGAAAGTATGCCGGCCGGCACGTCTACAATTCAGGCATCAACCTCACGCATCTCTACCACGGCCGTATCCCTTTCCTGTGGTTCCTGATCCGCGACACGGGCTTCGTGAACAAGATCGTGCGCGGTGTGGCGCGGCCCGACGTGACGCCGGACGAAGTCATGGGCGATACGATCGAAAAGCTCTGGATCTCCGCAGTTGATACATTCGCCATCGGCGGCGGCTGCCAGATCCTGCTGGCCACCGATTTCAACATCGCCGCCCGCGACGCCTACATGACCCTGCCAGCCCGACGAGAGGGCATCATTCCGGCAATGGCAAACCTGCGGCTGGCGCGCTTCGTCGGCGACCGGATGGCCCGCCAGGCGATCATGTACGAGCGCCGCTTCGATTGTGATTCCGAGGAAGGCCGGCTGATCTGCGACGAGGTCGTGGACCCGGATGCGATCGACCGCACGATCGATCAAGTCGTCGATCGGCTGACCGGCTCGGGTGTGGTGGGCGCTATCGGCAATCGGCGGGCGCTACGCCTCGCCGCCGAACCGCTCGATCTGTTCCGCCGCTATACCGCGCTCTACGCGCGCGAGCAGGCCTACTGCCACTTCAGCCCGGCCCTGATCAGCAACCTCGAACACTACTGGAACGCCCAGAACCGTCGGGCCTAAATCATCGAGCGATCGATGCTCGCGCCTCAGTGTTCTCGGGGAGCGTGCTTGCCGAGAATCCGCTGCAAGGTACGCCGGTGCATATTGAGGCGACGCGCCGTCTCGGAGACGTTGCGGTCGCATTGCTCGAAAACGCGCTGGATGTGCTCCCAGCGCACGCGGTCGGCCGACATCGGATTGCTGGGCGGCGGCGGCAGCTTGCGGCCGTGGGCGGTCAGCGCCTGCTCGATGGCATCGGCGTCGGCCGGCTTGGCGAGATAGTCGACCGCACCTTCCTTCACGGCAGCGACGGCAGTGGCGATGTTGCCGTAGCCGGTGAGCACCACGATGCGGATGTCCGGCCGGGCCTGGCGCAGCGGACCCACCAATTCCAGGCCGTTGCCGTCACCCAGACGCAGATCGAGGACGGCGAAGGCCGGCGGACGGGCGGTCTGCGTCAGCGCTTCGGCGACCGAGCCGACGGCTGTCACGATAAAGCCGCGCAGCTCGAGCGCGCGGGCGATACGGTTGCGAAATGCGGCATCGTCGTCCGCGATCAGCAGAGTCCGATCCTTGTTCGACGTCGTGCCGGCAATCACGGGCGCTATAGGGCGGCCGGCTCCTGCGTCCTGGCTCATGGCGACTCCTTCGACATCGGCCGCTATGTAGCCTTGAAGACGGGGTTTGGCCAGCGCACGGAGACCGTGGCACCTCCGCCGGCAACGGTGCGATTTCCGAAGGTTACCGAGGCTCCGGTCCGCTCCAGAAGCGTCTTGGCGATAAAGACACCCAAGCCCATGTGGCCCTCTTGGCCTTGCCGCGTCGAAATAAAAGGCGTGCCGAGTGCATCGAGCATCGCCTCGGAAAATCCCGGGCCATCATCCAGCACCTCAACCTCGGACCATTCGGTCGTCCAGCGCGTCGCGATCCGGATTTCGTGCCGCGCGAAGGAAACGGCGTTCTGCACGATATTGCCGATACCCTGCATGATCTCCGGGCTGCGCACCTGGATCGGCGCCGTGGCCGGCGTACCTTCGCCGACCGGACCCGACTCGTAGGTGATGTCGATGGTGCCGCGATTGTAATTCTGCGCCGCCGCCTCGATCAGCGCCGGCAGGGGCACCAGCGTGTAGGCATCCGAGACATCACCCTCCGGATCGACCGAAAGGCGTGCCAGAATCGAACGACAGCGATCGGATTCGGCCGACAGCAACTCGACGTCTTCGCGCAGCGGATCGTCCAGCTCGATCTCGCGCAGCATCTCCTTGGCGACGACGGCGATGGTCGACAGCGGCGAGCCGAGCTCGTGCGCGGCGGCAGCGGCCAGCGCGCCGAGAGCCGAC
>CANJHI010000026.1 GCA_947474005.1 Alphaproteobacteria bacterium | reverse complement strand
TGGCGACGGCGGGAAGCATCGGCGGCAACTTTTTGGTCCAGGCCAACACAGTGGTCACGGTGGCTGGCTCGACCGGCGCCGACACCATCAACCTGGCGCTGCTGACATCGACCCTGTACCTGTCGGCCGGCGACAATTTCGGCGGCAACGTCCTGACCGGCGGCTCCGGCCACGATGAAATCATTGCCGGCAACGGCGGCGACACGCTGAACGGCGGCGGTGGCGACGACTTCCTGAAGGGTGGCGACGGCGGCGACACGCTGAACGGCGGCGGCGGCGTCGACAGCATGGCGGGCGGTGCCGGCAACGACATCCTGCATGGCAACGACGGCACCGATTATCTGCGGGGCGACGAAGGGGCGGACCAGTACTTCGGCGACAACGGCGACGACACGCTCGATGCATCGACGGGTGCCACAGTCCTCGACGGCGGGTCCGGGACCGACACGCTGATCGGCAATGGTCTGCTCAACACCGCGACCATCACGGACGTCGAGATTCTGATGGTTCACCAAAACGTCACCCTGACGGCGGCACAGATCAACGCCTTCGCGACCGTCCAGTCGGAAGGGATCGGCCCGGGCTGGAGCTACGCGGTGACAATGGCGACGGCGGGAAGCATCGGCGGCAACTTTTTGGTCCAGGCCAACACAGGGGTCACGGTGACTGGCTCGACCGGCGCCGACACCATCAACCTGGCGCTGCTGACATCGAACCTGTCCCTGTCGGCCGGTGACAATCTCGGCGGCAATGTGCTGACCGGCGGCTCCGGCAACGATTTCCTCGGTGCCGGCAACGGCGGCGATATGCTGATCGGCGGCCTTGGCGCCGATTCGCTGTCCGGCGGCGCTAGCGCCGACTACCTGCTGATCGACGCCGCCGATACCAGCATCCATGGCGGCGGGGGCTTCGATTCGGCATTCGTGCAGACCAGTGCGGCGGTGACGATGAACATGGGAACGGCGTCGATCGAATGGGTGCAGGGCAACGCCGGCAACGATATCTTCAACGCCGCGACCCAGACCCGCGCCGTCTATATCTACGGGCAGGGCGGCGACGACAGGCTCACCGGCTCGGCCTTCGGCGACTATATCGATGGCGGTGACGGCACCGACAGGCTGGAAGGCGGCCACGGCGCCGACATCCTGCTGGGCGAGGAAGGCGACGATTCCCTGATCGAACTCGGCGGCGACAGCTTCATCAACGGCGGCGCCGGCTTCGATTCGCTGTTCGTGTGGTCCGACACCGGCGTGACACTCAACCTCTCGATCACCTCGATCGAATGGGTGCAGGGCTCCGTCCTTGGCGATGACAATCTCGACGGCGCGGTAATTTCCGTGAACACCTTCCTCTACGGTTGGGGTGGGAACGACGTGCTGGTCGGCGGCTTGGGCGATGACTACATCGACGGCGGCACCGGCGACGACGTTCTGACCGGCGGCGCCGGCCACGACACTCTGATCGGTGAGTCGGGCTTCGACCGTTACGTCTATACCGCCACCGCATGGGGTTCCGACACGATCCAGTCCTTCGATCCCAACGGCGAGAAGCTGGATTTCACGGCGGTCGCGGCGATCGACTCGTTCTCTGACTTCACGGCCTACGAATGGGATCCCGGCAACTTGGGCTACAACTCGACGACGCTGTTCTACACGAGCGGCGGCACGACTAGCGCGATCACCCTGATCGGCGTCCAGACGGCGAGCCTCTCCGACGCGGACTTCCTGTTCGCGTAGGTGGCTGACCTCTCCGTCGGCGTAAGACGCCGCCACCTCCCCAATTGAATGGGGAGGAAAGATAGGGGATTGACTCCTATCTTTCCTCTGCTATATTCCTATCATGGATTCCCAGAACACCAGAAATCTGCGCTTTTTCGATAGGACGGCAGGAGGCTTTTGGCGGACGATAGGCGGACTATTATTTGTCGCGCTTCATGCGACACGCTTTTTCAGGTCACGCCGGCTGTTTTCCGAATTCCTTCAAGGCGTTGCGGGCCGTCCGGCGACTCCGAAAAAGATCCTTTTCGAATCCGCAAATTCACCACTGGCCCCCTCACCATTGCCCGAAGAACACGCCGGCCTTCTTGTGCGTGGCGGTGCGGGCGGCGACGTAGGCGTCGTCGACCGTGACGCGGGTCTTGCGCAGGCGCAGCCAGTCACCCAGGCGCTGCTCCATCTCGCGGCGAATTTCGGCGTGGCCGTCGCTGGCGCCGAGGTCGCGCCGTTCCCTGGGGTCGTTCTGGAGATCGAACAGCATGGGGCGGAAGTCCTGCCACCAGACGTATTTCCAGCGGTCGGTGCGGACCATGATGGCGCGGCATTCGCCCGGCTTGCGCTTCAGGATCAGCCGGGCCTGGCGGAAGGAATAGTCGAGCTCGGAGAAGACCGCGTCGCGCCAGGTGTCGAGATGGATCTTGCGCGTGAGCGGGATCAGCGAGCGGCCTTCGACGAGATGATCGTGCGGCGGCAGGCCCAGCGCCTCGAGCATGGTGGGCACGACGTCGACGGCCTCGACGAACCTTTCATCGACGGTGCCGCGCGTGAGATCGGCTTCCGGATCGGGATCGACGACGATGAAGGGCACGCGCAGCGCTTCCTCGTAAAACATCTCCTTTTCGCCCAGCCAGTGGTCGCCCTGGAAATCGCCGTGGTCGGAGGTGAAGAAGATCAGCGTGTCGTCGAGGCGGCCGCTCTTTTCCATGTGGGCGAAGAGGCGGCCCAGCCAGTCGTCGAGCTGCTTGATCAGGCCCATGTAGGCCGGGCGCACGATGCCGGGCGCTTCGGGACGCGAGAAGGAGATCGATTCCTCGTGCTCGCGGTAGGCGGCCAGCACGGGATGTTCGTCGGCGCGTTCCTGCTCGTCGCGATTGAGCGGCAGCATGTCGGCGGGCCCGTACATGTTGTGATAGGGCGCGGGCGCCATGTAGGGCCAGTGCGGTTTCACGTAGGACAGGTGCAAACACCACGGTCGTTCATCGTGTTCATCCATGAAGCGCATGGCCTCGCGCGTCATGTAGGCGGTCTCGGAATGCTCCTCCTTCACGCGCGCTGGCAGGTGGACGTTGCGCATGTTCCAGCCGCTGAGCGTATCGCCGTTCGGGCCGTCGGCGGCGATGACATAGTCGGTCCAGGGGTCGTCGCTGTTGTAGCCGTGGCGGCGGAGATAGTCGGGGTAGCCGCTCTCCTTGCCCGGCGGATGGTGGCCGTCGTAGCGGTCGACCTCCTCGAAGCGGCCGGCGCGCAGCAGCGCATCGAGCGCCGAGCCGCCCTCGATGCCGTAGCGCTCCAGGCCTTCGAGGTCGGGCATGACATGGGTCTTGCCGGCCAGCGCCACCTTTATGCCGGCTGGAGTGAGATAATCGCCGATGGTCTTTTCGCGCAGGGAGAGCGGCACGCGGTTCCAGGTGGCGCCGTGGCTGAACATGTAGCGGCCGGTGTAGTAGCTCATGCGGCTGGGGCCGCAGACGCCCGATTGCACATAGGCGCGCGGGAAGCGGACGCCGCGCCTGGCCAGCGCGTCGATGGCGGGCGTCTGCAGATGCGGATGGCCGGCGCACGACAGGTGATCGGCGCGCAGCTGGTCGCACATGATGAACAGAACGTTTTTGACCTTGCCCACGATTTTTCCTCGCTCGACGGCGGCAGCGCCGGGAGCCTATCTAAGCCCCATGAGCAACGCCCCGTCCATCGCCCCCGGCATCCACGACATCCTCGATTTCTGGTTCCTGCCACTGGGCCATCCCGACCACGCCAAGGCGCGCGACATCTGGTGGCGCAGCACCCCCGAGTTCGATGCCGAGACGGTGTCGCGCTTCGGCGCCCGGATCGAGCAAGCGGTGGCGGGCGGGCTGGAAGCCTGGAAGGACTCGCCCGAAGGCGCGCTGGCGCTGATCCTTTTGTGCGACCAGTTCCCGCGCAACTGCTTCCGCAAGACGGCGCGCGCCTTCTGCGGCGACGCCAAGGCGATCGAGACGGCGCGTCTGGCGCTCGCCCGCTTCTATCCCGTGGCCTTCTCGTCCAACCACAAGCTCTTCTTCTATATGCCGTTCGGCCACAGCGAGGTGCTGGCCGACCAGCTCATGGCCTGCGCGCTGTTCGACACAATCGGCGGCGAGGAGAATCTGCAATCGGCGGCAGAGCATCGCGACGTCGTCGCCCGCTTCGGCCGCTTCCCGCATCGCAACGAGGTGCTGGGCCGCGCGAGCACGCCCGATGAGCTCGCCTATCTCCAGGACGCTAAGCGCTACGGGCAGTGATTTCCCGATAGAGTTCTGCGGTCGCGGCATCGAAGCAGCAGAAGACGATGCGCTGGGGCATGCCGATCATGCGGGCTTCGTGCACGGCGATCTCGGCCGCGGGCTCCTTCGGGTAGCCGTAGATGCCGGTCGAGATGGCGGGAAAGGCGATGCTGCCGAGGCCGTGCACGACGGCCAGCGCCAGGGAGTTGCGATAGCAGTCCGCGAGCAGCTTGGGCTCGCCGGATTGGCCATCTCGCCAAATGGGGCCGACGGTATGGATGACGTGGCGCGCCTTGAGCCGATAGCCGCTGGTGATCTTGGCCTGACCGGTCGGGCAGCCACCGAGCGTGCGGCATTCGGCGAGAAGCTCGGGCCCGGCGGCGCGGTGGATGGCGCCATCGACGCCGCCGCCGCCCAGCAGGCTTTCGTTGGCGGCGTTCACGATGGCATCGACGTCGAGGCGCGTGATGTCGCCTTCGACGATCTCGATGCCGCTCACGCTACATTACCAGTAGCGGACGGAACCGGTGTCGAGATGGACGAAACCGGAGCGCGGATAGAAGCCGACGCCGCCCATCTGCAGCGACCGGGCAGCCTGGCGGATCTGGTAGACCGCGACGCCGGGGAAGCGGATGTCCATGGCGTTGCCGTTCATGTGCTGGCTGTCGCGCGCGACGCCGCGGCTGACGCTGGCCAGCCAGGCATTGCTGGTGGGCGAGCGATAGGCCGACAGCACCTCGATCGAGCCGCCGTAGCCGACGATACGCGTGGTGTGCCACAGCACGTCGAACAGCAGCGGGTCCATCTCGGTCTCGGCATTGTCGCGGCTGTCGCGCAGGAAGTGATTGAGCTGGTTGAGCGCGTCGCGGTGATAGGCGCCGTTCGACCAGTAGGTGACGGTGAGCACTTCCTGGGTGTTGAAGTTCACCAGGCTGAGGCTGCGCGGGCTCACCGTGTCGAGCGGCGGCGGCGGGCCGGGCGGCTGCGCGGGCGCAAAGCCACCATATCGGGCGGCGCGCAGGGTCTCGGGGGTGTTCCGCTGGGCGGCGCTGCGCTTGGCGGCGGGCGTCACGGCCGCGGTCTTCTGGATGGGGGTGGTGGTGGCCTTGGCCGGCGCTGCCGCCTTGGCGCCCACGGGCGTCGTCGTCTTCTTGGCTTGTGTCTTGGCTGTGTCGGCGGTGGTGCCGCGCAGGACTTCGGGTGTCACCGATCCGGCGGGGTTGGTCTGGGCGGTAGCTGTACCGGCAATCGCCAGCAAGGCTGCCACGCTCATCACGTATAACCGCATTCCGGCCCCTGAGTTGTTGTATTTATGTCACAGACCGTCCTATCAGAGACCGACTCTCGACTCAAACTTAAATTCAGTCGCCTTTCCGGCCCCATTTTGGGCGCCGCCGGATTGAGCGAGGGCCAGGCCAACGACCTCACCGATGAGGCAGAGCGTCGGGCCCTCGAACCGGGTGCGCATCGCCTGACGCTCGATGGTGGCGAGCGTGCCGACGACGCGGCGCTCGCGATCGGTCGTGCCGTTTTCGATCAGCGCGACCGGCGTCGAGGCCGGCAGGCCGTGGGCCATGAGCTGGGTCGCGATCGTGGGCAGTGCCTCGACGCCCATATAGATGACGACGGTCTGGCGCGGCCGGGCCAGCATCGGCCAGTCGAGATCCAGGTGCCGCTCTCCGAGGGGGCCATCCTTGCGATGGCCCGTGACGAAGACACAGGCCTGGGCGTGGTCGCGATGGGTGAGCGGGATGCCGGCGCTGGCGGCACAACCCAGCGCCGCCGTCACGCCCGGCACGACTTCCACGGCGATGCCGGCATGAGCCAGCGCCTCGATCTCCTCGCCGCCGCGGCCGAACACGAACGGGTCGCCGCCCTTCAGCCGCACCACGCTCTTGCCGGCGCGGGCCAGTGCCACGAGGCGGGCGTTGATCTCGTCCTGGGACATCGAATGGTTGCCGCGGCGCTTGCCGACGTAGAACCGCTCGGCGTCGCGTCGCGCCATCGCCAGCACCTCGGCCGAGACCAGGCGGTCGTAGACCACGACATCGGCGCGCTGCAGCAGCCGGTGGGCCTTCATCGTCAGCAGGTCGGGATCGCCGGGGCCGGCGCCGACGAGATGCACCATGCCGACCGTCGGCGCCTCGGAGCGCGCACCGTCGAGCAGCTTGATCAGCTCGCGCCGGGCGCCGATCTCGTCGCCGGCCAGCGCCAGCTCGCCGATGCGGCCCTCGAACACACGGTCCCAGAAGCGACGGCGCACCGGCGCCTGGTCGAGCGTTCGGCGGACCTGCGTCCGGAAGACCTCGGCGAAGCGTGCGAGCCGGCCGATGGCGGCCGGCATCGCCCGCTCGATCTCGGCCCGGATGCGCCGCGCCAGCGCGGGCGCCGCGCCACCGGTCGAGATGGCGATGGTGATGGGCGCCCGATCGACGATGGCGGGCATGATGAAGCTCGAGAGCTTCGGCCGGTCGACGACGTTCACCGGCAGGCAGCGCTGCTGGGCGGCCAGCGAGACGCGCGCCTGCAGGGCTTCGTCTTCGCTCGCAACCACGACCAGCGACACGCCGGCGAGATCCTCGTCGTCGAAGGCGCGGCCCGCCCACGAGATGCGGCCGTCGTCGATCAGCTGGGCAATCTCGCCCACCACGGTGTCGGCGATCAGCGTCACCTGGGCGCCGGCCGACAGCAGAAGCTCGACCTTGCGCGCCGCCGCCTCGGTACCGCCGACCACCAGCCCGCGACGGCCCTGCAGCGACATGAAGAGTGGGAAAGCCTGCATCACGCCGCCTCGCTCTGCCGCAGCGCGCGCAGCAGCGCCCGCAGTTCGGGGCGGCAGGAGCCGCAGTTGGTGCCGGCTCGGGTGACGGCACCGAGTGCAGCAAGCGAGGTGGCACCCTTGCCGATCGCCGCCGTCACCGCGGCCGTTGACACGCCGAAGCAGGCGCAGATCTCGCCACCTCTGTCGGCAGCGTCACCGCCATGCAGCAGTACGTTGCGGTCCTCGACCGAAAGGCGACCCATCGCCATGAACGGCGCGAAGCGATCACGCGCCCGCTCGTCGTGCGCGGTGCCCAGCACCAGCACGGCCTCGAGCCTGCCGTCGCTGATGACCGCGCCCACACCCTGCTCGCCGTTCAGCCACGGCCCGGGATTGGTCGCGCACATCGCGGCCGCCAGCGCTTGCCGGGCGGCGCCGAGCGGCTGCTCGCCCGCCAGCAGGTAGGCGTAGTAGCCGGCGCCCTTCGCGCGCGCCCAGTAGGTGATCTCCGGCAACATTACCGGTCGGCGAGCGAGAATCGTGCCATGCCAGCGCATATCTAGGCGTCGAATTTCGACCGGCGTGTGCTTCAGTTCGGGTTGCCCCGAGATCGGATCGACGGCGGGATTGACCGCGGCGTTGATGGCGCCGGCGCGCGAGACCTGCGCCGTCCAATGCATCGGCGCGAACGCATCGCCTGCGCGTAAGGAATCCGTAAGGTGCACGCGCAGCGCCGCGCGGCCCCAGGCACTCGTCACTTCGGCGATGTCGCCGTTGCCGAGGCCGCGCGCCGATGCATCATCCGGGTGCAGTTCGATCAATGGCTCGGGCCGATGGCCGGCGAGACGCACCGACTTTCCTGTCCGCGTCATGGTGTGCCACTGGTCGCGGAAGCGGCCGGTGTTGAGGCTGAGCGGCCGCTCGGCACTGGGCGCGTGCATGGGCGCACGCGGCGACGCCGCGATAAAGCGCGCCCGACGATCGCCATGATAGAAGCCACCATCGGCGAAGAAGCGTCCGCCGTTCGCCATGCCGACGCGCGCGGGCCAAGCGAAGGGCGCGAGCTTGTCGTACCCCGCATCGTCGATCCCGGCATGAGCGCCGATGTCGAAATCGCGGCGGCCGTCGTTCTCGAAGGCCGAGAGCGCGGCGTGTTCACGGAAGATGTCGGCGACGCCGTTCCAGGCGAAGGCTTCGCTAAAGCCCAGGCGGCGCGCGACCTCGGCCACGATCCACCAGTCCGGCCGCGCCACGCCGGGCGCGGGGAGGAACGGTCGCTGGCGCGAGATGCCGCGTTCGGAGTTGGTGACGGTGCCGTTCTTCTCCGCCCAGGCGAGCGCCGGCAGGCGGATGCGACAGGCATCGACGGTGTCGGTGGCGCGCACCGCCTCGGAGACGACCGACAGCTCACAGGCCTGCAGCGCCGCGCGCACGGCGCCTGCATCGGGCAGGCTGGCGACCGGATTGGTCGCCATGATCCAAACTGCCTTGATCCGTCCGGACTTCACCGCATCGAACAGTTCGACCGCTTTCAACCCGGGCCGCTTGGCCATCCCGGGGCTCTGCCAGAAGCGGCCGACGCGATCGACATCCTCGAGGGCAAAGTCCATGTGCGCGGCCAGCGTGTTGGAAAGCGCGCCAACTTCCCGGCCGCCCATGGCGTTGGGTTGGCCGGTGATCGAGAACGGCCCCATGCCCGGCCGGCCGATGCGCCCGGTCAGAAGATGGCAATTGATGATGGCATTCACCTTGTCGACGCCGGCGCTCGACTGGTTCACGCCCTGCGAATAGAGCGTCACCGTCTTCTCGGCACGTGCGAACCACTCGACGAAGGTCGCGACATCGGCCGCCGGCAATCCGCAGGACTCGAGGTCGCTGGCCCGCGCCGCCATCAGCGCTTCGTCGAGGCCCGCCGTGTGCTGCTCGACGTATTTCGTTGCCGTGACGCCACGGCGATGCAGTTCGGCCAGCAAGCCGTTGAACAGGGCGACGTCGCTGCCGGGCCGAAGCGCCAGGTGCAGATCGGCGATCTCGCAGGTGTCGGTGCGGCGCGGATCGATCACCACGACGTTCATCTCGGGCCGCGCGCGCTTAGCCGCTTCCAGGCGCTGGAACAGGACGGGATGACACCAGGCGAGGTTGCTGCCGACCAGCACGACGAGATCGGCCAGTTCGAAATCCTCGTAGAGGCCCGGCACCGTATCGCTGCCGAAGGCGCGCTTGTGGCCTGCCACCGATGAGGCCATGCAGAGCCTGGAGTTGGTGTCGATGTTGGCCGTACCGAGAAAGCCTTTGATCAGCTTGTTGGCGGCGTAATAGTCCTCGGTGAGGAGCTGCCCCGAGACGTAGAAGGCCACGGCGTCAGGCCCATGCTCGGCGATGACGTCGCGAAAGCCGTCGGCCACCGTGTCGAGTGCTGTCTCCCATGAGACGCGCCGACCGTCGATTTCGGGATGAAGCAGCCGGTCTTCCAACGACAATGTTTCGCCCAGCGCCGCGCCCTTGGAGCACAGCCGCCCGCGATTGGCCGGATGATCCTTATCAGCCGCGATCTCGGCCCCGCCGTGACCATCGGGCGTCGCCACGATCCCGCAACCAACGCCGCAATAGGGGCAAGTGGTGCGAACCATCTCAGTAGACATCGCGCTGATAGCGGCCGGCCTTGGCGAGGCCGTCGAGCCAGGTCTTGGCCTCACGGGCACTCTTGCCGCCGTGCTCGGCTGCGATCCACAGCAGCGTGTCCTCGACATCCTTGGCCATGCGCTTGGCGTCGCCGCAGACATAGAAGTGGGCGCCCTCTTCCAGCCACGCCCACAGCTCGGCCGCATTCTCCTCCATGCGCGTCTGCACGTAGATCTTCTCAGCCTGATCACGCGAGAAGGCGAGGTCGAGGCGGCTGAGGATGCCGCGGCGCTGCCAGTCGGCGATCTGATCCTCGTACAGGAAATCGGTGACGCGCTTCTGCTCGCCGAAGAACAGCCAATTTCGACCTTTGGCACCACGCGCCTCGCGCTCCTCGAGAAAAGCGCGGAACGGCGCGATGCCGGTGCCGGGGCCGACCATGATGGCGGGCGCGTTGTCGTCGGCGGGCGGGCCGAAGCCGTGGCTCTTCTGGATGAACACCGGGACGACATCGCCCGGCTTGGCAAAGTCCGCGAGATAGCAGGAGCCGATGCCGGTACGCGTGCGGTCGTTGCTGTCCCAGCGCACCGCCGACACTGTGAGATGGACCTCGCGCGGGTGGGCCTTCGACGAGGAGGCGATCGAGTAGAGTCGGGGCTGCAAGCGATCGAGCGACTTCAGCAGGCCCGGCAGCGACGGCATCACCGAAGGGAAGGCATGCAGGAGATCGAGCAGGTCGGCGTCGGCCAGTTCCGGCGGGCCCTTGCCCTCGGCCAGCGCCTGCAGCTTCAGGGCCTCCTCCCCGTCGAAGGCGCGGGTCGCGAGAAACAGCATGCACTCGTCGCTGGGGCGGGCGATGTCGACCTTGCTCAGCAGGACCTGGCGAAGCGGCAGCGCCTCGCCGTCGTAGGCCACGACCTCCTCACCCGTGGCGCCGACGCGATCGAGCACGGCCTGAACCAGTTGCGGGTTCTTGCGGGCGAAGACTCCCAGGCTGTCGCCGGCCTCGTAGCTCACGTCGGTGGTCGACAGATCGAACACGACGTGGCGCACGTCCTTTTCGGAGCCGGGACGGTTGAGCGGATGGGCGTCGACCAGCGTGGCAAGGGCGGGCCGATCGCGCGAGAAACCAAGGGCGCCACCAGATTTGGCGACCGGCGCGGCGGCCGGCGTGCCCCGTTCGCTTTCCAACGCCGCCACCAGTTCCTTCAGCTTGCGCTGGGTCTCCTTGCCGCCCGGCACGCAGCGACCCATGTCGGCCTCGGTGCCCGACCACACCGCCTCGGCGTAGGTCTGGCAGAGATAGCCGCACTGGCCGCAATCGAGCTGCGCCATTGCCGCCATCAGCTTGCGTTCGGGCTTCGCCTCCATGGCGAGCGCCATCCGCTCCGGCATGGCGAGCGACGCATCATGCCAGGGAAAATCCTCGGGTTCGGATGGTTCGGCACCTTCCCCGGCTCCGGTTTCCGCGGTGACGCCGAGGTAGGCCGAAAAGAAGCCGTTCAACCAGGCACGCTGCTCGGTCGAGAATGGCGCATTCTCCGGAATCAGCGCCGGAATCAGCGCCGGCACGGGTGTCATGACGTTCATGCGGCCAGCGCCCGCAGCGGCGCGCGATTGGCCAGCTCGTGCAGCTCGGCGGTCTCACGGTGACGGCAGAACTCGAAGAACGATTCCGTGGCGGTGGCTCGATGCTCAAGATAGGCCGCCAGCAGTTTCTCCAGCAGCGTCGGCAACTCGTCGAACGCGACTCCCTGCGCATACTCCCGCGCCATCGCCTGCTCGGCAGTCGAGGCGGCACCGCCACCGATATAGACGTGATAGCCCTCGACGCTGTCCTCGCCGCGATCGACCTTCGCCGCCAGCAGCCCGATGTCGCCGACATAATGCTGGGCGCAGGAATGATGGCAGCCCGTCAGGTGGATGTTCACCGGTGTGTCGACCGCCACGCGGGCCTCGAGATAGTCGGCGAGCTTCAGCGCATGGCCCTTGGTATTAGAAGCGGCGAACTTGCAGCCGGCATTGCCGGTGCAGGCGACAAGGCCGCGGCGGATAGCGCTGGCCTCGATCCCGAGGCCAAGCGCGTTGATGGCGGCGATGCAGATACCGACGTCGCGGTCGGCGACGTCGGAGATGAGCAGATTCTGCCACACGGTGAGCCGGAGCGTGCCGCTGCAGAAACGCTCGGAAATCCCCGCAATGCCGCGCATCTGCTCGGAGGTGATCCGGCCCACCGGTAGCACCAGCCCGAGATAGTTGAGGCCCGGCTGCTTCTGGTCGTGGACGCCGATATGGCCATGCTTGTCGGCCCGCACGCGCGGCGCGATTTCGGCACCGGCTGCGCGAGGAAGTGCCTTGCCGTACTCCTTCTCGACTTCCTGGAGAAACGCGTCGCGGCCCATCCGGTCGATCACATATTTCAGGCGCGCCTTCAGTCGGTTGGTACGATCGCCATGGACGGCAAAGGCCCTGATGACGGCGCCCGCCACCGTCACGCACTCCTCGGGCTTCAGGAGGATTCCGGTCCCGAAGGCGAAATCGAGATGGCCCGTGATGCCGCCCAGCTGAAGATGGAAGTAGATGCCGGGCTCAAAGCCCGCACCGCCCATCACCTCAGCGGCCACGAAGCCGATGTCGTTGGTGTCTTCCAGGACCGGCACACGGCCACCACCATCGAAGGCGATGTTGAACTTGCGCGGCAGTCCGTACATCTCACGGTGATTGAGGATGTAGTGGTGCATGGCGCGACACAGCGGCCGCGTGTCAAAAAGTTCCTGCGGGTCGATGCCGGCGGTCGGGCTGCCGGTGATGTTGCGGATATTGTCGGCGCCGGAGCCGCGCGCCGTCAGGCCGAGATCCTGGACCGCCAGCAGAAGATCGACGCCATGCGCCGCCGCAATCTCGCGGATCTGCAGGTTGGCGCGGGTCGTGACGTCGGCGTAGCCGCCGCCGAAGGAATCGGCGGCGTCGGCAAGGCCGCGCATCTGCCAGGCTTTCAGGATGCCGTTGGGGAGGCGCAGCCGGCACATATAGGCGTTCTGCGCCGGCGCGACATAGAACAGGCCATGATACTTGGTGAGCAGGACATCTGCTCCCTTCGGGAACTGGCCCGCCTCGGCGCGCGCCACGACTTCGTCCCAGCGATCGAGCGGATGACGCGCACGCTTGGCGATTTCCTCGGCGACCAGCTTGCCCCCTGCCGCGATCACGCGATCTTGGGCAGTGTACTGCAGGGCGTCGGGGCCGATTGGCGTGGACGCTGGCACGCCAGCAGTGCGACCTGCCAGTCTGTTGGCAGCCTTGCGCGCTTCGATACCGCTGACGAAGCCCTGCAGCCATTGCTTCTGCTGGTCGTCGAAGTCGCTCATGGTCGCCGCTTAGGCAGCCGCCCGCGCCGGAACGCGATGGCGCGCGTAGAGGAACTCCAGCACCGCCGCCCGGCAACGCGCGTACTCCGGATCGGTCGCGAGCTCGAGCCGGCGGCGCGGCCGCGGCAGTTCTATCGCCAGGATCTCGCCGATGGTTGCCGCCGGACCATTGGTCATCATGACCACGCGATCCGACAGCAATACGGCCTCGTCGACGTCGTGGGTGATCATCAGCACCGTGTTGCCAAGCTTGGCGTGGATTTCCATCACACTGTCCTGCAGATGGGCACGCGTCAGCGCGTCGAGGGCGCCGAACGGCTCGTCCATCAGCAGCACCTTGGGCTGCATGGCGAGCGCCCGGGCGATGCCGACCCGCTGCTTCATGCCGCCCGAGACCTCGTGCGGGCGCTTGTCCTTGGCCTGGGCCATCTGCACCAGCTCGAGATTGTGCATGACCCAGTCGTGGCGCTCGGCCTTGGTCTTGCCCTTGCCCTGGAATCCGCCGAACACCTTGTCCACGGCGATGGCGATGTTGCCGTAGACGGTGAGCCACGGCAGCAGCGAGTGGTTCTGGAAGACGATGGCCCGGTCGGGGCCGGGCTCGTCCACCACCTTGCCTTCGAGGAAGACCTCGCCGGTCGTCGACTGCAGCAGGCCGCCCAGGATATTGAGCAGGGTCGACTTGCCACATCCGGAATGGCCGATCATCGAGACGAACTCGCCCTGATCGATGTGGAGATTGACGTCGCGCAGCACTTCCGTCTCCATCTGGCCGCGACGGAAGCTCATGCCGATCTGTTCGAACTTGAGATAGGGCTGGTTCATGACCGGTC
Source organism: Alphaproteobacteria bacterium (assembly GCA_947474005.1). Lineage (GTDB taxonomy): Bacteria > Pseudomonadota > Alphaproteobacteria > Reyranellales > Reyranellaceae > Reyranella. Next base: position 27,039 of record CANJHI010000026.1, on the reverse strand, counting down.
CTCCTGGTGCGTCGCGCTCATTGGGCCGAGACGCCATGGCTGACGAAGTGACCGACCGTGGCGATCAGCTTGTCGAGCAGGAAGCCGACGATGCCGATGTAGACCAGGGCCACGATGATGTCGGAGATGCGCGAGCTGTTCCACGCGTCCCAGATGAAGAAGCCGATGCCGACGCCGCCGATCAGCATCTCGGCCGCGACGATGGCGAGCCAGCTCAGCCCCACGCCGATGCGCAGGCCGGTGAAGATGTAGGGCACGGTGGCGGGCAGCGTGATCTTGTAGAACACCTCCCACCACGACAGCCGGATCACCGCCGCGACGTTGCGATAGTCCTGCGGGATGTTCCGCACACCCACCGACGTGTTGATGATGATCGGCCAGATCGAGGTGATGAAGATCACGAACAGCGCGGAAGGATTCGAATCGCGGAAGCCCGCGAGCGACAGCGGCAGCCAGGCGAGTGGCGGCACGGTGCGCAGGACCTGGAAGATCGGATCAAGGCCGCGCATCGCCCAGGTGCTTTGGCCGACCAGCACGCCGAGCGCGATGCCGACCACGGCGGCAAAGCTGAAGCCGATACCGACGCGGCCGAGGCTCTTGGAGATCTGCCAGAAAGCACCCTTGTCGATGCCACCGTTGTCGTAGAACGGATGGACGATGAAATCCCAGGCGTCCGAAACCACCTTGGTCGGTGGCGGCAGCCGCGCGCCGGGCTCCGAGCACAGGAGCTGCCAGACGAGCAACGTGATGGACATGACAATGAGCGGCGGCAACACGACGCTCACAGTGTGACGCGCGGCGCTCGCGATCCGCTCAAGGGCTGGCCGCATCGGCGGGCGGAAGGCCACGATCTCGGCCGTCGTGCCCGACACCGGCACGGCAGCCACGACCGACGCGACGACTTTGGCTGCCTGCATCACGCCACCTTCTTGATCTGAAGGCCGGTGAGATAAGTCTTTGGGTCGGCCGGGTCGAAGACCTTGCCATCGAAGAATGTCTCCTTGCCGCGCGAGGTGCCGGCGGGCATGGCGTTGGCCGCCACGCCGATCGCCTTGGCGGCTTCGCGCCACAGATCCTCGCGGTTGACCTTGGCGATGACCGCCTTGGTGTCGAGGTCGGCGGCCATCATGCCCCAGCGCTGGTTCTCGGTGAGGAACCACAGCTCATGGCTCTGGTACGGATACGAGGCATGGTCGCGCCAGAACTTCATCGACAGGTCGCGGTTGTCGATCTTGCGGCCGTCACCGTAGTTCACCTTGCCCTCGATACGATTGATGATGTCGGCCGGGGGGCAGTTGAACCACTGGCGCTTGCCGACGATCTCGGAGAGCTCCTTGGCGTTCTCGAGCTTGTCGCACCATTGCGCAGCCTCGAGCACCGCCTGCAGCATCGCCTGCGCGGCTTTGGGATTCTTGTCGACCCAGTCGGCGCGCAGGCCGAGGCTCTTTTCCGGATGGTCCTTCCAGATATCGCCGGTCGTGCAGGCCGTGTAACCGATGCCCTGGTTGACGAGCTGCTCGTTCCACGGCTCACCGACGCAGAACGCCTCCATGCTGCCAACCTTCATGTTGGCAACCATCTGCGGCGGCGGCACGACGATGGTCGAGACGTCCTTCTCCGGGTCGATGCCGCCGGCAGCCAGCCAGTAGCGGATCCACAAGTCGTGGGTGTCGCCGCGGAAGGTCATAGCGCATTTCGGATCCTTGCCGTCGGCCTTCATTTTGGCGAAAGCGGCCTTGAGCGGCGCGGAATTGACCGTGGCGCCGGTCGCCATCAGGTCCTTGGCGACCGAGATCGCCTGACCGTTGGTGTTGAGCCGCGACAGGATATACATCGGCACCGGCTTGTTCTCCGGCGTCGTGAGACCGAGCGTGATCTGATAGGGCTTGGGCGTCAGGATATGCGCGCCGTCGATGCCGCCCGACGCAGAGCCCAGGACGATGTTGTCGCGCGTCGTACCCCACGAGGCCTGCTTATTGATGTTGGCGTCGGTGATGCCGTACTTGTCGAAGAGCTTCTTCTCCTTCGCCACGATCAGCGGCGAGGAGTCGGTGAGTGCGATGAAGCCCAGCGTGACCTTGTTGGTCTCTGGCCCAGCTGCCTGCGCGAAGGCGCCGGCGGGGAACGAGGCGCGTACCGCGCTCATCAGCGCAGCGGTCGCAGCCACGCTGCCGGCGTTCCTCAACATGTCGCGCCGTCCCAGTCCGGTGTTGGCCTTCTTAGTCGCCATGATTGCTCTCCTGCTGCTTGAAGATCGTTGACGTTTCATTGCTTGGGTCGAACACCGACCCATCGAGAAATTTGTCCGGTCCCATCGCGATCGGGGCGCCGTTGGTCGGCAGGATCCACGGATCGCTATGGGCTCCCTCGACCTTGCGGTCGGTGAGCGGACACGGCAGGCCGAGTTCGCTGGCAGCGGCGCGATAGATGTCGGTGCGGAACACGCGGTCGGCCACGGCGCCAAGGCCCGGCTGCGGCGCGATCTGGCCCCAGCGCACCATCTGCGCCAGGAACCAGTCGGCATGGCTGCGCCACGGGAAGTTCGCGACCTGGCGGTGGAAGATGTGGAAATCCGGGAGGGCGAGCGACCTGGCGATCACCTCGGCCGGAACGTTGACGTAACGCGGGCTCGACAGAACACGCGCCGCCTCCGCACGGTTGCCGGGCTCGTCGAGCCAGGCGCCGGCTTCAGTGATCGCCTTTACCAGCGCGATCAGCGTCTTGGGATTGCGTTGCGCCCACGCCTCGGTCGTGCCCAGCACCTTCTCCGGCATCGAGTTCCAGATGTGCAGGCTGCTCAACGCGATGCGGCCGATGCCGTGCGACACGGCCTGCTGGTTCCACGGTTCGCCGACGCAGTAGCCGTCGATGGCGCCGCCGGAGAGATGCGCCACCATGTGCGGCGGCGGCACGACGGTGAAGCGCACGTCGCGGTCGGGATCGAGGCCGCCCGACGCCAGCCAAAGGCGCAGCAGGTGGTTGTGCGACGAAAAGGGGAAGACCGAAGCGAGCGTGAGCGGCGACTTGCCGGCCTGGGCGCGATGGCGAACAACCGCTGCCAGGGCGCGGGCATCGAGCGGTGCGTCAGCTGCGCGATGATCGCCGACGAACTCGGGCGCCACCTCTTCGATCTCCCGCCACAGTGCATTGGAGAGAGTGATCGAATTGCCGTTGAGCTGCAGCGTCATGGCCGCGATCATCGGCACGTTGACGCTGTCGATGCCGAGCGTGGTCGCCAGCGGCATGGGCGAGAGCATGTGCGCGGCGTCGAGCAGACCCAGAGCGACCTTGTCGCGGATATTCGCCCACGAGGCCTCGCGGCGGATCTCGACGTCGAGACCATGGCGCTCGAACAAGCCCAGAATATCCGCGAACAGGATGGGCGCGCAGTCGATCAGGGGAATGAACCCCACCGTCACTTTCGGTCGCTCGAGTTGTCCCACTACGCTCAACCCCAAAAAAAACGTCCTGCTCAGCCGGCAAGAGCCGGCCGCACAGGACGTCGTTGTCCGAGAAGGCAGACCGCCATTGGCCTGCCGTCTAATTCAGGAACCCCCGCCATTGGGGGCTCTCCTGCAAAGCAGCAGGAAATGTGCCAAGCGGGCGGAGATCCGTAGAATCCAGATAACCTGTTGATTTGTTTATATAAAGAGGCGGCTCTTCATTAAATACAGCACTCGGAGTGTGCTATCTTCTGCTCGCATATGCAGCATGACTCATAATGGGGCAGGCCTATTATTTGATCAGATCTTGAAAGCCTTGGCGTAGGTCAGGATGTCCTGGGCCACTTCGCCGATGCGCTTGTTCTGGTCCATGGCGAGCTTGCGCAGGAGCCGGTAGGCCGCCTCCTCGCCGATCCCCTTCTGCTCCATCAGCAGGCCCTTGGCGCGATCGACCGTCTTGCGCTCGACCAGCGACAGGCGCGCGCGGTCGAGTTCCTCGCGCATCACGTGGTATCGATTGAAGTGCGCGACCGCGACATCGACGACCGACTGCACGCGGTCCTGCGCCAGACCCTTTACGACATAGGCGCAAACGCCAGCCTCCATCGCAGCGGCAATCGTCGCTGGGTCCGAGCGGTCGGCAAACAAGGCGATCGGCCGCGGCTGCTGTTCGGTGGTCCGCCGCAGATCTTCGATGGCGTCGCGGCTAGGACTGTCGATGCTGACGACGATGACGTCGGGCTTCAGCGCTGCGACACGCGCCGGCAAATCGTAGGTGCCCCCCAGGCGTTCGAGCAGCACGTAGCCCGCGTCCCGCAGCCCCGATTCGACGATTTCGGCGCGGGCAGGATTGTCATCGATCAGCAGGACGGACAGGGCTTTGGTCACAGGGCTAGGAATTCGGGTTGCAGCCGTTGGCCGCAACTTCCGTGCCATTGTCGTCAGGGCGTTGAATCAACGAGCTTTCCGTCTTCCCACAAGCCCGCACGCACCGTGCCGTCGGCGCTGGTGACCTGGCCGTAACCTTGCCGCCGGCCGTTGCGAAATCCGCCCGCGTAGCGCTCGCGGTCGCCGATCGCCTCGACGCCCGGCCCATCCAGCTGATCGGACTGGAATTCACCGGATTGCACGACGTTGGGGTCGGTCAGCGTCCGGCGCACGCCCGGCCCTTCGAGACGGCCGGCGACGAAATTCCCTTCGGAGCGTTCGATACCCGGCCTCTCGCGCACACCGAGCCCGGTCGATTGCCCGTCGCGCCACTGGCCGGCATAGCGCGTGTCGTCGCTCAGCCTCACGGTGCCAAGGCCGTTCAGGCGATCGGCGTCCCAGTCGCCGGCCTGGCGTTCGCCGTTGCCGAGCTCGGCAACACCCAGCCCCTGCCGCTTGCCGTCGACGACCTGGCCGATGTAGCTCGCGCCGCCGTCGTACGACAGACGCTCGGCGTTCTCGAGATCCGGACGCGCCGCTCGGGCGGCCACGATTCGCGCTTCGCCGAGCATGGACCGCGCGCCCTTGGAGGCCTCATCGGCGCGGTCGAACAGGGTGCGTGCCTCGGTCGCCGCGCGCTGGGCCTGATCGGTCAGCGCCTTCCGCGCCGACGTGTCGGGAGCGGCCTGGGGCGGCGATGCAGGCGTCGGGGCTGGATTCGCCGCGGCCTTGTCGGGGGTTGATTTGTCGGGGGCTGGCTTGTCGGGCGCCACCGCCGGCGGCGGCGTCTCCTTGGGCAGAGCGACGGCAAGGGACGGCGGCATCGCCGTCTGCGTCTCGATCTTCGGCACGCCGGTCAGGCGCTCGCGAATCTGCGCCTGATACTTCCAGATCCCGAAGATCGCCAAGGCGAGCAGAAGAAAAGGCAGGCGCCGGCGAAAGCGCGATCGCCGCGCGGACGGAGGGTTTGCGGCCTCACCCGCGTCACGGCCGGCACGGCGCGCCGCTCCAAGACGCGGCGTCGCGGAAGATGCCGCCGGCAGGCGTTCGGTCGGCGCATCCTCGGCGAGCGGTATCGCCGCGCCGAACATGGGCCGCCACGCCTCGATCGTCTGAGGTCGCTGCTCCGGCGTGAAGGCAAGGCCGCGGTCGACCGCGGCGAGAAGCGCCGGATCGAAGCGATCGGAATGCGTCACGCTCAACGGCCGGTAGGGATCGTTGCCGACGCGGCTCGCCGCGTCGGGCGGCGGGACGCCGGCAATGGTGTGATGCAGAACGGCAGCCGTCGAGTAGATGTCGCTCCACGGGCCTTGCTTGCCGTCGAGCGCGTACTGCTCGATCGGCGCGTATTGCGGCGTGAGGATGCTGGTGAGCGTGCGCGTGCGCCCGCCCATCGCCTGACGCGCGGCGCCGAAGTCGATCAGGACCGGCACGCCATCGTGCCGCACGATGATGTTCGATGGCTTTATGTCACGATGGAGAAAGCCCTGGGCATGAACGGCGTGCAGTCCGCTCAGAAGCCCTTCGGCCAGGCGGCGCACCTCGTCGGGCTGCAGGCGGTGGTTCGGCGTGCGCAGGAGCTGCGCCACGCTGCGGCCGTCCTCGAACTCCATGACCGTATAGGCCGTGTCATTGGCTTCGAAGTAGCGCAGCACCGGGACGATATGGGCGTGGCGAAAGCGCGCCAGCGCGCGTGCCTCGTCGAGAAAGCGCTCGCGGCCCCAGGCGAAATCGTCGGCGACGCGCGCCCCGCGCGGCGCGACATGGCCGTCGGGCCGGCGCACGGCGAACTCGACGGGAAAGTACTCCTTGATGGCGACGAATTTGGCGAGCTGGGTGTCGAAGGCGCGGTAGGTGATGCCAAAGCCGCCATGCCCGATGATCGCATCGAGGCGATAATCACCGAGCCGCGTCGCGAGCGGCAAAGCCTGATCGTTTTCGGATGATATGGGCACGCGCAACCTTGTGCCCTAAATGCGCGTTCCCGGACAGGCGCACAAGCGCCCGAGACTCCCCACAGAAAGATAATTGAATCACAATGGGTTAAGGGTCGATAGCGTCCCCTGTCTCGTGGGGGCCAACATCGGCCGCGATATTGACGTTAAGGCAGAGTAGAGTTGTCCTTCACCTTTTGTGGATTGAGCCCGTCATGAAACCCGCGACCCAGTACGACAACGCTCGCACCCTGGTGCTGACCGGGGCCAGCCGCGGCATCGGGCATGCGACCGTAAAGAAGTTCAGCGCCGGCGGCTGGCGGGTGATCACGGTGTCGCGTCAGCCCTTCAGCGTGCTCTGCCCGTGGCCGGGCGGCGACAAGAACCACGTGCAGATCGACCTGGCGAAGGCAGACGATGTCGCCCGTGGCATCGACGATATCCGCGAGCGCCTGGGCGGCGGACGGCTCGATGCGCTGGTCAACAATGCCGCGATCTCGCCGAAGGATGAAACAGGCGGCCGGTTGGGCGCCATCGACACGCCATTCGATCTCTGGCAGCGCGTGTTCAACGTCAATTTCTTCGCCCCCGTCGCGCTCGCGCGCGGCCTGATGGGCGAATTGTCGGAAGCTCGCGGCTGCGTCGTCAACGTCACGTCCATCGCCGGCAGCCGCGTTCATCCCTTCGCGGGCTCGGCCTATGCGACGTCGAAGGCGGCGCTCGCGGCGCTCACCCGCGAGATGGCGCACGACTTCGGACCGCGCGGCATTCGCGTCAACGCGATCGCGCCGGGCGAGATCGACACCGCCATTCTCTCGCCGGGCACCGAACAGATCGTCGAGGAGCAGATCCCGATGCGCCGCCTGGGCACGCCCGATGAAGTGGCCGACGTGATCCACTTCCTCTGCGAGAAGGGAGCAAGCTATGTTTCCGGCGCCGAGATCCAGATCAACGGCGGCCAACACGTTTAAGGCGCACGTCCAGGAGACCGATATGGATACGATGACCAGCTTCAAGGGCGAGACCGGCCGCGACGCGCGGCGCCGTATCCGCGGCGGCACCAATCTCGCGCCGACCTCGGGCATGGCACCGGGCTATGTGCAGGGCAATCTCGCTATCCTGCCCCGCGAACTCGCCGCCGACTTCGCGCGCTTCTGCCAGCTCAACCCCAAGCCCTGTCCCCTGCTCGCTTCCTCCGAGCCCGGTGACTGGCGCCTACCGACCCTGGGCGAGGATCTCGATATCCGCACCGACATCCCGCTCTACCGCGTCTGGAAGAACGGCGTGATGATCGAGGAAATCACCGACCTCAAGAAGGTCTGGCGCGACGACCTCGTCTCCTTCGTGCTGGGTTGCTCCTTCTCCTTCGAGGAGGCGCTGGTCGAAGCCGGCCTCGAAATCCGCCACCAGACCTGCAACGTCAACGTGCCGATGTACCGGACCAACATCGAGTGCAAGCCGAGCGGCCCCTTCCATGGCCCGATGGTGGTCTCGATGCGCCCGTTCAAGCCCGCCGACGCGATCCGCGCCGTGCAGGTGACGACGCGCTTCCCCTCGGTGCATGGCGCGCCGGTGCATCTCGGCAAGCCCGAGCTGATCGGCATCAAGGACATCGCCAAGCCCGACTATGGCGACGCGGTGCCGGTGCGCGATGACGAGTTCCCGGTGTTCTGGGCCTGCGGCGTCACCCCGCAATCGGTCGTGGCGACGGTGAAGCCCGAGTTCTGCATCACCCACGCCCCCGGCTATATGCTGGTGACCGATCTCCTGAACTCGCAGCTCGCCGTCCTCTGACGATGGCGCGGCTGGAATTCGACGGCCACGCCAAGGGCGCGGTCGAGAAAGTCGTTGTCGACATAAAGGATCTGGTGATTGCCGGCTGGACCGGCCGCGACGTGGCGGCCCTCAATCATCACATCGAGGAATTGAAGGCGATTGGCGTCCAGCCGCCGTCGCGGGTGCCGATCTACTACCGCGCTGCCGCGCAGATGCTGACCCAGGCCGACAGCATCCAGGTGCTGGGCGACGACAGTTCGGGCGAGGTCGAGCCGGTGCTGATCGGTGCCGCCGACCGGCTCTGGGTCACGGTCGGCGCCGACCACACCGACCGCAAGGTCGAGAGCTACGGCATCGCCATTTCCAAGCAGATGTGCGCCAAGCCGATCGGCCGCACCGCCTGGCGCTTCGAGGAAGTCGAGCCGCATTGGGACAAGCTCATGCTGCGCAGCTTCATCCAGGAGGACGGCAAACGCGTTCTCTATCAGGAGGGGCCGCTGGCCAAGATCCGCGACCCGCGCGAGCTGATCTTCGGCTGGCGGGACAACAAGCGCCTGCCGATGGGGGCTGTCATGTTCTGCGGCACCATGCCCGCCATCGGCGCGATCCGGGCATCACATCGCTTCGAGATGGAGCTCGACGACCCGGTGCTCGGCCGCAAGATCACCCACGCCTACGAGATCGAGGCCCTTCCCGTCGTGGCTTGAGCCGGCGACGAATTCCACGATCGCCGTCACCACGGCCTTGTCGGCCAGCAACCGATTGTGGCCGAGGCCGCGTGTCACCATCAGTTCTGCCGTCGGCAGGGCGTGCGCCACGCGCGCGGCTTCCGCGACGGGCACCTGGCGGTCGTTCTGGTCGTGGATCAGCAGCACCGGCAAATCGATCTTGCCGGCGATGTGACGGATGTCGAAATCCGCCGCCGGCCGGCCGACACGATTTTCGACCGAGGCGATGAAGGCCGCAGTGGCGCGCTCTGAAAGCCCGACAGCGCCCGCGAAGCGGCGCAGTTCACGCTGAAGGCCTGAGGGCGCCGAGATGAGCACCGCGCGGCCGGCGCCACCGTGATGGGCGATCGAGAACAGGCTCATGGCGCCACCCATCGAATGTCCGATCGCGGCATGCATCGGCCCCAGCCGTTCGAGCGCGCGCTCGAGCGCGGCGATGAAATTCACCGCGGTGAGTTCGCGGCCCGCCGACTCGCCATGCGCCGGCACGTCGAGCGCCACGACGGCAAAGCCGTGCGCCAGCAGCGCATCGATGATCGCTCCGAACTGCGCGCGGTTGCCCTCGAAGCCGTGGACCAGCAGGACTGTCGGCACCGCTCTTCCGGTGCGACCCCATCGCCAGGCAACGAGGCCGTCGCCGAGGTCGATACGCTCGTCGGCGGGCGGCAGTGCGAGCACCGGTGGCGGTCGCACATGGCGCCGCGGGTTCAGCATCAAGCGACGGAAGAACGGCGCCACCAGCCGGGGTGCCACGTGGCTGGCGGCGGCAAGGACAGCGATCGGCAGGGGAACGGCAGGCATGGCAAGCTTCTGAATAAGTGCATTTGCACCTATTGGATCGCGGCCAGCTCTTGGCCTCAAGCGAGCTTGTGTTCCGCTTTCCGTAACTTTTCTTCATGCGCGCATGGCTTCCTTGCAGGGTGGGCCTTGCATGAAAGGCGCCGGTAAACGTACGTTCAGCGCCCTCGGGAGGATCTCAGTGACGACGATCAAAGGCGCTTACGACGGCATCACCGTTCTCGACTTCACGCAGGGTATTGCGGGGCCGCACGCCTCGATGCTGCTCGCCCTGCACGGCGCCGACGTCATCAAGATCGAGCCGCCGGAGGGCGACTGGGGCCGGGCGCTCGGTGAATTGAAGGGCGATCACTGCGCCCATTCCGTCGCCTTCAACCGCGGCAAGCGCAGCCTCGCCCTCGACCTCAAGTCCGCCGACGGCATCGCCGTGGTGAAGAAGCTCGCGGCCAAGGCCCACGTGGTGCTGGAAAGCTTCCGTCCCGGCGTGATCCAGCGGCTGGGCTTCGGCTACGAGGACGTCAAGAAGATCAATCCGAACGTCGTCTATTGCTCGGTCTCGGGCTTCGGCCAGACCGGGCCCTACAGCAAGCGGCCGACAGTCGACGGCCTCATCCAGGCTTTCAGCGGCATGATGGTGATGAACAAGATGCCGGACGGCACGCCATGGCGTCAGGGCATGATCGCCGTCGATGTCACGACCGGCCTCTACACTTTCCAGGCGCTGGCCCCGGCCCTGATGCGCCAGTTGCGCTACAACGAAGGCTGCTTCATCGATTCGAGCCTGATGCGCTCGGCCGCCGCCTTCCAGGGCGCCAAGCTGATGGAATGGATTTTCTCCAAGGGCGCGCCGCCAGTCCTCTACATGCCGGCCGGCAGCTACAAGTCGAAGAACGGCTACATCATGGTGAGCGCCATGCGGCCGCATCACTTCCGGCTGCTGTTCGAGCTGATCGGCCGCCAGGACATCGCCGACGATCCCGAGTTGCAGGGCCACAACGATCGCATCAAGAACGCCGCGAAGATCATCAAGGCGCTGAACGAGACGATGCCAACCAAGACCACCGAGGAATGGATCGCGATCCTGCAGCCCAAGGACGTGTTCTGCGAGCGGGTGAACAACTACACCGATTACCTCGACCATCCGCATGTGAAGGAATCGGGGGCGATCGACTGGATCGAGCAGGACGGCTTTGGCCGCATGCCGGTCGCCAACATCCCGGGGCTACCGCCCGCCGCGACGCACGAACCCCAGCAGCACGCCCCGCACATCGGCGAGGACGGACCGGATATCCTGCGTGAGCTCGGTTTCAGTGCATCCGAGATCGATGCGATGTTCACCAAGGGCGGCGTGCGTGCCCCGGCGCCGGCGGCCAAGGCCGCAGAGTGATTGCCTAGGCGACCTGAAAGCCTTGCGCGAAGGGATCGCGCGAGTCGACGAAGATCGTGTTGATGCCGTGCTGACGGGCCCAACCTGAGATCGAGGGCACGATGGCTTCGTGATTGCCGACGTGGGCCGTCGCCTCGACCCGGCCGTCGAACAGTGAACCGATGATACTTTCATGCACGAACTCGTCACCGACTTTGAGCCGGCCCCGCCCCGCGAGCTGGGCCATGCGCGCCGAGGTCCCGGTGCCGCAGGGGGAGCGGTCGATCGCCTTGTCGCCGTAGAACACCGCGTTGCGTCCCTGCGCCCGGGGGTCGCGCGGCTTGCCCGTCCACATCACGTGGCCGATGCCCTTGATGGTCGGGTTCTCGGGATGCACGGGCTGGATCTTTTCGTTGAGAAGCTTCCGCACGACCGGCGAATAGCGCAGCACGTCGCCCGCCGTCATCGCTTCGAGGCCGGCGAAGTTCTTCTGCGGCTCGAGGATGGCATAGAAATTTCCGCCGTAGGAAATATCGAACGTGAGTTCACCGAGGCCCGGCACCTCGACCGTGACGTCGGTCATCGCCAGATACGAGGCGACATTGGTGATCCGCACGCTTTCGACGAAGCGACCGTTCTGCTCGTAACGCGCCACCACGTGGCCGGCCGGCGTGTCGAGATTGAGCACGCCGGGCGTCGCAGGCGAGACCAGCCCGTTCTCGACCGCCATGGTCACGGTGCCGATGGTGCCGTGGCCGCACATCGGCAGGCAGCCACTCACCTCGATGAAGAGAATGCCGACGTCGCAATCGGCCCGCGTCGGCGGATAGAGCATCGAACCGGACATGACATCGTGGCCGCGCGGCTCGAACATCAGCGCCTTGCGGATCCAATCGTGGCGCGCGAGGAAGTCGAGCCGGCGTTCGCTCATTGTCGCGCCGTCGAGCAGCGGTACACCGCCCGTCACCAACCGCACCGGATTGCCGCAGGTGTGGCCGTCGAGGCACGAGAAGCTATGGACCGACATGCTTCAGGCGGCCAATGGCTGCGCGAGGCCGGCGTGGCCGGCGACGAAACGCTCGACGTCGCGTGAGCTCCTGAGGCGGATCACCGTTCTGCCGGCGGCAAAATTGGCGCACTCCTCACCGAAGCGGCGGCGGTTGCGACCGTGGGTCCTGAGCGCCCACAGCAGGATGGAATCGCGGCTGAGCAGGGTCCGCCGCAGCGACTCGCGATTGCCGGTACCCCACAGATCTTCCCGCGTCACGATTCGGCGCAACGTGCGCCAGAGCAGGCGCCACATCACGAGCGGTAACGGCAGGTCGAGCCAGACCAGCGTGTCGGCGCGTTGCCAGACGATGTCGCGCACCTGACCGTAGATGCCGACCGCGATCCAGTCGCCGTCGCGCGTCTCGCACTCGACGCGGTGGCGGAAGAGCTCGAGCGGGGCCGGCTGCCAGTCCGGTCCCCAGAACAGCGCATCGAGCTCGACCAAGCGCAGGCCTTTCTCGCTGGCGAGCCGTTCGGCCAGCCAACTCTTGCCCGATCCTGTGGTTCCGAAGACGACGATGCGGCGCATGGTGTGCCGACTGTAGCGCCAAAGCAGCGGCCGGCGTAGGCTACGCGCCGGATTCGAAGGGGCCTCGATGTCGCAGTATTTGTTCAGGAATCTCAATCTGTTGGACCCGCGCTGGACCGAAGCGCGCAGCGGCTACGAGGTTTTGGTCGAGGACCAACACATAAAAGAAGTGTCGGCCAAGCCGATCAAGTCCAGCGGCGCCCAGGTCGTGGACTGCGGCAAACGCACGCTGATGCCCGGCCTGATCGACTGCCACGTCCATGTCTTCCTGAGCGAGGTGAACATCCGCAACCTCGAATCGGTGCCGTTGACACTGCTCACTGCCCGCGCCGCCGACCTCATGAAAGGCATGATCAACCGCGGCTTCACGACTGTACGGGATACCGGCGGCGCCGATTGGGGGATCAAGACCGCCGTCGAGTCGGGCCTGATCCCCGGGCCGCGCCTGTTCATTTCCGGCCGCGCCATCGGCCCGACCGGCGGCCACTCGGATTCCCGCCGCCGCACCGACCAGGGCATGCCCTCCTGCGGCTGCTGCAACGCCATGGTCTACAGCATGGCCATTGCCGACGGCGCCGACGGGGTGCGCAAGGCAGTGCGCGAGCAGATGCGCCAGGGCGCCGACCAGGTGAAGATCATGTGCTCCGGCGGCGTCGCCTCGCCCTACGATCCGCTGGATTCCCTGCAATTTTCCGAGGCCGAGATCGCCGCCGCGACCGACGAGGCCAAGAACTTCGGCCGCTACGTGCTGGCCCATGCCTATACGCCCGAGGCCATCACCCGCGCCGTCACCAACGGCGTCCGTACGATCGAGCACGGCAACCTGATCGACGCCAAGTCGGCCAGGTTGCTGGCGTCGAAGGGCGGCTACATGATCGCCAACCTCGTCACCTACTTCGTGATGAAGGAGAAGGCGGCGAGCTTCGGCATGACCGCCGACATGCTGGAAAAAAACGACATCGTGCTCGGCGGCGCCCTGCGCTCGCTCGAAATTTGCAAGAAGGCCGGCGTGAAAGTGGGCTACGGCAGCGATCTCCTGGGGCCGCTCCAGGTCGAACAGAGCCGGGAATTCATGTTCCGCGCCGAGGTTCTGAAGCCGCTGGAGATCATCCGGCAGGCCACCATCGTCGGCGCCGAGATCCTGCGCCAGGAGGGCAAGCTCGGCATCGTCGAGCCGGGCGCCTTCGCCGACCTGATCGTGGTCGACGGTAATCCGCTGAAGAAGCTCGAACTCTTCCTCGACCAGGGCGCCCATCTGCCGGTGATCATGAAGGCCGGCAAGTTTCATAAGAACCGACTGTCATCCCGAGCGTAGCGAGGGATCCTTCGGGACCAGTAAAGATCCCTCGGCCTTCGGCCTCGGGATGACAAGGAGTGTAGGCTGCCAATGTCCTTCCTGTTCAAGAATCTCAATCTGCTCGATCCGCGCTGGAAAGAGGCGCGCGGTGGCTACGAAGTGCTGGTCGAGGGCGACCGCATCAAGGAAGTCTCGGCCAAGCCGATCAAGGCGGCCAAGGCCCAGGTCGTGAATTGCGGCAAGCGCACCCTGATGCCGGGCCTGATCGACTGCCACGTCCATACGCATCACAGCGAGGTCTACATCAACCGCATGGAGGCGGTGCCGCTCACGCTGATGATGGCTCGCTCCGCGGGCCGCCTGAAGCGCATGCTGGACCGCGGCTTCACCACCGTGCGCGATGCCGGCGGCGCCGACTGGGGCACCAAGACCGCCGTCGAATCGGGCCTGATCCCGGGACCGCGCATGTTCATCTCCTGCCGCTCGATCGGGCCCACGGGCGGTCACAACGACCGCAACCGCCGCACCGACATCGGACCGCCCTGCCTCTGCTGCAACGGCATGGTGTTCATCCGCTGCATCGCCGACGGCCCGGACGAAGTACGCAAGGCTGCCCGCGAGCAGATGCGCCAGGGCGCCGACCAGGTGAAGCTGATGGTCTCGGGCGGCGTCGCCTCGCCCTACGATCCGCTGGAATCTCTGCAGTTCACCGTCGAGGAGATCACCGCCGCGGTCGAGGAGGCCCACGCCTTCGGCCGCTACGTGCTGACCCATGCCTATACGCCCGAGGCGATCACCCGCGCCGTCAATTGCGGCGTGCGCACCATCGAGCACGGCAATCTGGTGGATGCGCCCACGGCCAGGCTGATGGCCAAGAAGGGTGTCTACATGATCCCCAATCTCGTCACCTATGACGCCATGAAGCGGCGCGCCAAGGAACTCGGCATGCCGCCCGAGATGCTGGAGAAGAACGACGAGGTGCTGAAATATGGCTTCGCCGAGCTCGAGCATTGCCGCAAGGCCGGCGTGAAGATGGCCTACGGCTCCGATCTCCTGGGTGCGCTCGAGGACGAGCAGACCGGCGAGTTCCAGATCCGTGGCGAGGTGATGCCCGCCATCGACGTCATCCGCTCGGCGACCCTGATCGGCGCCGAGGTCGTGCGCCAGGAAGGCAAGCTGGGTGTGATCGAACCCGGCGCTTTTGCCGATCTCCTGGTCGTCGACGGCGATCCGCTGAAGAACCTCGCCCTGTTCAAGGACGGCGGCCCGCATCTGTCGGCCATCGTGAAGGGCGGCCACTTCCACAAGAACACGCTGTGATGGCACGCCTCATTGGACCGCGGGCCTCAAGGCCCGCTCCTCTCATGAGGCGGGCCGGGAAGCCCGCGGTCCGATGACGAGCCTCACCGTCATCCGCCGCCGCGCCGGACGCTGGGCCCTGAACGGCGCGGCTGGCCTGGCGCTGGCCTATATCTTGCTGCCGCTGATCTTCGTGGTGTGGCTCGCTTTCTTCCGTCAGGAAATCCCATCCTTTCCGCCCGAGGGCTACAGCCTGAAATGGTTCGCAGCCATCCTCGATCAGCGGAAATTCGTCGACGGGTTCTCGCTTTCCTTCCGCGTCGGCGTGCTGGCGACGGCGATCGGGCTGGCGCTGGGCGTGCCGGCTGCGCTCTGTCTCGTGCGCTACAACTTCAAGGGTCGCGGGCCGCTGGCCAACCTGCTGCTGTTGCCGGTGGTGGTGCCGGGCGTCGTGCTGGGCACGGCGATGTACGTGTTCCATGTCGAGGCCGAGAATGCGCTCGATGTCGACGTCCTGGGGACCTTCTACGCGCTGGTCGCCGGCCATATCGTCATCGTCATTCCCTGGGTGGTGCGGCTGGTGACGGCGAGCCTCGTCGGCGTCGACCGTGCCATCGAGGAAGCGGCGCAAAACCTCGGCGCCAACGCCTGGGTTACTTTCTGGCGCATCACCCTGCCGTCGATCCGGCCCGGCATCGTGGCCGGCGCGCTGTTCGGCTTCGTCACCTCCTTCGGCAATCTCGAGATGAGCCTGTTCCTGGTCGGCGCCGGCCGCACGACCCTGCCCATCGTCATCCTCCAGTACCTGGAGTGGAAGATCGATCCCACCATCGCCGCGGTCTCGGTGATCCAGATCCTGCTGATCGCCATCGCCATGCTGGTCACCGACCGCTACGTCAAGCTCTCGCGGGTGGTCTGAGATGGCGCGCCTCGAAATCCAGAACCTGGTCAAGCGCTACGGCGACTTCCATGCCGTGCGCGACGTCTCGCTCTCCATTGCCGATGGCGAATTCCTCGTGCTGCTCGGGCCCTCGGGCTGCGGCAAGACCACGACGCTGCGCATGGTCGCGGGCTTCATCGAGCCGACGGCCGGCCACGTGTTGCTGGGCGGCCAGGACGTGACACAGCTGCCGCCCTGGAAGCGCAACGCCGGCATGGTGTTCCAGAGCTACGCGCTCTTCCCGCACCTCACCGTGGCCCAGAACGTCGCTTTTGGTCTCGAGATGCGCAAGATCCCGCGCGCCGACATTGGCAAGCGCGTCGAGGAGGTGCTCGCCCTCGTCCGCCTCGACGGCTATGGCGGCCGCTTGCCGCGCCAGCTCTCCGGCGGTCAGCAGCAGCGCGTGGCGCTTGCCCGCGCGCTCGCCATCCGGCCCGACGTGCTGTTGCTCGACGAGCCGCTCAGCAACCTCGACGCCAAGCTGCGCCAGGAAGTGCGGGTCGAGATCCGCGAGCTGCAACGCCAGCTCGGCCTCACCACGGTCATGGTAACCCACGATCAGGAAGAGGCCCTCACCATGGCCGACCGCCTCGTCGTGATGAGCGAGGGCGAGGTGCGCCAGGTCGGCAGCCAGCGCGATCTCTACGAACGCCCGGCCAATCGCTTCGTCGCCGGCTTCGTCGGCCGTAGTACCTTTCTCGACGGCACGATCGGGACGCCCGGCCACTTCCGGACCAGCGGCGGCCTCGAGCTGAAATGCACCGGCGACAAGACAGGCCCGGCCGTGCTGTCGCTCCGGCCCGAACGGGTCGAAATCGGCTTGGTCCCACTGGAGGGACTCGACAATCGGCTATCAGGTACGGTGGAATTCGTCTCGTATCTCGGCTCGCTGATCGACATCCATGTACGCCTCTCGCCGGCCGACCGGCTGGTGGTGCAGATCGCCAATCGCGAGGGTGGCTTTTCGCCGGATGTCGGGCAGCCCGTCCATGTCGGCTGGCCCCTGTCGGCCGGCCAGGTGTTTACGACTTAAGAAACCAAACAGGAGAGCTTCATGTCCAACTCAACGATCAACCGCCGCGCCGTCCTGGGCGGCGCCGCCCTTGCGCTGGGCGCGCCCTCCATCGTCCGCGCGCAGGACAACAAGCGCATCGTCGTCGGCACCTGGGGCGGCGACTATTCGCGCCTGCTGGCCAAGAACATCGAAACGCCGCTGCTCGCGCCCAAGGGCTGGGACGTGGTCAAGGACGAGGCCAATGCGCCGCCGCGCAAGACCAAGATCGTGGCCGAGAAGGCGCTGCGCCGCGGCACCACCGACGTGTCGGGCTTCTCGTCGACCGACATGTTCGAGCTCAGCGAGCAGGGCGTCGTCGAGACCCTCGACTATTCCAAGATGCCCAATGCCAAGAACCTGATCCCGGCGATGAAGTATCCCTACGGCATCGGCCACATCTATTCCGGCAAGGTCGTGCTCTATAACCCCAAGCTGATGGCGGCGCCGACCGGCTTCGCCGACACGCTTGATCCCAAGCATGGCAACAAGCTCGGTATCATCGACATCCAGTACCAGTACACGATGATGGCGGCGGGCCTCGCCTCGGGCGGCTCGATGAGCAATGTCGAGCCCGGCAAGGCGCGCCTGATCGAATGCAAGAAGGCGGGGGCGCGTATCTATCCATCGAACGAGGCCTTCGCCCAGGCACTCAAGACCGAGGAAATCGCCTGCGGCATCATGTGGAAGGCGCGCGCCGTGCAGTGGCAGGACGCCGGCATCAATGTCGAGACCGTGGCGCCCAAGGAAGGCGTGCCGATGTACGTCTCGGGCTTCGTCATGCCGAAGAACGCCCCCAACAAGGCCGGCGCCTATGCCTATCTCGACGCCATGATGGCGGCCTCGGCGCAGGAAGGCTTCGCCGTCGACATGGGCTACAACCCGACCGTCACCGACGCCAAGGTGCCGGAGAAGGTGCAGAAGCGCATCGGCTTCACGCCGGAAGAAGAAAAGCGCCTGGTCGATCTCGACTACGCCTACATCGCCAAGAACGATGCCGCCTTCCAGGAATGGTGGAACAAGTCGTTCAAGTCCTAGCCCAAGTCCTAGCCGAAGCCGCATGAGCGCCACCGCCGTCGCAACGGGCCCCGTCGTCGAGAAACGACGGGGCGAGGGCCTGACCGCGACGGCGCTACTGGCGCCGGCGACGATCTTCGTCGCGATCTGCCTGCTGGCGCCGCTGGCCTATCTGTTCCGCTACAGCCTGAACGACTTCGTCGCGACCAAGAAGATGATGGTTGAGGCCGTCACGATCGCGAACTACGTCAAGTTCTTCACCGACCCCTATTACACGGCCATCCTCGGCACGACGGTGCGCATCGCCGTCATGGTGACGGCGGCCTGCCTGGTCCTGGGCTTTCCGCTCGCCTATGTGATGGCGCGCACGCAGAGCCGCTTCAAGAACGTGCTGATCATCCTCACCGTGCTGCCGCTGTTCGTCGGCAATGCCGTGCGCTCGGCCGGCTGGATGGTGATTTTCGGCAACAAGGGCTTCTTCAATGCGAGCCTGCAAGGCCTCGGCCTGATCGAGAAGCCGATCGAGATCATGTACACCGAGAAGGCGGTCATCATCGGCATCATCGCCGTCAACCTGCCCTTCATGGTGCTGACGCTGCAGAGCGTGATCGAGAGCATCGACCGTGCCGTCGAGGAAGCCGCCTTCAGCCTGGGCGCCCCGCCCCTCACCATGTTCCGCCGCGTGCTCTGGCCGCTCGCCATGCCCGGCATCCTGGCCGGCACCATCCTCTGCTTCATCCTGGCGATGAACGCCTACGCCACGCCCTTCCTGCTGGGCGGGCCGCTGTTCAAGATGATGGCGCCGCTGGTCTATAACCAGTTCACCCAGCAGGCCAACTGGCCGTTCGGCGGCGCCATTGCCTTCATCCTGATGTCGGTAACGCTCGGCCTCACCCTGATCGCCAACCTGATTTTCCAGCGCAAGGCGGCACGCTGAGAGGGCTGTTTTTGGCACAGCTCGTTGTGCCACGCGTTGTCCCGCTGCCTGTGCCGCGGATCGGGCTCATGTCCTTGAGCCGACAGGCGAATCGCCCCCTGATCGGCTGTGCCACCGGCGCCGTCTACCCGGCGTCATGGGATTTCTCCTGCCCCTTGAGCGCGGCGTCGCGCTCGGCCTGGAGTCTGGCCTCGTAGGCCGCCACGCGCGGTTCGGCCTCGTCCAGCCGGCGCGCGAGTTCGGCATTGCGCTCGCGCTTGGCGCGCAGCTCCGCCGCCCTTGGCCCGTAGGTCTCTGCATGCAGTGCCTGCAGTAGTTTCCACAGGACGCAGGAGTCGGGCTCCGTGACATGATCGACGATCCGGCCGTCATGCCACACGGGGACCTCGGCGCCGATCATCGCGCGCTCCATGATCTCGTCGCGCAGGCGCCCGACGCCGCGCTCGCGCGCGCCCGCCCAGCGGCGGCGGAAGTCGGCATCGGCGTCGCGCCAGTTGTAGACGGTGCGGCGCGCGAGGCCTGCAGCGCGGCAGGCGGCGGAGACCGAGCCGGTGCGCGCGAATTCGCGCAGGAAGCGGCCCTGCGGCCGCCAGCAGCGTTTGATTCCAGTCATTTGAAAGTCCTGTTTGGGCAAAGAAAAACGCCCGCGGACGGATCCGGGGGCGTTGTTTGGATGGGCTCAGAAAGCGCCCATCGTAGCGAAAAACATAGCTGAATTCTGCTGAACCTGCAAATCGAGCACTGCGTTAGTTTGAAAAATCTCAGGCCCTAGTAGTGCGTCCTGTCGAGGCGCCGCCGTGCCTCCTCGACCCTCCGGTCGATCGCTTCGTCGTCCGGTTTCGGTGGCCTTATTAGTTTTGTTAGCCACATGGTCGCAGGCACGCCCAGCACGATGACGAAAATCGCACCGATTACCAAAGCCGTATACATTGGTATCTCCGAGTTACCACTGGGCGCCCGCCTAGGCGGCGACGTGCTGGCGATAGGGGCCCGCGCGGCTTCGGCGCGGGAGCGGCTTTATCGATCAACGCCACGACGTCGGATATTTTCCATCGTCAGTATGCCATGTCGGTCGTTTGTCTGGAACTGTCGGTCGCCATTTCATGCAGGGCCGCTGGATTTCAAACTGAGGCTCAACCGCAAATCGGCGTGCGCTGCCAGCCAGTTGCCGCGCGTCGGGCAATAAGAGACAGTCACGGCATGTATATCGGACTCATCGGCGGCATAGGTCCAGCCGCAACTGACTTCTATTACCGCGGCCTGATCGACCGTCACGTCGCCGCCGGCGTCCCGCTCGACTGCACGATCGCCCATGCCGACGTGCGCGAGATGTCCAAAAACCTGACCGGCGGCAATCCCGGCCGCCAGGCCGAGATCTTCGCCGGCCTGATCGGGCGCCTCAAAGCCGCCGGGGCCCAGGCCGCCGCCGTCACGTCGATGGGCGGGCATTTCTGCATCGACGAGCTGCTGCCGATTTCGCCGCTGCCGCTGGTCCACGGCGTCCGCGCCGTCGATGCCGCGATCAGGAAGTCCGGTCTCCAGAAGATCGGCGTGCTGGGCACGCGGCTGGTCATGCAGACCAAGCTCTATGGCGGCGTCTCATCGGCCGAGCTCGTGGCACCCGACGGCGACATGTTCGATCAGGTGGGGGCTGCTTACATGGCGATGGCGCAGATCGGCCGCGTCACCGCCCCGCAGCGGGATGTGTTCTTCAAGGCGGGCGAGCAGCTGATGCAGCGCGGCACGCAGGCGATCATGCTGGGCGGCACCGACCTGTTCCTCGCCTTCCAGGGCGGTACGTCGCCTTTCCCGCTGCTCGATTGCGCCGACATTCATGTCGACGCGATCTACGAGAGGTCTTCGGCTTAAATTCCAGCGAGGTGCCAGCATGGCCGAAGACAACCGCCTGCGCCGCTTCGCCGTCCTGATCGACGCCGACAACACCTCGCCTCGCATCGCCGCGGGACTGTTCGAGGAGGTCGCCAAGTTCGGCGAGGCCAGCGTGCGCAGGATCTACGGCGATTTCTCGAGTCCCCGGCTAAAATCGTGGTCCGAGATCCTGCAGAAGTACGCGATCGATCCCTACCAGCAGTTCGCCTACACCTCGGGCAAGAACGCCTCCGACATCGCCCTGGTGATCGACGCCATGGACCTGCTGCACAGCCGCCGGTTCGACGGCTTCTGTCTCGTCTCGTCCGACAGCGATTTTACGCGGCTCGCGTCGCGCCTGCGCGAAGAGGGTGCCGACGTCTACGGCTTCGGCGCGCAGAAGACACCCGAGAGCTTCCGCCAGGCCTGCCGACGGTTCGTCTATACGGAAAACCTCCTGCCGGAGGCCGAAGTGTCGACGCCCGACCAGGGACCTTCGCCCAAATCGCTGCAGCCGGTGAGTGCGGCAGTGCCGATCCTGGCCAAGGCGATCGCCCAGATGGAAAGCGAAGACGGCTGGGTCGGGCTGGGCGCGGTCGGCCAGCGCCTGGCCAACATCGCCTCCGACTTCGATCCCCGCACCTACGGTTTTCGCAAACTGAGCGATCTCGTCCGCCAGACCGGCGCCTTCGACATGGATCAGCCGGACGGCCGCGCGGTGCGGATCAGGGCCAAGCCCGTGCCGGCGCCGAGGAGCTCCGGCAGGGCCCCGGCGGGATCTGCCACACGGCGGCCACAGTCGGCTTGATCGCGCCTGATCGCCGAGGGATTCGACCTGTGGGCCACTTCGCTCGTTGCTTTTGTCGCACTGCCCGCCTAAGGGCGAATGGGACGGTGCGCGCCGACGCCGACGCCGTTGCCCCTGGCAGGAAAGCTCTCCCAATTGGCAAACCAAGAACCTGTGGAAGCTAACACGCGCGTCGCCGATGCCCGCGCCTGGACGCAGCTTCTGGCGCGGTACCGGCAACCGAGCAACGGCCGCAGCATCGTCGAGATCGCCATCACCGTCATACCGCTCGCCGCCTTGTGGGCGCTCGCCTGGGCGACGCTCGATATCGGCTACTGGCTCGCCCTGCCGCTGGCCATCGCCGCGGCCGGCTTCCTGGTCCGGCTTTTCGCCATCCAGCACGACTGCAGCCACGGCGCCTTCTTCCGCCAGCGCCTCGCCAACGACTGGATCGGGCGCATCGTCAGCGTAGCGACGCTCACGCCGCACGACGTGTGGCGGCGCACCCACGCCACGCACCATGCGTCCACCGGCAATCTCGACCGCCGCGGCTTGGGCGACGTCGATACGCTCACGGTCGACGAGTATCGCGCGCGCGGGTTCTGGGGCCGGCTGCGCTACCGCGTCTATCGCCACCCCTTGTTCATGTTCGGCTTGGCACCGGCCTATCTTTTCATCCTGCAACATCGTCTGCCGGTCGGGCTGATGCGCGACGGCTGGCGGCCCTGGATCAGCACCATGGCGACCAACCTGGCGATCGCCACGATCGCCGCGCTGCTGATCTGGCTCGTCGGGATCAAGGCATTCCTTCTCATCCACCTGCCGATCCTGCTGTTGTCGGCCTCGGTCGGCGTGTGGCTGTTCTACATCCAGCACCAGTTCGAGGACACGACCTGGGCAAATGACGGCGAGTGGAACCTGCATGACGCCGCCCTGCACGGCAGCTCGCATTACGACCTGCCGGCCTTCCTGCGCTGGTTCACCTGCAACATCGGTGTGCACCACGTGCACCATCTGTGCAGCCGGATCCCCTACTACCGGCTGCCGCGCGTGCTGGAGGACCATCCGGAACTGCGCAATGTCGGCCGCCTGACCCTGTTCCAGAGTTTCCGTTGCGTCCGGCTGGTGTTGTGGGACGAGACGGAACGCCGCCTTATCTCGTTCCGCGAGGCCCGCGCGTCCCGCTGAGGGCAGTTCCGCTCAAGCTACTCATGCATTGCTGGGAGCGCGCCACTTCGGGCGGAGTAACCTCCGCCCGAAGTGGCGCGCTCCCAGCAATGAGCAGTGTCTAGCTGTTCTGCCAGAGCCGCGTCGTGTAGGCGCCCTCGACGCTTGCGTCGATTTGCGCTGCCAAATCGTCACCGGCGCCGACCCGCGGCGCGATGATCTTGCCGAACGATATGCGGCCGGGCGCTGGCCAGGCCTTGGGGTCCCACAGCTTGGCCCGCACGATCGAGCGGGCGCAGTGGAAGTAGCAATGCTGGATGCGCACGCGCGTAGCCAGCAGCGCCGGCTTGCCGAGCGAGGAAAGAGACGCCACCAGGTCGGCATCGTCGTAGATCTCCGCCGTGCCGGAGATGCGCAGCGTCTCGCCGGTCGCCGGCACCAGGCAGATCATGCCGATCTTGCCGTTGGTGACCATGTTGGTGAGGCCGAAGGCCAGGTTGTTTCCGATGCGCTCGGGGATCAGCAGGGTGCGCGGATCCTCCATCCGAATGAAGCCCGGTTCGTCGCCTTTGGGCGAGACTTCGAGCGTGCCGTCGGCCGATACAGTGCCGATCAGCGCGAAGGGACAGCGCTTCAAAAAGTCGATCGACTGCTCGTCCAGCGCGTCCAGGATCTTGCTGCGCGACGCCGGACGCGGCTCGGGAATGATGCGCCTCAGGTCGTCGAGTGACGCGATACGAGCCATCGAAATCTCCTTACGGCGCCTGAAGGGCATCCATGTTGTCGTAGACACGGTGCAGCGCCGCTTTCAGCATCGCAGCCTCTGCCTCGCTAAAACCTTGGAGGGCTACTTTTTCGTAGCGCTGGGCAATGGGCAAGATTTTTTGCGTCATCCGCCGACCAGCCGCCGTGACGAAAAGAGTAACCACACGGGCATCGCTGGTATCGCGGCGGCGGGCCGCCAGCCCACTCTTCTCCATGCCGTCGACCAGGCGCGTCAGCGTCGACACTTCGATGGACGTTGTTTCCGACAGATCACCCATGCGGCGACCGTCGCGTTCGTGAAGGGCGGCCAGCACGCGCCAGGTCTGCAGGGTGGCGCCGAGCGGGCGCACCTCCTCGCTGAACGCCGTGGCGATGCGCGCGCCCGCACGGTTCAGCAGGTACGGCAGATAACCGTCGAGCGGACCCATGGGATCAGATTTCTCCTCGATCGACATCGGACGCACAGACGGATGACACGAGGAGATTGTCATCCCCAGGCCCATTCGACAGGCTCATGGTAAATTCCGTCCGAGGGATCTTTGGAGCTGCAACAAGGATCCCTCACTTCGTTCGGGATGACACCGGGCGCTGAACACGGATCCTACCGAAGGAAGTGCGGCGCCACCTCGCGCATGAAGCGCTCCATCTGCTCCTTCACCAGGGCGTGCGGTATCTGCCCGTAGTTGAAGTAGAGAATCACCTCGGCGATGCCGGCGGCCTCGACCTGCTTCAGCGTGTCGACGATGTGCTGGGGGCTGCCGCACAGGATCGACTTGTCGGTGAGCTTCTCCGGCCGCATGTCGCGCAGGATGTTCACGATCTCGACGAAGTATTTGTAGGTCGGCGGCACGTTCTCGCCCGACGAAGACGGGAAGGCACCGATCAGCGCGTCCTGGAAATAGCGCACCAGGGCCTGCTTGCCGTAGTGCTCCTCCTCCGGCGTCGACGCGATGTGCACGAAGTAGGAGCACATGGCGCGCCGCATCGGCCGCTTGAACGTGGCCTCGCACGTCTCGCGGTAGCTGCGCACGGCATCGGCCAGCGAGCCGTAGACCATGGCAGCGGCGAACGGGGCGTAGATCACGTTCCAGTCGTTCCTGGCCGCCAGCTCCATCGACGGCCGCGAAAAGCAGGCGACATAGGGCCGGAGAGGGTTCTGGGCCGGCCGCGGCCGGATCTCGATGTCGTCGAACTGGTAGAACTTGCCCTTGTGCGACCACTTCCCGGGCTCGGTCCAGGCGCGCCACACGATCTCCAGCCCTTCGGCGAACAATTCGGCGGATTCTCCGAACGGCGCCTGGAACGGCTCGTACTCCTTGCGGTCGTAGCCGCGGCCGGCGGCGAAATCGACGCGGCCACCCGACAGCAGATCGAGCGTCGCCCATTCCTCGGCGACATGCAGCGGATGATGCACCGGCAGCAACGTGACGGCCGGCGCCAGGCGCAGTTTGGTCGTGGCGCCCGCGAGCTGCGCCAGGATGGCGAGCGGCGAGGCATTGACGCCCAAAAGATTGAAATGGTGCTCGCCGATCCAGGCCGAGTTCAGCCCGACCTTCTCGGCCCACAAGGCCTCGGCGAAGATGTCCTTGATGAACTGCTCGGGCGCGCGCGAATTGCCAGGATAGCGATTGTCGCTCAGCGTGAAGTAGCCGAATTGCATGACGTCCCCTCCGGACGCCGATGATCGGCCTGGTTTAGTTATTTGTAAATGCAAGTAACGGCGCCGTGGCTTGTGATCCACCGGCGGTGGGCGTACGTAAATTCACAACAAGAAACGAAAATCCGGGATGGAGACAGGCATGAAGCGTCTACTCGTCATCGCCGCCCTCGTGGCCCTGCCACTGCCGGCATTCGCCCAGGCCAGTGCCCAGACGGCCGACCAGAAGATCGAGAGAGGCCGCGCCCTTTTCAACGACAAGAGCCTTTCAGGCAGCGGCCAGGTTTCCTGCGCCACCTGCCATCCGATGAACGGCCATACCGACAACAAGACCTACGTCGGGCTGGACGTCGTTCCGGACGGCGACCCCCGCGGTCGCAGCACCCCCACCATGTGGGGGGCGGGAACGCGCCTGGCCGAATGGTCGTGGGCCGGCAACATCCCGTCGATCGAAACCAACATCCGCGGCATCATCGTCAACCGCATGAAAGGCGAGGAGCCTGCCAAGGAGACGCTGGAGGCGCTGGCAGCCTACGTGAGATCGCTGCCCAACGGACCGGCACCGTTCCTCAATCCGGACGGCACGCCGCGCAACACGGCGCAGGCCGACGTCAAGCGTGGCTACGACCTGTTCGCCGGCAAGGCGGGCTGCATGAGCTGCCATGTGCCGGCGTCCTACGACAAGAAGGGCCCCGAGGATGTCGGCAGTGGCGGCGCCTTCAAGGTGCCATCGCTGCGCAACGTGTCGAAGACCGGACCCTATTTCCACGACGGCCGCTTCGGCAGCCTCGACGAGACCGTGGCCTTCATGTGGGATTTCTACAAGAAGAAGAGCGACAGCAAGGACACGCTGAGCGATGCCGACAAGCGCGACCTGGTGGCGTTCCTCAGGGCACTTTAGGCCCGGTTCTCTAGCTGGGGCGCGGCCCGAGGTCGGCCAGCGGCATCAGCCAGTCGCGGAACGCCTTGATCTTGCGCCGCCGGATCGCCTCCTGCGGATAGACGAGGTAGTAGGCAAACTCGCTCGACATCTTGAAGTCGAAGGGCACGACCAGCCGGCCGGCCTTGAGATCGGGGGCCACCAGCGGATGGCGCCCAAGCGCCACACCGAGTCCGTCCATCGCCGCCTGGTAGGCCGCCACCGGAAAGTCGAACGACACGCCGCGCGAGGCGTCGATGCCCTTCGCGCCGGCCGCGGTCAGCCAGACCTGCCAATCGTCGGGAAAGCTGCTGATATGGAGCAAGGTAAAGCGCTTGAGATCGGCCGGCTTCTTGAGCGGGTTGGGACCCTTGAGGAGCGACGGCGCGCAGACCGGCATGACGTCCTCGCTGACCAGCCGTTCGGCCGTCAGCCCGGGCCAGTGGCCGCGACCGTAGCGGATGCCGATATCGACATCCTCGCGGCCAAAGTCGATCAGCCCGGTGCCAGTGCTGATCCGGACGTCGATCTCCGGATTGGCGCGCTGGAAGCCGCCGAGGCGCGGCACCAGCCATTTCATCGCGAAGGAGGCCGTGGTCGTGACGGTGAGGTGGCCGCCGCGGTCCTTCTGCAGCAGCTTCTCGGTCGCCTCGTTCAACTGGTCGAACGCCCCGCGTACCGCGGGCAGATAGGCCTGGCCCGCCTCGGAGAGCAGCAGGGAGCGGTTGCGGCGCACGAACAATTTTAATCCGAGACGCTGCTCGAGGCCGCGCACCTGATGGC